>NZ_JBFUGY010000013.1:0-368844 GCF_056402655.1 Bradyrhizobium sp. P3_C3 | reverse complement strand
GTGGCGCGGAAAAAGCTTCATTGGTGGCGGGCGACAAGCGGTGCGAACGGTATTGTTCATGGGAGCGATGACCGCCAGACGTCACAACCCCGTCCTCAAGGCCTTCTTTGAGCGCCTCGTGGCCAATGGAAAGCCGAAGCTCGTTGCCCTGATCGCCGTCGCCCGCAAGCTGCTGACCATCCTCAATGTCATGATCAGGACGAAAACACCATGGCAACCCGCTTGACAGCGAACACAGTCGCTCACCCGAATTCGATCTTCGATCGAATTCGACCTCTCCCCGCAAGCGGGGCGAGGTGAAGCGAGCACCGTTTACGTCGCCGCCGGCTCGCCGATCTTGTCCTGGGTCTTGGTGTCGAAATCGCCGGCGTCGTGGCGCTCGTGGAGCTGGCTGGCGGGATCGCCGGAGACGCGGTTGACCATGCGGCCGCGCTTGACGGCCGGGCGCTTGGCGATCTGGTCGGTCCAGCGCTGCACGTGCTTGTAGTCCTGCACCGACAGGAATTCGCCGGCGCCATAGACCAGCCCCTTGGCGAGCGCGCCGTACCAGGGCCACACAGCGATGTCGGCGATGGTGTACTCATTGCCCGCGAGGTACTCGTTGTCGGCAAGGCGCCGGTCGAGCACGTCGAGCTGGCGCTTGACCTCCATCGCAAAGCGGTCGATGGCGTATTCGATCTTGGTCGGCGCGTAGGCGTAGAAGTGACCAAAACCGCCGCCGAGATAGGGCGCGCTGCCCATCTGCCAGAACAGCCAGGACATCGCTTCGGTGCGGCTCTTGATATCCTTCGGCAGGAAGGCGCCGAACTTCTCGGCGAGGTAGACCAGGATCGAGCCGGATTCGAACACCCGGATCGGCTCGGGACCGGAGCGGTCCACCAGCGCGGGAATTTTCGAGTTCGGGTTGATGTCGACAAAGCCGCTGCCGAACTGGTCGCCATTGCCGATCCTGATCAGCCAGGCATCGTATTCGGCGCCCTTGTGGCCGAGCGCCAGCAGTTCCTCCAGCATCACCGTGACCTTCACGCCATTCGGCGTCGCCAGCGAATAGAGCTGAAAGGGATGCTTGCCGACCGGCAGCTCCTTGTCGTGGGTGGGACCGGCAATGGGTCGGTTGATGCTGGCGAACTGCCCGCCGTTCTCCTTGTTCCAGGTCCAGACTTTGGGCGGCACGTAGGCGGGGGCGTCGGTCATGCGGGGGCTCCGGCGAAAAGATGCGCCTGCATTAATTAGCCCGCGAATGGCCGATGGCAAGGGCGCAGAAATGCATTGCCGGGCGGGGCAACTCTACGTTTCGTCATGGCAGGCCACTTCCCCGCCGTCGTTCCGGGCCCAACAACGCTCCGCGCCCCCCGGGAATTACGATCGGAAAGAGCCAGGTTCAGGACGCGGCCGCCGTCAGCCCCCGCTCGGCCCGCCCCAGCAAAAACCCCTCATATCCCTTCGCCGCGACCTCGTCGCAGATCCGGCGGTAGACACCGACACCGCCGATATAGGGCATGAAGATGCGCGGCTTGCCTGGAATGTTGGCGCCCATGTACCAGGAATTGGCCTGCGGATAGAGCGTGCCGTGGGCGACCTCGTTGACATGGGCGACCCACTTGTCCTCGGCCTCCCCGCTTGCCTCCATGGTGGCAACACCGTGCCTGCGCATGTGGACGAGGCAATCTGCGATCCAGTCGACATGCTGCTCGATCGAGACGATCATGTTCGAGAGCACCGACGGACTGCCGGGGCCGGTGATGATGAAGAGGTTTGGAAAGCCCGCGCTCATCAGCCCGAGATAGGTCTTCGGACCTTCCGCCCATTTCTCGTTCAGCGTCCGTCCGCCCGGGCCACTGATGTCGATCTTCGCGACCGAGCCGGTCATGGCATCGAAGCCCGTCGCCATCACCAGCGCGTCGACCTCGTGGTCCTTGCCTGCGACGCGCACGGCATTCGCGGTGATCTCCTCGATCGGATTGGTCTTGATGTCGACCAGCGAGACGTTCGGCCGGTTGAAGGTCGCGAAATAATCCGTATCGATGCAGATGCGCTTGGTGCCGATCGGATGGCTGTTGGGCTGCAGCAGCTTCGCGGTTTCGGGGTCCTGCACGATCCCGGCGATCTTGCCGCGCACGAAGTTCGCCGCGGTATCGTTCGCCGATCGCTCCAGGCCGAGATTGTTGTAGACATACATGAAGGTGAGCCCGCCGCGCTCCCAGCGCGCCGAATATTTGCCATTCCTGGTCTCATCGCTGTCGTCGAGTGCGCCGCGATCGGGTTGCTCGGCGAAAATGCCGTTGCGTGCGATTTCGCGGGCGAAGCGGCGGATCTCCGGATAGGTTTTGCGGACGTTGTTGCGCTCTTCGTCGGTCAGCGCGGCGTTGCGCGCGGGAATCGAAAAATTCGCCGTGCGCTGAAACACGGTGAGATGTCTTGCTTGTTCGGCGATGACGGGCGTCGATTGGATGCCAGACGATCCCGTCCCGATCAAGCCGACGCGCAAGCCCGTGAAGTCGACGTCTTCATGCGGCCAACTGCCAGTGTGGTAGACCGGTCCCTTGAAGCTCTCAAGGCCCTTGATGTCGGGCTTGCGCGCGTTCGAGAGGCAGCCGGTCGCGAGCACGATGAACTGCGCCTCAACCGTCTTGCCGTCGGACGTCGTCACCGACCAGCACTTCGCCCGCGCGTCGAACGCCGCGCGCTCGACGCGGGTGTCGAACTGGATGTCGCGGCGAAGATCAAAACGGTCGGCAACGTGGTTGGCGTAGTTCAGGATCTCCGGCTGCGGCGCGTAGCGCTCGCTCCAGTCCCACTCCTGCTGAAGCTCTTCCGAGAACGAGTAGGAATACTGCATGCTCTCGACATCGCAGCGCGCGCCGGGATAGCGATTCCAGTACCAGGTGCCGCCGACGCCACCGCCCTGCTCATAGACGCGCGCCGAGAAGCCAAGACCGCGCAGGCGGTGCAGCATGTACATGCCGGCAAAGCCCGCGCCGACGACGACCACGTCGTAAGCTTTCAAGGCTTGGGCCTTCACGGTTCGGGCCGGACTCGCTTGCGCTTGCGACATCGGTTGGCGCTCCCTCGCTGTTTTCTCTTTGTTTGCGCCAGCATTCTCACAGGCTCACAAAAGCGCAAGAGGCAAATCGGTGGGCTCTGGCCTCTTTATTTTGTGCAGCGGAATGGCTCATCCGCCGCGTGGCGTCTGCACGCAAGATGCGCGGCCAAATCCGGATTGGCATCAGTAGCGACGATGGGCTAGCGTCGAAGCGCCTTCGCTCAAGCAAAGCAACAACAGCAACGCGACGGCTGCCGGGAGAGAGCCATGAAATCGCCGATCTGCGACATGCTGGGCATCGAGTTCCCACTGCTCGCCTTCAGCCATTGCCGCGACGTCGTTGCCGCCGTCAGCCGTGCCGGCGGCTTCGGCGTGTTGGGTGCCACCGTGCACACGCCCGACACGCTCGAGCGCGAGCTGAAATGGATTGACGAGCATGTCGACGGCAAGCCCTACGGCATCGACGTGCTGATCCCCGAGAACATCTCGACCGCAGGCGAGAAGGACGTCACCTGGAAGAGCCTGGAGGCGCGCGTGCCGCAGGAGCACCGCGCCTACACGCGCGACCTCCTGAAGAAATACGACATCGAGTTGACGACAAGTGATGTGGCCGACAACCAGCCGCAACCGTTCGACGCGAAGACCGCACTTCAGCTGCTCGAGGTCTCCTTCAACCATCCGATCCGTTTGATCGCCAACGCGCTGGGCGTGCCGCCGAAGGCGATGATCGAGACGGGCAGGAAGCACGGCGTGCCGGTTGCCGCCCTCGTCGGCGCCAAGGAGCATGCGTTGCGCCAGGTCGCGGCCGGCGTCGACATTCTCGTGGTGCAGGGCACCGAGGCCGGCGGCCATTGCGGCGAGGTCTCCACCCTGGTGCTGGTGCCGGAGGTGATCAAGGCGATCAAGAAGATCCGCGACGTGCCGGTGCTCGCGGCCGGCGGCATCATGACGGGACGGCAAATGGCCGCCTGCATGGCGATGGGCGCGGCCGGCGCCTGGACCGGTTCGGTGTGGCTCGCCACCGTCGAGGCCGAGACCACGGAGATCTTCCGCGAGAAGATGATCGCGGCGTCCTCGCGCGACGCGATCCGTTCGAAGGGGCGCACCGGCAAGCCCGCACGCCAGCTCCGGTCGGTCTGGACCGATGCCTGGGACCGCGCGCCGGAAAGCCCCGGCGCGCTGCCGATGCCGCTGCAAAGCGTCATCAGCCGCGACGCCTTCAACGCGATCGATCGTGCGGCGGCGAGCGGCAATGCCAAGGCGCGCGACCTCGTCAGCTATTTCGTCGGCCAGGGCGTCGGCCTGATCGACAGCGTGAAGTCGGCGGGCGCGGTGGTGCAGGAGTTCAAGGAGGAATTTGCCGAGGCCGTCGAGCACATGAATGCGCTGGTAGCGGAGTAGCATCCACATCGTCATTGCGAGCGAAGCGAAGCAATCCAGACTGCTTCCGCGGATACATATCTGGATTGCTTCGTTCCTTCGCTCCTCGCAATGACGAGACAACTAACATCGTGAATCGAGATTATGACTGACAATATCCCGGAAGACCGCATCCCCGTCATCGTCGGCATCGGCGAGATCATCGACCGACCCAAGGAGATCACCGACGGCCTCGAGCCGCTGGATCTGCTTGAACAGGCGCTACGGCGGGCCGAACAGGACGCCGGCGCAAAGCTGCTTGGCGAGGTGCAGTCGCTCGACGTCGTCAACTTCCTGAGCTGGCGCTATCGCGATCCGGAGAAGCTTTTGGCGCAGCGGCTCGGCATTGCGCCGGCGCATTGCCATTACGGCCCCGTCGGCGGCGAGAGTCCGATCCGCTACATCCACGAGGCGGCAAAGCGCATTGCGCGTGGCGAATGCACGGTGGCGGCAGTCTGCGGCGCGGAGGCGCAGTCGACCGCGACCAAGGCGGAGCGCGCCGGGGTCAAGCTGCCCTGGACGCCGTTCGCCCATGACGTCGAGGAGCCCAAGCGTGGGGCGGCTTTCCAGAAGCCGCTGGCGGTGAAGCTCGGCGTGTTCCGTCCCGTCACCGTTTATCCCTTCTATGAGTCCGCCTCCTCCGCCCATTGGGGCCAGACGCCGCGCGAAGCCATGGCAGAGTCCGGCACGCTGTGGTCGCGCTACTCCGAGGCCGCCGCCGAAAATCCCAACGCCTGGCTGAAGCGGCGCTATGCGCCGGACGAGATCACGACGCCGACGGCGGACAACCGGCTGATCGCCTGGCCCTACAACAAGCTCATGGTCGCCAACCCCAGCGTCAACATGGGCGGCGCGCTGCTGCTCACCAGCCTCGCCAAGGCGCGCGCGGCCGGCATCGCCGAGGACAAGCTGGTCTATCCGCTCGGTGGCGCCTCGGCCGAGGAGCCGCGCGATTACCTCCTGCGCGATCAGTTCCATGAAAGCCATCCGCAGAATGCGGTGCTGAAGGCGGCGATGGATCTCGCCGGCGGCGACGGCTTCGACGCGATCGAGCTCTATAGCTGCTTCCCATGCGTGCCCAAGATGGCGCGGCGGACGCTGAGCCTCGGGGCCGACGTGCAGCCGACCGTGACCGGTGGCCTCACCTTCTTCGGTGCGCCGCTCAACACCTACATGACGCATGCGGCCTGCGCGATGGTGCGGCGTGTGCGTGATGGCGCCAAGCTCGGGCTGCTCTACGGCCAGGGCGGCTTCGTCACCAAGCACCACGCATTGGTGGTGTCGAAGACGCCACGTGAGGCGCTGGCGCAGGAGACGAGCGTGCAAGGCGAGGCCGACCGCAACAAGCGCGGGGTGCCCGAGTTCGTCACGGAGGCTTCAGGTAGGGGCAAGGTCGAGAGCTTTACGGTGCTCTATGGCCGCGGCGGCGATGTCGAGCACGGCGTGGTGATGCTGCGGACGGCGGACGAGCGGCGCACACTCGCGCGCATTCCGGCGAGCGACGCGGCGACGCTGGCGCATCTGCTCAACATGGATCGCACGCCGGTAGGCTCGCTCGGCGAGATCGCGATGGCCGCGGATGACGTGCCGGAGTGGCGGGTGGCGTAGCTTTCGTAGGGTGGGCAAAGGCGCTCTTGCGCCGTTCCCACCATTCTTCTTCCAATCACATGAAAACGGTGGGCACGCTTCGCTTTGCCCACCCTACGAGATCAACCTAGCCCTTCGGCGCCTGCTTCTCCGACGCCGTCGCCGGCTTGCCCTTGGCACCGGCACCGCCGACGACGCGAACCTGGTCGCCGTCGGAAATACCATCCGGCGGGGCAGCGATGACGCGGTCGTCGGGTGCGATGCCCGAGGCGAGTTCAATCTCCTTGCCGAGATCGCGCGCGATGGTCACGGTCTTGAACTGCACCTTGTCGTCGGGACCGACGGTCGCAACACGCAGACCGCTGCCGTTGAAGATCAGGGCGCTGGCGGGAATGCTCAGCGGCGCGGTGTCGCGCTGAAGGTTGAGCTTCACGCTGGCATAGCCGCCGGGCATCAACTCGCCGTTGGAATTGTCGAGCCGAAGCTGCATGCGGGTGGTTCCTGAGGCGACGTCGACGGCCTGCGAAGACGCCTCGACCGTCGCCTGGAATGTCCGGTTCGGGTATTCCGGCATGACCATGGTGGCCTTGGCGCCGATCTTGATCGCAGGCACGTAGTTCTGGGGAACGTTGACGTAAACGCGCAGCTTGGTGATGTCGGAGACCACGAACATCGCCGGGCCGGAGCCGCCGCCGGCATTGATCAACGCGCCGACGTCGGTATCGCGCGCCGTGACCACGCCATCGAACGGCACCGTGATCTTCTTGTAGCCGGCCAGCGCTTCAAGCCGCTCGACATTTGCCTGGCCTGAGTGGACGGCCGCGTTCTTGTTGGAGAGATCGGCGGTGCGCTCGTCGATCTCCTGCGCGGAGACGAAGTTGGAGGCGACCAGCGTCTTGCGCCGGTTGAGCGTTGCTTCCGAGAGCCTGGCACTGGCCTGCTGGCTGGCGAGGTCGGCGCGGGCCTGAAGCAGTTGCTGGTCGAGGTCGGGCGCCTCGATCTCGGCGATCACCTGCCCCGCCTTGACGCGCGCGCCCATGTCGACGCTCCAGCTCTTCAGATAGCCGGAGACGCGTGCGAAGATAGGCGCGCGGTAATAGGCTTCGAGCCGACCCGGCAGGTCGATGGTGCCGTTGAGGGATTTTGCGTTCGGCAGGGTCACCGCAACGCTGGGAACGGCCTGATCGTCGGTCCATTCCTTCAGCTTGGAGCCCTGCTCCTCGCGGGCACGAATGCCGGTGCCGACGACGAGGCCTGCCGCAATCAGCGCCACCACGCCGAAGATGCCCAGTTTCCGGTGCGACACCGGGGAGCGGGGTTCAGTGGGCGACATGCGGAGTCTCCAATGGGGCGGCGGCTTTGGCGCCCTGTTTCTTGTGTACCATACTGAACACCACGGGAACAAACATCAGCGTGGCGAAAGTTGCAAAGATCAGGCCGCCGATCACGGCGCGGCCAAGCGGCGCATTCTGCTCGCCGCCCTCCCCGAGCCCCAGGGCCATCGGTGCCATGCCGATGATCATGGCGAGCGCGGTCATCAGCACCGGGCGGAACCGGACGAACCCGGCCTCGAGTGCAGCGGCGATCGGGTCACCGAGCTCCTCGTAGCGCTCACGGGCGAAGGAGATCACCAGCACACTGTTGGCGGTGGCAACGCCCATGCACATGATCGCGCCGGTCAGGGCGGGCACCGACAGCGTCGTCTCGGTCATGAACAGCATCCAGACGATGCCGGCGAGCGCGGCCGGCAGCGCCGTGATGATCACGAACGGATCGGACCAGGACTGGAAGTTCACGACGATCAGGAAGTAGATCAGCACGACGGCACCGAGCAGGCCGAACAGAAGACCGGTGAAGGCGCTGTTCATGGTCTGCACCTGGCCGAGCAGCACCACGGAGGAGCCCTTCGGCACGTCCTTGGCGGTGTCGGCGATCACCTGGCGGATGTCGGCGGCGACCGCGCCGAGATCGCGGCCCGAGGTCGTGGCAAAGATCTGCACCAGCGACTGGATGTCGTATTGCGACACCACCGCGCTCGAGGTCGAGCGCTTGATGTCGGCGATGCCGCCGAGGATCGGCGATTGCGAATTGCCGGTCGCCGTAATCGGCAGCGTTTGGAGCGCGCTGAGCGAGTCGATCTGGTATTGCGGCGTCTGCATCACGATCGAGTAGGACACGCCGTTGTCCGGATTGAGGTAGTAGGTCGGCGCCACCTGCGAGGAGCCGGCGAGATTGACCACGAGGCTGTTGGTGACGTCGCGCTCGGTCAGGCCGACATATTGCGCGCGGGTGCGGTCGACGTCGATGTTGAAGGTGGGATTGTTCGGCGACTGCTGGATGCGCGCATCGGCAACGCCGGGAATCTTGCGGACCTTCGCCAGCAGATTGTTGGCGTAGGCAAAGTTGGCATTGATGTTGGCGCCGCGGATCTGCAGGTCGATCGGCGCGGGCGCACCGAAGTTCAGGATCTGGCTGACGATGTCTGCGGGGAGGAACGCGAAGCTGACGCCGGGGAACAGGCGCGGCAGCTGCTCGCGCAGCACGCGCACGTGCTCTTCCGTCGGCTTGTGGCCCTCTTTCAGCTTGATCTGGATGTCGCCGTCCTGCGGGCCGATCACGCCCGTGTTGTTGTAGGTCATGTTGATGCCGGAGATCGGCATGCCGATGTTGTCGGTCAGCGTCTCGATTTCGCCGGGGATCAGCTTGCGGATCGCCTTCTGGACGTCGGCGAGCTGGTTGGCCGTCTCCTCCACGCGGGTGCCGACCTGGGTGCGGACATGCATCAGGATATTGCCGGCATCGACCGCCGGGAAGAAGTTGCGTCCCAGGAATGGCACCAGCGCGAAGGACGCGCCGACCACGCAGAGGAAGCCGATCACGAACACCGCGCGGTGCACCAGCGCCAGTCCCAGCAGATTATGGTAGCCGCCGCGGATGCGCTCGAACCGCTTCTCGAAGCCGCGCTGGAACCAAACCAGCGGATTGCGCGACTTCGGCGGGCCGCCCTCGTGATGGACGTGCGCCTGCAGCAGATAGTTCGCCATGGTCGGCACCAGCGTGCGCGACAGGATGAACGACCAGATCATCGCGAACATCACGGCTTCGGCCATGGGCACGAACAGGAAGCGGGCGACGCCGGAGAGGAAGAACATCGGCACGAATACGATGCAGATGCACAGCAGCGAGACGAAAGCCGGCGTCACGATCTGGTTGGCGCCGTCGAGGATCGACTGCTCGACCGGCTTGCCCTGCTCCAGATGGTAGTTGATGTTCTCGATGGTGACGGTGGCGTCGTCGACGAGGATGCCGACCGCGAGCGCAAGGCCGCCGAGCGTCATGATGTTGAGCGTCTCGCCGATCGCCGACAGCATGATGATGGCGCCGAGCACCGAGAGCGGGATCGAGACCGCGATGATGACCGTGGAGCGCCAGCTGCCGAGGAACAGCAGGATCATGACGCTGGTCAGCAGCGCCGCGATCACGCCTTCGATCGCGACGCCTTGAATCGCACCGCGGACGAACACCGACTGGTCGCCGATGAAGCCGATCTTCAGCGCGTCCGGCAGCTGGTCCTTGACGTCGATCACCTTCTGCTTGATGCCGGCGATGATATCGAGCGTCGAGGTCGCGCCCGCCTTCAGCACCATCATCAGCACCGAGCGGTTGCCGTCGACATGGACGATGTTGGTCTGCGGCGGATTGCCGTCACGCACGGTCGCGACGTCGCGCACATAGACCATCGCGCCGTTGACGGTCCTGATCGGCAGATTGCCGAGCTCGTCGATCTTCAGCGGCGAGTTGTTGAGCTGGATGTTGTATTCGAACTGGCCGATCTTCTGGGTACCGACCGGCGTGATCAGGTTCTGGGCTGCGAGCGCGTTGGCGACATCCTGGCCCGACAGGCCGCGGGCCTGGAGCGCGGTCGGATCGAGGTCGATCTGGATTTGGCGCTGCTTGCCGCCGAACGGATACGGGATCGCCGCGCCGGGCACGGTGACCAGCGGGGTGCGCAGATTATTGATGCCGATATCGGCGAGGTTCTGCTCGGTCAGGCCATCGCCCGACAAAGCCACCTGGATGATCGGAACGGTCGATGCGGAGTAGTTCAGGATCAGGGGCGGCGTCGCGCCCGGAGGCATCTGCTTCAGCAGCGTCTGCGAGATCGCGGTGACCTGCGCGTTGGCGGTGCGGATATCGACGTTCGGCTGGAAGAAGATCTTGATGATGCCAAAGCCGTTATAGGAGTTGGCGGTAATGTGCTCGATGTCGTTGACGGTCGTCGTCAGCGCGCGCTGGAACGGCGTGGTGATGCGGCCGGACATCTGGTCCGGCGGCAAGCCGGTGTACTGCCAGACCACGCCGATCACGGGGATGCGGATGTCCGGAAAAATGTCGGTCGGCGTCCGCAGGGCCGCAAGCGGCCCGATGATCAGGAGCAGAAGCGCGAGCACGACAAACGTGTAGGGTCGG
Source organism: Bradyrhizobium sp. P3_C3 (assembly GCF_056402655.1). Lineage (NCBI taxonomy): Bacteria > Pseudomonadati > Pseudomonadota > Alphaproteobacteria > Hyphomicrobiales > Nitrobacteraceae > Bradyrhizobium > Bradyrhizobium sp. P3_C3. Next base: position 358,325 of record NZ_JBFUGY010000013.1, on the reverse strand, counting down.
CTCAGGGCAATACGGACCAGAGCAATCATTGGTCAGGCAATTCCAAATCGGGGACAGGGAACACGCCCCACGGGTTCCTAGGGCTGATTTACCCGAACACCGCGGAAATGGCCAACGACGGCGCCGCCCCGTCCGGTCACTTCCCTGCTATCGCACTGCGAAATCGCATTCCAGATATGCAGCCTGCGGCCGGAAGATTACGAAAGCGGCTCACCCCCACGTAAAAAGGCGGCGCCCGCAGGCGCCGCCTTCAGAACTGCGAGCGTGTCCCGGCTTAGGCCGCGCGGACGTTGGTCAGGAACTTGCTGACCTCGGTCTTGAGGCGGCTCGAGTCGTTGGACAGCATCTGCGCTGCCGAAAGCACCTGCGAGGAGGCCGTGCCGGTCTCGGTCGCACCGCGCTGCACATCGGTGATGTTGGAGGAGACCTGCTGGGTGCCCTGCGCCGCCTGCTGCACGTTGCGGGCGATCTCCTGGGTCGCTGCGCCCTGCTCTTCCACCGCAGCCGCAATCGCCGAGGAGATTTCGGAGAGACGCTCGATGGTCGAGGAGATCTCCTTGATGGCGCCGACCGAGTCGTTGGTCGCCGCCTGGATGCCGGAGATCTGCTGGCCGATTTCGCCGGTCGCCTTGGCCGTCTGCTCGGCGAGCGCCTTCACCTCGGAGGCGACCACCGCGAAGCCGCGGCCGGCTTCACCGGCACGCGCCGCCTCGATGGTGGCATTCAGCGCCAAGAGGTTGGTCTGGCCCGCGATGGTGTTGATCAGCTCGACGACGTCGCCGATGCGGGAGGCCGCCTTGGAGAGCTCGCTGACGCGCTCGGTGGTGGCACGGGCCTGGCCGACGGCGTCGCCCGCCATCCGCGCTGATTCCTGCACCTGACGGCTGATCTCGCCGACCGACGAGGCCATCTCCTCGGTGGCCGAGGCCACCGACTGCACGTTGGTCGAGGCTTCCTCCGAGGCCGCGGCGACCGTGGTCGCCATCCGCTGTGAGCGGTCGGCGGTCGAGGTCAGCGTCGAGGCGGAGGCTTCGAGCTGGGTCGAGGCCGACGACACGGTCTGGACGATCTCGCCGATCATCGTTTCGAAATCGCGGGTGATGCCGTCGACGCGGCGGCCGCGCTCGATCTTAGCTTCGGCATCGGCGGCGGCGGCCTCGTCGGCGGCTTTCTTGGCGATCAAGGCTTCCTTGAAGATCTGGAGCACGTCGGCCATGGCGCCGATCTCGGTCTTCTCGCCGCGATGCGGGACTTCGGCGGAGAGGTCGCCCTTGCCGAGCGCCTGCATCGGCTGGATGATCGAGTTGATGCCGGCGGAGACGTCCTGGACCAGGTAGAAGCTGACGCCGATGCCGATGATCACGGCGGCGCCGAGGATGATCGAGACCAGCATGAAGGCATAGAAATAGCTGTCGGCGGCATCCTGGGCAGCCTGGTCGCCGCCCTTGGTGTTGAGATCGATGTCCTTCATCAGGACCTCATCCGACGCAAGGCCGATCTTGTTGACCGTCTTGGTGTTCAGCTCCTGGGCGTCATGCGGGACCTTGCCGGCCTCCTTGCGCGACAGCGCCATGACGTCTTCGGTGCCCTTCTTGTAGTCGTCCCAGAGCTTGGCCCATTCGTTGTACAGCCGGCGCTCCTCGGGTGAGGTGATCATCGGCTCGTAGGCCTTGCGGGACTTGGCGAGCGCCTCGATGACGGTGCCGGCCGTCTTTTCGTTGGCGAGCTTCTCCTCGAGGGTCTCGGACAGCATGTGCTGGCGGACCACGTTGCGGTAGGTGATGACGCTGGCGCGGAGTTCGCCGAGCACCCGGACGCTGGGCAGCCAGCTCGTGGTGATGTCGGTGGTGTTGGCGTTCATCGACCGCATCTTCGTGACGGCGAGCAGGCCCATGCCGGTCATCGCGACCAGCAGGAACGCCACGACACTGATGATCTTGGCGCGAATGGAAATGGTGGCGAACATAATCGGGTCTCGTTGTGCTGGCGCGGGCGCGCGTCCGGGAGGTCTTAACAATCAACCAAAAGGAGCGACGCCGACATCAGACAACAGAGCGACTGAGCAGATGTTAACTACGACTCCGTTCGAGTACGGAGCCTGAAAGAAATGAACAGGCAGCTAAGAACGCCCTGCGCTCAGCGCATGAGCCCAAGCGCGTCCGCGAAGAATTCCGGCCCGCCGAAATTTCCGGACTTCAGCGCGAGCAGCATATCGCCTGCTTCAGCGCCGACGGCGCGCAGCACCGGGACGCCCGCAGCGATCTCCGCGCCGACCAGGAAGCCGGGAATCCCGAGGCGATCGACGACGGCGCCGGAGGTCTCGCCGCCAGCCACGACCAGCCGCCGGACGCCTGATTTGACTAGGTTTTCCGCAATGTCGGCCATCGCCTGCTCGATGGCGTGACCGGCTGCATCGCGGCCGTGGCGCGCCTGAAGCGCTGTGACCTGATCTGGCGTCGAGCTCGATGCGATTAGCACCGGACCTTCGGCCAATCGCGGCCTCGCCCAGTCCAGCGCGCGCTGCGCTTCGCCGTCTCCCGTAAGAATACGGTCCGGGTCGAGACGAAGCACCGGCATGACCTTTTCCGCGCTCGCGATCTGCTTGAGGGTCGCCTGCGAGCAGCTTCCGGCAAGGCACGCCGCCGGTCCACCGACGGCAGCACCGGTCTCTCCGCTCGACGCGGCCGATTTGACCTTGCCGGTCGAGACCAGCGCACGGGCAAGGCCAAGGCCGATGCCGGAGGCACCGACCGACAGCCGGAGCTGGGCCGCGACGAGGCCGATGGTCTCGAGGTCGTGGTCGAACACGGCGTCGATAATGGCGGCGCCGATGCCCTTGCCGGATAATTCGGCAAGCCGGGCCCGCACGGCCTCCGCGCCGCGGGTGACGGTGGCGAGATCGACGAGGCCCACTTGCGTCTTGCTCTGGCGCGCCAGCACCCGCACCAGGTTGGAATCGTGCATCGGGTTGAGCGGGTGGTCCTTGAGCGGGCTCTCGTTCAGCGGCACAGTGCCGACGAACAGGTTGCCCTGATAGACCGTGCGGCCGGTCTCCGGGAAGGCCGGCGTCACCAGAACGACGGCCTCGCTGCTATCGGCGCGCAGCGCGTCCATCACCGGGCCGATATTGCCCGCATCGGTGGAATCGAAGGTCGAGCAGATCTTGAACAGCACATGGCGCGCCCCGCGGCCGCGCAGCCATTTCTCCGCCGCGCGCGAGCGCGACACGGCAAGGCCTGCCTCGATCGAGCGGCTCTTCAGCGACACCACGACGGCGTCGACCTCGGGCAGCGCGAGATCGTCCGCGGGAACGCCGATGGTCTGCACGGTACGCAGGCCCGCGCGCGTCAGCGTGTTGGCGAGATCGGAGGCGCCGGTGTAGTCGTCGGCGATGCAACCCAGTGCGAGCGTCACGGCTTCACTCCCGCATAAGGCTTGAACCAGGCGAGGCCATCGGTGGTCTTGCCGCGCGGATTGTATTCGCAACCGACGAAGCCGGTATAGCCGAGCCGGTCGAGTTCGGTGAACAGGAATGGATAGTTCAGCTCCTCGCCGTCGGGCTCGTTGCGCGAGGGAACGCTGGCGATCTGGATGTGCCCGATGATCGGCATCATCTCACGCAGGCGCATCGTGACGTCGCCGTGGATGATCTGGCAGTGATAGATGTCGAACTGGAGCTTCAGGTTCGCCAGTCTCAGCTCCTGGATCAGGTCGCGCGCGAAGCCGAAATCGTTGAGGAAGTAACCGGGCACATTGCGCGCATTGATCGGCTCGAGCACGATGTCGATGCCGTGCGGAGCGAAGTACTCCGCAGCCCACGCCACCGACTTGTAGAACGCCTCGATCGCGACGCGCTCGCCGCGATTGGCAATGCCGGCCATCAAGTGCAGCCGCTTGACACCGGTCGCCTTGGCGTAAGGCAACGCGGTCTCCAGGCTCGCCTTGAGATCGGCGAAGCGCTGAGGAAGAGCAGCAAAGCCTTTCTCGCCGGCGTTCCAGTCGCCCGGCGGCAGGTTGAACAGCGCCTGCGTCAAACCGTTGCGCTTGAGCCGCTCGCCAACCACCTCGGCCGGATGCTCGTAGGGAAAGAGGAATTCGACCGCGGTGAAGCCCGCTTGCGCAGCGGCGTCGAAACGGTCGAGGAACGGCACCTCGGTGAACATCATCGAGAGGTTGGCGGCGAAACGGGGCATCGGAATCCTCTTGGCTCTACTTGTCGCCGGGAAGTTTTACGCCGGTGACCTGCGCATACATGCGCGCCACCGAGGCGTCGTCATCGCGGCCCATGCCGGCAGCTGATGTCATCAGGAACATCTGGAGCGCGGCGGCCGAGACCGGCACCGGGAAGCGGGCGCTGCGCGCCATGTCCTGGATGATGCCGAGGTCCTTGACGAAGATCTCGACCGCGCTGCGCGGCGTGTAATCGCCGTCGAGCACGTGCGGCATGCGATTCTCGAACATCCAAGAATTGCCCGCGGAGGCCGTGATCACCTCATAGACCTTGCGGATGTCGAGACCCTGCTTGGCGGCGAACGCCATCGCTTCGCTGGCGGCGGCGATATGCACGCCGGCGAGCAACTGGTTGATCATTTTGAAGGCGGCGCCCTGCCCTGCGGCATCGCCGAGCTCGTAGAGTTTTGCCGCCATGGCATCGAGCGCCGGCCGTGCCTTTGTGAAAGCAGCGGGACTGCCGGAGGCAAGGATCGTCAGCTCGCCTTGGGCCGCGCGCTGCGCGCCGCCGGAGATCGGCGCATCCAGATAGTGACGGCCGGTCGCCTCCAACTGCTTTGCGAGGCGACGGGCCACGTCCGGGTCCATGGTGGCGGAGGACAGGAAGACGCTGTCCTTCGGCAGGGTCTCGGCGACGCCATCCTTGCCGAACAGGATGGTCTCGGTCTGCGCGGCATTGACGACGACACTGACGACGATGTCGGCGCCCTTGGCCGCTTCCGCCGGCGTGCTGGCGCCCGCGCCACCGTCCTTCACGAAACGCGCCACCGCGTCAGCCGAGACGTCGCAGCCGGTCACGGCATGACCGGCGCGCTTCAGCGAGGTCGCCATGCCGAACCCCATCGAGCCGAGCCCGATGACGGCGATACGCTGATTTTGTGACGTGGAGGCGGACATGCAACTGACCCTTGCGAACGTTTCCTGGACGGCCGCCCTTTGCGGCGGCTCACTGATCCGAATAACACGGCTTGGCCGCGCTGCCAAAGCGTGAGACAAGCGGGCATGACGGCTATGAGCAACGAGACCCGGCTGCGTGAGGATATCTGCCGCTTCGGACGGTCCTTGTTCGAGCGCGGGCTGACGCCGGGCTCTTCCGGCAATATCAGCGTAAAGATGCACGACGGGGGTTGGCTCGTCACCCCCACCAACGCCTCGCTCGGCTTCCTCGACCCGGCGCGACTGTCGCGGCTGGACGCACGGGGGCGCCTCCTCTCGGGCGATGCGCCGACCAAGGAAGTTCCGCTGCACACCGCGCTCTACGACACGCGCGAAAGCGCGCGGGCGATCGTGCATCTGCACTCCACCCATTCGGTCGCGCTCTCGATGCTGCCCGAGATCGACCCGCGCGCCGCGCTGCCGCCGATGACGGCTTATTATTTGATGAAATGCGGCGCCACTGCGCTTGTGCCCTATTACCGCCCCGGCGATCCCGCGGTTGCGGATGCGATCAAGGGACTGGCGGGCAAATATTCATCCGTGCTGCTCGCAAATCACGGCCCTGTCGTCGCCGGTGATACGCTGGAAGCCGCGGTGTTCGCGACGGAGGAGCTGGAGGAGACGGCGAAGCTGTACCTGCTGCTGCGCGGGATGAACCCGCGGTATCTGTCGCCGGAGCAGGTGAAGGATCTGGTGAAGGTGTTCGGGGTGACGCTGCCGGAGCATGGGCACGAGCATTCGCACGCTCCGCACGCGGCGACCACAGCAGCGCGACCGACTAACGCGGAGGTCGAGGCAGCGGCCCGTGTCCTTGATAAGGCTGGGCGACATCACAATTGGTGGCCAAAGACCATCAAACCATACGACAAGATGGCCGAGACGGACCCCATCGGCAAAGACGAGTTCGAGGCAATCGTAGAACGTATATTGATGGCCGCATCAGAGGCTAAGCGAGATGCGGATAGCAACAGTCGCTAAAGCCCCAGATACGCCTTCCGTACGTCCGGGTTCCCCCTGATCTCCGCGGCCGGGCCCTGCATCAGCACGCGGCCGGTTTGCAGGATGTAGGCGCGGTCGGCGATCTCCAGGCACTCGGCCATGCGCTGCTCGACGATCAACACGGTCATGCCGGCGTCGCGGATGCGCAGTACCGCCTGGAAGATTTCGTCGACCAGCTTCGGCATGATGCCTTGCGAGGGCTCGTCCAGCATCAGCAGCCGCGGGCGCGTCATCAACGCGCGGCCGATGGCGAGCATCTGCTGCTCGCCGCCGGAGAGCGTCTCGGCGCGCTGCTCCAAACGTTCCTGGAGACGCGGGAACAGCGTGAACACGAGATTGAGCGGCCCCTCGCGGTCGGCGTCACCGCGGTACAGATAACTGCCGAGGCGCAGATTGTCGCGCACCGACAGGCGCGGGAACAGGCGGCGGTTCTCCGGCACATAGGCGATGCCGGTGGCGGTGATGTGATGCTGCGCCATGCCGTCGAGACGCTTGCCGTCGAACGTCACGGTGCCCGAGCGCGGACGCTCAGCGCCGGCAATGGATTTGAGCAGCGTCGACTTGCCCGCGCCATTGGCGCCGGCAACGCAGACGATCTCGCCCTTCTGGACCTCGATCGAGACCGCGGAGATCGCGACCAGACCCTGATAGGCGGTCGTGACTTCATGCACCGACAGCATGACGATCTCCCAGATATGCGCTGATCACCTTGGGATCGCGGACGACGTCGGAAGGCTTACCCTCGACCAGCACCTTGCCGAGGTCGAGCACGATGGCGCGGTCGACCAGTGGCATCACGATCTCCATGACATGCTCGACCATCAACACGGTGATGCCGGCATCGCGCACCTTGCGCACCAGCGCGACGCCGGTCTGCGCCTCGGTCGGCGTCAGGCCGGTCAGGACCTCGTCCAGCAGCAGCAGCTTTGGTTCGGTCGCAAGCGCACGGGCGACTTCGAGGCGGCGTTTCTCGGCCGGCACGAGGTCGCTCGCGAGCACGTCGGCGCGCGCGGCAAGGCCGGTGAATTCGAGCACCTCATGCGCCTTGCGGCGTGCCTCGCGCATCACGGTGTTGCGGACGAGAGCACCGACGATGACGTTGTCGATAACAGTCATGGTCTCAAAGCTCTTGACCACCTGGAAGGTGCGCCCGACGCCACGCTGGCAGCGCTCGGCCGCCGGCATGTTGGTGACATCCTCGCCGTCGAACCAGATCGACCCTTGCGTCGGCGGCAGGACGCCGGCGATGAGATTGAACAGCGTCGACTTGCCGGCACCGTTCGGCCCGATCAGACCGACGATCTCGCCGCGGCCGACCGAGATCGAGACATCGCTGTTGGCGACGAGGCCGCCGAACCGCTGCCAGACGCCGCGGGTTTCAAGGAGCGCAGTCATCGCGTGGCTCCTCTTGCCTTCGAACGGGAGAACAGGCTCACCAAGCCGCGCGGCAGGGCCAGCGAGATCGCGACGATCAGGGCGCCGTAGACGATGAGGTCAACGCCACGGCCTGAGCCGCCGATATAAGAGCGCGTCAGCTCCGTCATCGGGATCAGGATGGCCGCCCCTAGCACCGGACCCCAGAGGGTGCCGATACCGCCGAGCACGGCCGGCAACGCCATCAGCAGCGAGAACTGGAAGCCCATCACGCTTTCAGGGTCGATATAGGCGAGAAACTGCGCATAGAAGGCACCGCCGATGGCGACGAGGAAGGCGGAGACCGCGGCCGCGCCCATCTTGGAGTTGAACACGACGACGCCGAGGCTCTCGGCCGCTTCCGGATTGTCCTTCACCGCGCGCCACCAAAAGCCCCATTTGGAGTCCTCCAGCCACCAGGTGACGAACCAGGCGAGGCTGCACAGCACCAGCGCGAAATAGAAGTACGGCAGCTTGCTGCGCATGAACTGGAATTTCAGCCAGCTGTCGCCGCGCACGGGAACGGTGATTCCCATCGCAGCCCCCGCCCATTCCCAGTTCTGGAACAAGAGCAGTCCGATTTCGGCGATGACGATGGTCGCGATCACGAAGTAATGGCCGCGCAGGCGGAAGAAGGGATAGCCGAGCCCCATTGCGATGATTGCCGCAATCACGCCGCCGGCGAGCATGCCGAACCAGGGCAGCACGCCGAACTTCGTGAACAGCAGCTCGGTGGTGTAGGCGCCGATGCCGAAATAGAGCGCGTGCCCCAGCGAGATCTGCCCGCAATAGCCGGACAGGATGTTCCAGCTCTGCGACAGCGCCGCATACATCAGGGTCAGGATCAGGATGTTCTGGACGTAAACATCCTTGATCAACAGCGGAGCCAGCGCTGCGAGCCCGGCCAGCACGGCGGCGATGATGAGGTCGCGGCGGCGCCGCGCTGCAAAAGCCTTGTCCATCACATCGACCCGAACAGGCCGCGCGGCCGGATGAAGACGACGAGGAGATAGACGGCATAGATGCCGACGGACTTCAGCGATGGCGGCAACACCAGCGCGGTCACCGCTTCGACCAGGCCGACAATAATGCCGCCGGCGAAGGCGCCGAACACGCTGCCGAAGCCGCCGAGCGCCACGGTCACGTAGGCGATCAGCGCGAACGACGCGCCGACATCGGGATAGATGTAGAAGAACACCGCCATGATCGCACCGGCGAGACCGACCAGCGCGGCGCCGAGGCCCCAGCCGAACGCGAACACGCGGTTCTTGTCGATGCCGACGAGCGCGACGGCGCCGGGATCCTCGCGGGTGGCTTCCAGCGCGCGGCCGAAGTCGGTGCGGTGGATGAAGAGGTAGAGCCCGGCGAAGGCCGCGATCGAGACCAGCGCACCGATGAGCTGCGGCTCGGGCAGGAAGATGCCGGCGACCGAGATGGTTTTACCGCCGAGCCAGGACTGTGGAATGCTGCGATAGTCCGGCGTGAAGAAGTACTGCGCGAGGCCGCGCATCACGATCGCAAGGCCGAAAGTCGTGAAGATCTGCACCATGCCGGCATTGGCCTTGGCCCGCATGGCGAAGCGTACAAGGAGTAGATAGACCACCGCTCCGAACACGAACATCGCCGCGGCGACCAATGGGGCCGACAGCAGGGGATCGATCGCGAAGAACGCGAACAGAAAGAAGGACAGGTACATCGCGAGCATCAGGAATTCGCCATGGGCGAAGTTCGTGACGTCCATCAGGCCGAAAATCAGCGCGAGGCCGACCGCGATCAGTCCGTAGAGCAGGCCCATCAGAAGGCCGCTCGCGAGACTCTGGATAATGGCTTGAGCTGTCAAAAGTCGTCCCCCGAAATAGATCCTCATCCTGAGGAGCGCGCACCAGCGCGCGTCTCGAAGGATGGCCCAGCCCTCGTCCTTCGAGACGCGGGCTACGCCCGCTCCTCAGGATGAGGGCGGGAGCTACGCCCGAGCTCCCGCTTCCCAATCTTACTTCATCGGCCAGATCGCTTCCGCGATCGCGGCCTGCGGCGGGAAGATGGTGACGAACTTGCCGCCGATATATTGCAGCAGCACCGGGTCGGCGTCGTTGTTCTGGCCGGCCTCGTCGAACTTGACGCGCTTCCAGGGCATGATGGTCTGCTCGCCCGGGATGTCGGTCGCGGCCAGCGCATCGCGGATCTTCTCGCCGTCGGCCGACTTGGCGCGGTTGATGGCGTCGGCCAGGATGATCAGGCCCATGAACTGGCGCGAGGTCAGGTCGTTGAAGTCCTTGCCCGAGCGCGCCTTGAACATCTCGTTGATCTTGCCGACCATGGGACGCTTCTGCGCGAGATCGAGCGAGAAGGTGCCGCGCGAGATCACGCCTTCGAGCTTGTCGCCGACGGCGTCATAGAGCGCCTTCTCCGAGAAGCCGGCGTCCTGCGCCACGATCGCGTTCGGCTTGTAGCCCAGTTCGGCCATGGTCTTGACCAGCAGGATGCCGTCCGTGGTGTAGCTCGACGGCATCAGCACGTCGGCATTGGCGGTCTTGAGCTGCTGCACCTCGGCCGAGAGCGAGGGCGAGTTGGCGCGATACTTGATGTCGGTAACGATCTTGTAGCCGCGCTCGCCGGCGATCTTGGCCTGGGCGTTGCCGGAATCGGTGCCGAAGATGGTGTCCTCGTGGAACAGCGACAGCGTCTCGATCTTGGTGCCCTTCTTCTTCAAAGCATCGAAGAAGTCGAACATCGCAGCCGAATACATCTCGTCATGCGGGGCGGCGCGGAAGTAATATTTGAGGCCGCGGCGATGCAGGCTCGGCGAGGAGTTGTCGGCGGAGACGAACGGGATCTGGTAGCGCTCGCAGATCTGGCTGACGGTGACGGCGACCGCGCTTTGATAAGTGCCGATGATCGCGGAGACCTTCTCCTGCGTGATCAGGCGCTCGGCCTCGGCGCGGCCCTTTTGCGGATCGGCCTGGTGGTCGGCGAACACGAGGCGGACTTTTGCGCCGCCGAGGCCCGGCAGACCCTCGCCCTTGGCCAGCGGCAGATCGAAATCGGTGTCCTTGTTGATGACCTCGAGCGCGGTCTCATAGGCCTTCTGCGCGTCGACGCCCTGCTGCGCGCTGCCGCCGGAGAACGGATAGATGACGCCGATCACGACCTCGGAGGTCTGGGCGCGTGCAGCGAGCGGCACCAGCGCGGCAGTGGCTGTGGCACCAAGCAGCACGTCACGGCGAGAGATCGTCATGGCAAAGTCCCCTGTTACTAAATTTCGACTGATCGAATGGAGCGATTGATGGATGCGGTAAAGCCCGAAGAAGCAGCAAACGCTGCCTACTAAATCACGGCCATGTTCCGGTTCTTCAGATCCGTCACCAGCATCAGGCCGGGCGAATGCGTGATCGCGAACGGCAGCCTGGCGGCGTTGATCACCGATTGCGGCGTCACGCCGCAGGCCCAGAACACCGGGATCTCGTCGTCGGCGACGGGCACGGGATCGCCGTAATCCGGCTTGGCGATGTCCTTGATGCCGATCAGGTGCGGATGGCCGAGATGCACGGGTGCACCGTGCACGGCGGGATAACGCGAGGTGATCTGCACCGCGCGGATCGCATCGGCCGGCTTGAACGGACGCATCGACACCACCATGGGACCGGCGAACGGACCGGCCTCGCCGCAGGCGATGTTGGTGCGGTACATCGGCACGCGCACGTTCTGCTCGATGTGGCGGATCGGCATGCCCTCGTCGAGCAACGCCTCTTCGAACGAGAACGAGCAGCCGAGCACGAAGGTCACGAGATCGTCGCGCCAATGCTTGGTCACGTCGGTCGGCTCGTCGACCACCTCGCCGTCGCGCCAGATGCGATAGCGCGGCACGTCGGTGCGGATGTCGAGATCGGCGCCGAGTGCGGGGATGTGCGGGCTGCCGACGTCGGACATGCCGATGATCGGGCACGGTTTCGGATTGAGCTGGCAGAAGCGGTGAAAGGCGCTGGCGTATTCGGCCGGCAGGATCGCCAGATTGCCCTGGACGAAGCCGGGGGCGACGCCGGCAGTAGATCCGACCTGGCCGCCGCGATAGGCGAGCCGCGCCTGGCGGCTCGGGAGCGTGTCGGGCGTTTCAGTTTGCTGCGCTGCCACCAAAACAGTCATTTGATCGACCTGCCTATAAACTCGACAAAGACAGCCAACACCAAGCATGCTATAAAGTCTAATCTTCCTTTCTAATCGATCTTGATAAATTAGATTTATCGATCGGGAAAATCCTTCTCATGCTGGACTTCAGGTCGATCGAAACCTTCCTTTGGGTTGTGAAGCTCGGCAGCTTTCGCGGCGCCGCAGCACGGCTCAATACGACCCAGCCGGCGATCTCCCAGCGCATCGCCCAGCTCGAGCGCGAGATGGGCGTAAAGCTCCTCAACCGCGATCATCGCGTTGCTTCGCCGACGCCGAGCGGCCGGCAGATGATGGTCTACGCGGAGAAGCTGATCGGCCTGAGGGCGGCGATGATCGCCGAGATCGGCGATCGCTCCGCAATGCGCGGCGTGATGCGTCTCGGCGTCGCCGAGACCATCGTGCACACCTGGCTGCCGCGGCTCGTCAAGAGCATGAACGAAGTCTATCCGAACCTGTCGCTGGAGATCGAGGTCGACATCACGCCGAACCTCACTGCGCGCCTGCTCGCGCAGGAGATCGAGCTTGCCTTCGTGGTGGGGCCACTGTCGGCCTCGGGCGTCCACAATCGCGTGCTCGCGGATTATCCGATCGGCTTTCTCGCAAGCCCCTCGCTCGGGCTCGGCGACGGCCCGGTGACGCGCGCCGACCTCGCGCGGTTTCCGATCATCACCTTCCCGCGCAAGACCAGGCCTTACGAGGTCGTGCGCGAAGTTTTCGACCGGCCGGAGCTGCCGCCGATCCGGCTGCATGCGTCCGCATCGCTGGCAACGGTCATCCATATGGCGGTCGAAGGGCTCGGCATCGCCGTGATCCCCGACGCCATCGTCGAGAACGAGCTCGCCGACGGGCGGTTGCAACTGCTCGAAACCGATCTCGCCATAGCGCCGCTGACATTCACGGCGAGCTGGCTCGCCTCGCCTGACGTCGTCGCGGTGGAGCGCGTCGCCGAGCTCGCACGGCAGATTGCGCAGAGCAGCCTCGCGGTTGACGAGTCCGCGCCGGCGCGTCATTGAAAAAGGCGCCGGACAACCGAGAGACCGACCGCATGAGCCGAGCCGCCACCAATCTGCAAATCGATTCCGCCCGCCTCTGGGGCTCCATCCACGAGACCGCCCAGTTTGGCGGGACGGCCAAGGGCGGTGTGCGGCGGCTGACGCTGAGCAGCGAAGACAAGCAGGTGCGCGACTGGTTCCGCAAGGCTTGCGAGGACGCCGGCCTCGAGGTGCACACCGATGCGCTCGGCTCACAGTTCGGCCTGCGCAAGGGCCGCGACATGTCGAAGCTGCCCGTCGGGATCGGCTCGCATCTCGACACCCAGCCGACCGGTGGCAAGTATGACGGCATTCTGGGGACGCTCGGCGCGCTGGAAGTGATCCGCACGCTGAACGACGCAGGCATCGAAACCGAAGCGCCGATCTGCGTCGTCAACTGGACCAACGAGGAAGGCTCGCGCTTCGCACCGGCGATGATGGCCTCCGCCGCTTACGTCGGCGATTTCACCACCGATGACATCCTGTCGCGCAAGGATATCGACGGCACGACCGTCAGCCAGGCGCTCGACAGCATCGGCTATCGCGGCGACAAGCCGGTCGGCTTCCAGAAGCTCGGCTGCTTCGTCGAGCTGCACATCGAGCAGGGTCCGATCCTCGAGGCCGAAGGCAAGACCATCGGCGTGGTCGATTCCGGCCAGGGCGTGCTCTGGTACGACGGCAAGATTTCCGGCTTCGAGAGCCATGCCGGATCGACGCCGATGCCGCTGCGGCGCGATGCGCTCGCGACGCTCTCCGAAATCGTGCTGGCGATGGAGGCCATCGCGAAGAAGCACGGGCCGAAAGCAGTCGGCACCATCGGCGAGGCCGTGATCGCAAATCCCTCGCGCAACGTCATTCCCGGCGAGATCGCCTTCACCATGGATTGCCGCAGCGCGGATGGCGCCATCATGGACGCGCTCGATCGCGATCTGCGCGCCGCCATTGCCGAGATCGCCGCGCGCCGCAAGGTCGAGGTCAAGATCGACCTGGTCTGGCGCAAGCCGCCGACGCATTTCGATCCCAAGCTAGTCGCGGCGGTCGAGAACGCGGCGAAGACGCTCGGCTATTCCTCCCGTCGCATCACGTCCGGCGCTGGCCACGATGCCTGCAACCTCAACACCGTCATGCCGGCGGCGATGGTGTTCGTGCCCTGCAAGGACGGCATCAGCCACAACGAGCTGGAAGACGCCACGCAGCCCGACTGCGCCGCGGGCACCAACGTGCTGATGCATACCGTGCTGGCGATCGCCGGCGTCGCGTCCTGATCGGAGAGAGCCATGCGCGGAGTTTTCGTCGACGCCAACGAAGCTCTCGCCGTGATCATGGAGCGGCTGGAGAAGCCCGGCGATCCCAAGGTGCGGATCCACAGGGATCCCGACATCAAGCCCGAACAATATCCTGAAGTCCTCGATGGTGCGGAGATCGCCATCGTCGACCACACCGCGCTGCCGACCGAGGTCGCGAAGAAATGCGCCGGCCTCAAGCACGTCGTGTTCCTCGGAACCGGCGCGCGCAGCTACATGAATCCGGAAGAGCTCGCCGAGCTCGGCATCTCCGTGCACCTGATCAAAGGCTATGGCGACACCGCCGTCGCCGAATCCGCGATCGCGCTGATGTGGGCCTCCGCCCGCGTCATCGCGATGATGGACCGCGAGATGCGCGTCGGCAATTGGCTGCGCGAGGATGGCATGCAGCTCACCGGCAAGACGCTCGGCCTGATCGGCTTCGGCGGCATCGCCGCGGAAGTCGCACGCATTGCGGTCGGCTCAGGCATGAAAGTGATCGCCTGGAACCGCTCGCCAAAGAGCCACCCGGGCGTCGAGTTCACCGATCTCGACACGCTGCTAGCCAGAAGCGACGTGGTATCGCTGCATCTGCTGCTCAACGATGAGACGCGCGGCATGATCACGCGCGAGAAGATTTCTGCGATGAAGCCCGGTGTCATCCTGATCAACACCGCGCGTGCCGCAGTCGTCGACGAGCAGGCGATGATCGACGCGCTGAAGTCCGGCCACATCCGCCATGCCGGCCTCGACGTCTTCAACATCGAGCCCCTGCCCGGCGACCATCCGCTGACAAAACTGCCGAACGTGACGCTGTCGGCGCATTCGGCCTTCCGCACGCCGGAAGCGAGCGAGAACCTGATTGAAGCGGCATGGGTCCATTGCCGCCGGATCGTGAAGGGATAAAAGCAACAACAATGGCCGACTATCGCACCATCAAGGCACAGCCTCTCACCAACGTCGTCCGTGCCATCGTCAAGGCGGGTGGGTCTACGGACCGCGAAGCCGAGCTCGTGTCCACCAACCTTGTCGAGGCCAATCTTAGAGGACATGACTCGCACGGCGTCGGCATGATCCCGCGCTATGTCCAGAGCGTCACCACGGGCGGCCTCGCCGTGAACGCGCACGTCAAGATCGTGCTCGACACCGGTCCGCTCCTCACTCTCGACGGCCTCACCGGCTATGGCCAGGTGATCGGGCACGAGGCGATGGAGCTGGCGGCAGAGCGCGCCAAGCGCAACGGCGTGTGTCTCGTCGGCCTCTCCAACTCGCACCACATCGGCCGCATCGGCCATTGGGCCGAGCAGTGCATCGACCACGGGCTGGTCTCGATCCACTTCGTCAACGTGATCTCGCGCCCGATCGTGGCGCCGTGGGGCGGCAGCGATGCGCGCCACGGCACCAACCCGTTCTGCGTCGGCATCCCGCGCAGGGGCAAGGACCCGATCGTGCTCGACTTCGCCACCAGCAGGATCGCGCAGGGCAAGACCCGCGTCGCCCACAACAAGGGCGTCGAACTCGAGCCCGGCACCATTATCGACAACGAAGGCAAGCCGACCACCAACCCGCGCTACACCGTGATCCCGCCGCACGGCGCCATCCTGCCGTTCGGCGAGCACAAGGGCTCGGGCCTCGCACTGGTGTGCGAAATCCTCGGCGGCGCGCTGTCCGGCGGGCAGGTGGTCAAGGGCCCGTCCGACGGCAAGTACAACGTCCTCAACGGCATGCTCTCGATCATCATCGATCCGGGCAAGCTCGGCACCGGCGACAACCTTGCGAGCGAGGTCGAGAGTTTTGTTGCCTGGCACACCGGCTCGCCGCCCGCTCCCGGCGTCGACAAGGTGAAGATCGCCGGCGATCCCGAGCGCGAGACCAGGAAGAAGCGTCTGGCCGAAGGCATTCCGGTCGACCCGACCACGTGGCAGGAAATCCTGGAGGCCGGGACGAAGTTCGGACTGGATCAGGCGGCGATCGAGAAGATCGCGGGGTAGTCGGGAACGAAGCGGATCGCTGAGGATAGCCCGGCCAAGTGCACTATCGCGCAACGAGGTCTGGACTAAAGCGAAGCATCACCGCACTCGTGGAGCGGATTTGAACCGGCCCGCGTCGTCTCACGACAACGCGAATATCCCGGTCCACATCCGCCCCCGAGGTTCACATGTTCTCCCGTCTTGCAAAGCTCATGTCCGGCTCGAGCGAGCCGTTACCCGAAACCGACTTCTACCGGCATCGGCTCGCGATCTATGAAAGCGAGCTTGGCGAGCCCGAGCACAGCTTCACCGACAGCGCGGAGCGCCGCATCGACATCCACGCCTTTGGCCGCGATTTCGTGCCGGTGTGCGAAGAGGGATCTGACGAAGGTTATGTGCTTCTGACCAACGGCATGAGCGAACAGCGAATGCCGGGGGTGCATGGCGACGCAAAGCCACGTGCCGAGCTGATGTGGTATGTCCGGGAGCCGACAGAGGAGGTTTGCGCCAATCTGCGCTGGCTCGCCAATCTGCCGTTCATCGACACGACCTGGTTCGGTTTTGGTCATCGCGTCGCGCTGCCGTGTCCGCCGGTTGCAGGAACGGACTTCCAGACGTTCCTGTTTCTCACACCGATCATCGGCCCCGATAAGCAGATCGCCGAGGCGCTGGAGATCGCGAGCGATCCCGTGGAGATCCTGACCGTGAACCTGATCTCGCATCAGGAGCTCGGGCTGATCAAGTCCAGGGGGCTCGATCCGTTTCTCGATCTACTCGACGAGAACGACTATCCGCCGATCTTCGATCCAACGCGGAAATCGTATGTCTAGGGTGCGCCAAAAACACCGCTGCCCTTCCCTTCTCCCCTTGTGGGAGAAGGTGGCGCGAAGCGCCGGATGAGGGGTTCTCTCCGCGAAGAAAAAAATCTCGGACGAGAGGCCCGTCTCTGCGGAGACAGACCCCTCACCCGTCTCGCCGCTACGCGGCGAGCCACCCTCTCCCACAAGGGGAGAGGGGAAGATCTGCCGCCTCAATCCACCATATCCGCGACCGCCTTGCCGCAGGCGGTGGTGTCGGCGTTGCCGCCGAGGTCCTTCGTCCGCAGCGTGCGTTCGGCTAGCGTGCGCTCGATCGCATCGACGATCGACTTGCCGGCCTCCTTCTCGCCGAGATGCTCGAGCATCATCGCGCCGGACCAGATCGCGCCGATCGGGTTGGCGATGCCCTGCCCCGCAATATCGGGCGCCGAGCCGTGCACCGGCTCGAACACCGAGGGGAAACCGCCCTCGGGATTGATGTTGCCGGATGGCGCGATGCCGATGGTGCCGGTGCAGGCCGGGCCGAGATCGGAGAGGATGTCGCCGAACAGATTCGAGCCGACCACGACGTCGAACCAGTCGGGATGCAGCACGAAGTTCGCGGTCAGAATGTCGATGTGGTACTTGTCCCACTTCACGCCCGGAAACTTCTTCGCCATCGCCTCCACGCGCTCGTCCCAATAGGGCATGGTGATGGAGATGCCGTTCGACTTGGTCGCCGAGGTCAGGTGCTTCTTCGGCCGCGACTGCGCGAGCTCGAAAGCGAATTTCAGGATGCGGTCGACGCCGATGCGGGTCATCACCGTCTGCTGCGTCACGAACTCGCGGTCGGTGTCCGGGAACATGCGGCCGCCGACGGAGGAATATTCACCTTCGGTGTTCTCTCGCACCACCCAGAAATCGATGTCGCCGGGCTTGCGGTTCGCCAGCGGCGACGGCACGCCGGGCATCAGCCGCACCGGGCGCAAATTCACATACTGGTCGAACTCGCGGCGAAACTTGATCAGCGACCCCCACAGCGAGACGTGATCCGGAATCTTGGCCGGCCAGCCGACGGCGCCGAAATAGATCGCGTCATGCTTGCCGATCTTTTCTTTCCAGTCGTCCGGCATCATCTGGCCGTGCTTCTCGTAATAGTCCCAGGACGAGAAGTCGAAATGGTCGAAATGCAGGGACACCCCGTGCTTCTTCGCCGCTGCCTCCAGAACGCGCAGGCCCTCTGGCATCACTTCCTTGCCGATGCCGTCGCCGGGAATGACTGCAATCCGGTATTGTTTCTTGCTCATCGAGAACGTCCTTGGTTGGTCCGGCAGCCGCCGCCTTTTTGACCGCACTGCAATGGACCAAACTCGGCAGCAGTGCAACGCTGCACTGCAATGTTGACCGTGGCGCGGCCGAGCGCCTACTGGTTTGATCCTGATGTTCCCACCGAGCGAGTACCCTTCATGGATCTGCATCTGCGTGGCAAGCGCGTCCTGATCACGGGCGCGTCCAAAGGCATTGGCGCAGCCGCCGCCGAGGCGTTTGCCGAGGAAGGCGCAAACCTCCTGCTCGCCGCCCGCAGCGGCGACCAGCTCAAGGCGCTGGCGGACCGCCTGCGCTCCGCGCACCAGATCGATGCCGCGACGAGCATCGTGGACCTGCGCAAGGCCGAGGATTTGGCGCGGCTCGCGAGGGAAGCCGCCGACATCGACGTGCTCGTCAATAATGCCGGCGACATTCCCGGCGGCTCGATCGACAAGATCGACGAGGCGACCTGGCGGCACGCCTGGGAATTGAAAGTGTTCGGCTACATCAACCTGACGCGGCAGATCTACGCGCAGATGAAGGCGAAGGGCGGCGGCGTCATCGTCAATGACATCGGCGCGGCCGGCGAAAAATTCGACGCCAATTACATCTGCGGCAGCGCCGGCAACGCCGCATTGATGGCCTTCACCCGCGCGCTCGGCGGCAAGAGCCTCGCCGACAACATCCGCGTGGTCGGCATCAATCCCGGCCCGGTCGGCACCGATCGCCACGTCACCCTGCTCAAGACGCGGGCAAAGCACCAGTTCGGCGACGAGAGCCGCTACAAGGAATTCCAGAAGAGTCTGCCGCTCGGCCGTCCGGCGCATGCGCGCGAGATCGGCGATCTCATGGCGTTCCTGGCGTCTGATCGCGCCGGATATACGTCGGGGGTCATCTATACCGTGGATGGCGGCATCAGCGCGGGCTGGGGTTAGTTTTTCCCGTCATTGCGAGCGCAGCGAAGCAATCCAGGAATGCATCCGCTGTGGCAGTTCGGATTGCTTCGCTGCGCTCGCAATGACGACACAATAAGCACAGGAGTAAAATAGTTGTCTCAAGACCTGATCCGCGAAACCGCACGCGACGTCGTCGACAAGCTGCGATCCGGCGACGTCTCGCCGCTCGWGCTTCTGGATGTGCTGGAGAAGCGCATCGGTGAGGTCGACGGCAAGGTCAACGCGCTGCCGACGCTATGCTTCGAACGCGCGCGGGACAACGCCAAGGCGCTGATGCAGAAGCCGGCCGGAGCCCGCGGGCTGCTTGCCGGCCTGCCGGTACCGATCAAGGACCTGACCGATGTCGCGGGCGTGCTGAACACACAGGGTTCGCCGATCTTCAGGGACAATGTGCCTAAGCAGTCCGATCTCATGGTCGAGAACCTCGAAGGCAATGGCGCGGTCGTCTACGCCAAGTCGAACACACCGGAATTCGGCGCCGGCGCCAACACCTTCAACGAAGTATTCGGCGCGACCCTCAATCCCTGGGATACGACGAAGTCTGCGGCCGGCTCCTCCGGCGGCGCGGCCGTGGCGCTGGCCACCGGCATGGCCTGGCTCGCCCAGGGCTCCGACATGGGCGGCAGCTTGCGCAGCCCCGCGGCGTTCTGCGGCGTCGTCGGCATGCGGCCGAGCATCGGGCGCGTCGCACATACGCCCAAATCGGCGATCGACCGCAATCTCGGCGTGGTGGGGCCGATGGCGCGCAACGTCGAGGATCTTGCGCTGCTGTTGGATGCCATGAGCGGCGACTATGCGGACGACCCGCTGTCGCTGCCGGCGCCTGCGACCTCGTTCCTGTCGGCGGCGCAGTCAGGCAAGAAGCCGAAGCGCATCGCCTATTCGCCCGATCTCGGCATCACGCCGGTCGATCCAGAGGTCAAGGCGATCACGCGCAAGGCCGCGGAACGCTTTGCGGAGGCCGGCGCGATCGTGGAGGAAGCGCATCCGGACTGGCGCGAGGCGCATGAATGCTTCCACGTCCTGCGCGCCTTCGATTTCGCGATCACCAAGGCCAATCTGCTGCGGACCAAGCGCGACCTCCTGAAGCCCGAGGTGATCTGGAACATCGAGGAAGGCCTCAAGCTCACCGTCGAGCAGCTCGCGCGCGCCGAGGCGCAGCGCGTCGGCATGACCGCGCGCGCGATCGAGTTCTTCAAGAACTACGACCTGCTGTTGACGCCAACCACGATCGTGCCGCCCTTCCCGATCGAGCACCGCTATGTCGCCGAATGCGCCGGCAAGAAGTTCGAGAACTATGTCGAATGGCTCGGCATCGTCTACGCCATCACGCTCGCCTGCTGCCCGTCGCTGTCGCTGCCCTGCGGCTTCACGGCGTCGGGCCTCCCGGTCGGTGTGCAGGTCGTCGGCGCCCCGCGCGCGGATGCACAGGTGATCGCCGGCGCGAAGGTTTTGGAGGACATTCTGGGTCTGCGCGGCTCCACGCCGATCGATCCCAAGGTGAAGGCCTGACGCGGGCCGCACGGCGGAGGCTTGGCCGTCCCCGCCGTGCGCCGGTCAGACCTTAGTCGTTCGCTTTCGGCCCGCCGTGATACCGATGCGCATCGTATCCGGCCTCATCCGTTGGAGCGGCGAAGGCGAAGGAGTTCGGATGCGTTTCCGACATCTGGGCGGTGGCCGCCGAAGCCATGTGCGAGTGATTCATTGCCTCGTGGGCAGAGGCGGCGGAGCAAAGCGCGACCAGCATGGCCGACGCTGCGAGAACTGATTTCATCATGATGTGACGTGCCTCTTGTGAGTGCCACCAGCAAATTGCAGATGGATCTCGCCGCGTAGGATTGCCAGTTTGAATCCCGGCACGCGATATAGGCGCGGCATAAGCATTTCGCGCTCCAGTATAGGCTTCCAGCGCTTCTGGCCCGCTCCCGCGGCGGGGAAAGCCCGCTCACCTCGAGGCGGTATTCGCCTCCAGGCCGCGACTGTACCGCGACATCGCAAAGCAAAAGACAAAGTAGATCGCGGCAACGAAGATGTAGACCTCGACCGAGAACTGCTGCCAGGCCGGATCGATGATCGCGGTCTTGGCCGTCGTCAGCAGGTCGAAGATGCCGATGATCAGGACCAGGCTGGTGTCCTTGAAGAACGCGATGAAGGTGTTGACCAGCGGCGGGATGACATGGCGGATCGCCTGCGGCAGGACGATCAGGCGATGCTTGCGCCAGTAGGACAGCCCCAGCGCATCGGCGGCCTCATATTGCCCGCGCGGCACGGCCTGGAGGCCGCCACGGATGACTTCGGCAAGGTAGGCGCCCGCGAACAGGATGATGGCGATCTGCGCACGCAACAGCTTGTCGATGTTGAAGCCGCTCGGCATGAACAGCGGAAACATCACGCTCGCCATGAAGAGCAGGCTCACCAGCGGCACGCCGCGGATCAGCTCGACATAGAGCACCGAGAGCGAGCGGATCGCCGGCAGCTTTGAGCGCCGGCCGAGTGCGACCAGGATGCCGAGCGGAAATCCAAAGGCCAATCCAAACGTCGCCAGGATCAGCGTCACCGGCAATCCGCCCCAACGGTCCTGCGAGACGAACGAGAGGCCGAACACCCCGCCCCACATCAGCACGCTGATCAGTGCCAGCGCGCCGATCCAGATATAGGCCAGTTCGCGTCGCCACAGGGCGCGGCGGGTGGAGAGATAGAACAGCGCGATGAACAGCACGACCGACAGCGCCGGCCGCCACTGCTCGTCGAACGGATAGGTGCCGAACAGGATGAAGCGATATTTTTCGGGGATGATCGCCCAGCAGGCACCGAGGCCGCGCGCGACGCGGCAGGCACTGGAGTCGTTTGCCGGCGTGAGCCAGACCGCGTTCGCGATGCCCCACTGCACGAAGCTGAAGATACCCTTGGCGAGGATCGCCAGCAGCACCACCGAAAGAATGGCGTTGGGAATCGACGAGAACAAGTTGGTGCGCAGCCAGCGCAGCACCGGGTTGCCTATCTGCGGTCGGCGGGCAGCGCGCGGGGCGTCCGGAATGTCGGTGATCGCCGTCATGATCAGCGCTCCACCAGCGCGATGCGCGAATTGTACCAGTTCATGAAGAAGCTGATGCCGAGGCTGATGGTCAGGAACACCGCCATGATCAGCGCGATCGCCTCGATCGCCTGCCCGGTCTGGTTCAACGTGGTGTTGGCGACTGAGACCACGTCCTGGTAGCCGATCGCGACCGCGAGCGAGGAGTTCTTTGTCAGGTTGAGATACTGGCTCGTCATCGGCGGTACGATGACGCGCAACGCCTGCGGCAGGATGATCTGCCGCAGCATGAAGCTGCGGCGCAAGCCGAGCGCATTGGCGGCATCCCATTGTCCGCGCGGCACGGACTGGATGCCGCTGCGCACGATCTCGGCAATGAAGGCCGAGGTGTAGGTCACGAGCGCGATCAGCAGCGCGAAATACTCCGGCGCGAGCGTCAGCCCGCCGACGAAGTTGAAGCCGCGCAGCTCCGGCCATTCGATCTTCCAGGACACACCAAGCGCCACGGACATTGCCGCCGGCAGCGCGACGATGAGGCCAACCGCAAAGGGCCACGCCGGCCGCGGCTTGCCGTCGCGCATCTGCTGCGCGATCAGCCATCGCCTGATGAGATAGAACACGGCAAGCCCGAGCACGGCTGTACCGAGCGCCCAGAGCTGCGGCGAGCCGACCGGAATCGCCGGCAGGATCAGGCCGCGATTGGACAGAAATACGCCCTCGACCGGCCGCCAGGCCGCGCGCGCGGCCGGCAGCGCCTGCATCAACACGTACCAGAACAGGAGCTGAAGCAGCAGCGGGATGTCGCGGAGCGTTTCGACATAGACGGCGGCGAGCCGCGACAACAGCCAGTTGGCGGAGAGACGCGAAATGCCGATCAGCGTGCCCAGGATCGTCGCGAGCACGATGCCGATCACGGCGACGCGCAAGGTGTTGGCGATGCCGACGACGAAGGCCCACAGGTACGTGTCTCTCGGATTATAAGAGAGCAGGCTGTCGGCGATCGGCATGCCGGCTTCGCGGCCGAGGAAAGCGAAGCCGGTGGTGATGCGGCGGGCCGAGAGATTGGTGACGGTGTTGGACCAGAGGAAGGCGACAACCCCAAGCACGATTCCGACGACGAGCACCTGCCAGAACAGGCCTTGCAGCTCTCGGCGGCCAAATCCGCCGAAGAAGCGACGGCGGGGCGGCGGTCTTGGACTGTCTGAAGTCACAGCACAAAAATCCTTCTGGCGAGCAACGATTTCCGGCGGCGCACGTCAACTGTTGCACCAATCTGAAAAGCGTGCAACAAATGTTTCATGGCCGAGCCCGCGAAATCCTCGCCCTTGAACGAACTGCGCATTGCGTTGCCATCGCTCCCCCTGCGCCTGCAGGAGGTCGGCCGCTTCGTTGCCGCCAATGACTACGACGCCACCACCCGTTCGATGCGCGATCTCGCCGCCGAGGCCGGCGCCGACCCGGCCGCATTCACGCGGCTTGCCAAGGCCATCGGCTATTCCGGCTGGGACCAATTGCGCGCGGCACTCACCGAAGCGCGGCGGCCGTCGCAGATCTCACCTTTCTCCGGACGCGCCAAGAGCCGCCGTCACGGCCCGAACGCCGATGTCGCGCTCGTCACCGACAAGCTCGAGGCCGAGGGCGCCGGCCTTCTGCGCATTCCGGCCCAGCCGATTGCGGATGCAGCCCGCGCGCTGCACGACGCCAAGCGTATCTGGATTGCCGGTTACCGAAGCTGCCGGAGCGTCGCGGAGCTCTTGAACTACGAGCTCCGGCTGTTCCGTCCCGAACAGGTGCAACTCGTCGGTGCATCCGGCCCCGACGATCTCGATCTCGGCGCCTTTCGTCCCGGCGAAGCCGTCATCGTCATCGGCTTCCTGCCCTACACGCATGCGAGCGTCCGTGTTGCGCAGGCCGCCCATCGTGCCGGCGCAGCGCTGATCGCGATCGCGGACAGCCTCTCAGCGCCGATGGCAGAAGGCGCCGACCACGTGCTGCTGTTCGAGGCGGCCTCGTCCCCCGGCTTCTTCCCGAGTCTCACGGGCGCCATCGCGATTGCGCAATCGCTCGCGGCGGTAACATTCTCGCTCGGCGGCACGGCCGCGAAGAAGCGCCTGGAAACCACCGAGGCGCGGCTCGCCGCGGCCTCCACATACGTTTCAGAGAAAGGTTGACCCATGGCCGCTCGCACCAGCCGCGTGCTGCACCGTTCGTTGCGCGAAACGCCGCCCAAGGCGATCGGCGGCGAAGGCGTCTATCTTTTCGCCGAGGACGGGCGGCGCGTGATCGACGCCTCCGGCGGCGCAGCCGTCTCCTGCCTCGGCCATCAGCATCCGCGCGTGATCGCGGCGATGGCAAAACAAGCCTCGACGCTGGCCTATGCGCACACCGCCTTCTTCTCCTCCGAGCCGGCCGAGGCGCTGGCCGAGACGCTTGTCGGGCACGAACCCGGCGGTCTCGCCTACGCCTATTTCGTCAGTGGCGGATCGGAGGCGATCGAAGCCAGCATCAAGCTGGCGCGGCAATATTTCATCGAGCGCGGCGAGCCGCAGCGGCAGCACTTCATTGCGCGGCGGCAGAGCTATCACGGCAACACGCTCGGCGCGCTCGCCGCCGGTGGCAATGCCTGGCGGCGCGCGCCCTATGCGCCCCTGCTGTCCGGTGCCTTCAGCCACGTGACGCCGGCCTTTGCCTATCACGAGAAGCACGAGGGCGAATCCGATGCGCAGTTCGTGGCGCGACTGGCCGCGGAGCTCGAAGCCGAGTTTCAGCGGCTTGGACCGGACACCGTCGCGGCGTTCCTCGCAGAGCCTGTTGTCGGCGCCACCGCCGGTGCGGTGACGGCACCGGACGGCTACTTCAAGGCGGTGCGTGGGATCTGTGACCGGCATGGCGCCCTCCTCATCCTCGACGAAGTCATGAGCGGCATGGGCCGCACCGGCACGACGCACGCCTGGGAGCAGGAGGGCGTTGCTCCTGATATCCAGGCGATCGCAAAGGGCCTCGGCGGCGGCTACCAGCCGATCGGCGCGATGCTCGCGAGCGGCAAGATCATCGACACCATCCGCGCGGGCTCCGGCGCGTTCCAGCATGGCCACACCTATCTGGCGCATCCCCTCGCCTGCGCGGCCGCGCTCGCGGTGCAGGATGTGATCCGCGAGGACCGCCTGCTCGACCGCGTCAAGGAGCGCGGCAAACAGCTCGAGCAGCGGCTGACCGAGCGCTTCGGCAATCACCGCCATGTCGGCGATATCAGGGGCCGCGGCCTGTTCTGGGCGATCGAGCTCGTCGCCGACCGCGCCGGCCGCACCTCGTTCGATCCCGCGCTCAAGCTGAACCAGAAGATCAAGGCGGAAGCCTTGGCCAATGGGCTCGGCTGCTATCCCGGCGGCGGTACCGTGGACGGCGTCCGTGGCGACCATGTGCTGCTGGCGCCGCCCTATATCGCTTCGGCTGACGAGATCAATCTGATCGTCGACAAGCTCGGCACCGCCGTCGACAACGTGTTGCGTAGTGTCAATCACTGAGGGGAGAGTCATATGATGAGGAAAGTGGTTATCGTAGCCGGCATGCTCGCGGCATCGACGGTTGCCGCGTCGGCGGCGACGCTCGACACGGTGAAGAGCCGCGGCACGCTGATCTGCGGCGTCAGCGCCGGCTTTGCCGGTTTCTCCGCGCCGGACTCGCAGGGCAATTACAAGGGTCTCGACGTCGATTATTGCCGCGCGCTCGCGGCCGGCGTGCTCGGCGACGCCAGCAAGGTGCGCTACGTCTCGCTGACCGCGCAGAATCGCTTCACCGCGCTGCAATCGGGCGAGATCGACGTACTCTACCGCAACTCGACGCAGACCTATCTGCGCGGCGTGACGCTGGGCCTCCGCCAGGGGCCGGTCAACTTCTATGACGGCCAGGGTTTTGTCGTGAAGAAGGACCTCGGCGTGAAGGAGATCAAGGACCTCAAGGGCGCTACCGTCTGCGTCGCGCAAGGAACCACACACGAAGTCACGCTCGGCGATTACGGCCGCGCCAACGGCATCGACTGGAAGCCGCTGGTGTTCGATCGCGTCGACACCATGTACCAGACCTTCTTCGGCGGCCGTTGCGATGCCATGACCCAGGATGCCTCCGCGCTCGCCGGCGCGGTAACGACCGCGGCGCCAAATCCGGCCGACTACGTCGTGCTGCCGCAGACCATCAGCAAGGAGCCGCTCGGGCCCTTCACCCGCAATGGCGACGAGGTCTGGAGCGACATCATCACCTGGTTGCATTACGGCCTGATCGAGGCCGAGGAACTCGGTGTCACGCAAGGCAATGTCGACGAGATGGCGAAGTCACAGACGCCGGCGGTCCAGCGCCTGCTGGGTGCCTCCGGCGACCTCGGCTCGCGGCTCGGTCTCGACAACAAATGGCTGGTGACGGTGATCAAGGCCACCGGCAATTACGGCGAGATCTACGAGCGCAATGTCGGCAAGGCGAGCCCGCTCAAGCTCGACCGCGGCCTCAACGGCCTCTGGACCAAGGGCGGCTTGATGTACGCGGTGCCGTTCAAGTAAACGGTGCTTCACCTCTCCCCGCCTGCGGGGAGAGGCCGACCGCGCAGCGGTCGGGTGAGGGGAAGCCTCCGCGAATTCATCCCTCACTTTCAACGTGGATAGAGCCCCTCACCCCGACCCTCTCCCCGTAAGAACGGGGAGAAGGAGAAGAGACACCGATGCGCATCGCCCTCATCCACGCCCTCAAGCATTCCATCGCGCCGATCGAGGCTGCGTTCGCGAAGGCGTGGCCAGAGGCGCGGCTGATGAACCTGCTCGACGACAGCCTGTCGGCGGATCTGGCCCGCGACGGCGTGCTCAACGATGCCATGACCGAGCGCTTCCTCGCGCTCGGCGACTATGCGGCAGCTACGGGAGCGAACGGAATCCTGTTCACCTGCTCGGCGTTCGGCCCCTGCATCGAGGCCGTCGCGCGCGCACATGCGCCAATGCCCGTGCTGAAGCCGAACGAGGCGATGATCGAGCAGGCCGTGACCATGGGCAAGCGAATTGGCCTGCTCTCGACCTTCCCGCCGACACTGGCCTCGATGCCACCGGAGTTTCCGGCCTCGGCCCAGGTCGTGCCGAAACTCGCCGAGGGCGCGCTGGCGGCGCTCGATCGCGGCGATCGCGCCACGCACGACAGGCTGATTGTCGAGGCTTCAAAGGACTTGCGCGATTGCGACGTCATTGCGCTCGCGCAATTCAGCATCGCGGCAACCGCGCCGCTGGTCGCCGAAGCCACCGGCCGCCCGGTCGTGACGACCCCGGACAGCGCGGTCGACAAGTTGATGAGGCTGCTGAAAGCGAAGGCCTAGGCGCCGGCCTTTTTCCGACGACGCGCATCCTTGATCGCAGCAGCAAGCGCGGCCTTCGTTTCGTTCACAAAGTCCTCGACCAGTTCCTCGCGCGTGGCATGCGCGGCCTCGCCGGTGAACAGGCCCTGCTCGGCCAGCATCACGACGCCATGCAACGCCGCCCAGATCTTGAGGGCTTGCCGTTCGCGCAAGAAGCCGACCGCCGGTGCCTCGAGGGCTTCGACCACCAGCGCGAAAGTCTCGCGCGTGGCGTCGTGCAGCTCGCTGCCCTTCGCCGCGCATGACACGGTGCGGGAAGCGAACATCAGGCGATAGATGCCGTTGCGGCGCAGACCGAAATCGAGCGTCGCCTGCGCCAGCCGCGACAGTTTCGATTGCTTCGACGGCTTCGCCATCGCCTCGCGCAGAAGTGCACTGAGCTGCCGGAACGCCTCCGCCGTCACCGCCGTTAGCAGCGCATCACGGTCGGCAAAATGCCGATACGGCGCCGGCTGCGAGACGCCGAGCTGTTTGGCAAGCGCCTTGATGCTGATCGCCTCGGCGCCGCCCTGCTCCGCCTCGCGCAGCGCGGCCTTGATCAGGGCGTCACGGAGATCGCCATGGTGGTAGGTATTCTCCGGCTTACGGACGAGTTGTGAACGCATGTTACGGCGAAGCCTATAAGTTTGCGCTTGACAGGGGAAGCCTGTCGCGAATGTAATAGCATATAACTTAGAATAGGCGGCAAATGCCGCCGACAACATTGACATGAGGAACGCGCCAGCCTTCGGGCTCCGCGCACACGACCGAGGAAGCCGCCATGACAGAGCGACTGAGG
The DNA here is from genome assembly GCF_056402655.1 of Bradyrhizobium sp. P3_C3. Classification (NCBI taxonomy): domain Bacteria; kingdom Pseudomonadati; phylum Pseudomonadota; class Alphaproteobacteria; order Hyphomicrobiales; family Nitrobacteraceae; genus Bradyrhizobium; species Bradyrhizobium sp. P3_C3. The sequence goes on along the minus strand of NZ_JBFUGY010000013.1, from coordinate 330,040 downwards.
GTTCACGTCGATCCCGACAAATGCCAGGGCCACGCACGCTGCAAGGCGCTCGCACCGGAGCTGTTCGAGCTGGACGAATACGGCAACGCCCATGAGGCCGGGGACGGCACCGTGCCGCCCGGACTCGAAGACAAGGCCTGGCTTGCCAAATCCAACTGCCCGGAAATTGCGATCGATGTGATCGAGGAGTAGCGCGGCCCCTGCCCGCTTGCGTGCTTTTAGCGAACACGAGCCCCGAGGGATTTCCTGCCATGTCCGACGTCAGCCAGCCTGTCGCCCACCCGCCCGTCACCGACTGGGTCAACGATTTCGACCACACCGATCCGCAATGGACGGAGGATCCGTTCTCGATCTGGGAGGAGCTTCGCTCCGCGAGCCCGGTGGTGCATACAAAGCGCTTCCTCGGCTGCTACATGCCGACGACTTATGAGGCGGTGCGCGAGATCGCCAACGACACCGAGCATTTCTCCTCGCGCCGCATCATCGTCCGTGACGTTCGGCCCGAAGTCGCCAGGAACGCCGCTCCGCCGATCACCTCCGACCCGCCCGTGCACAAGCCAGCCAAGCAATTGCTGTTGCCGCCTTTCACGCCGGACGCGATGAAGAAGCTGGAACCGCGGATGCGCGCGATCTGCAACGAGCTGATCGACGGGTTCATCGCCGATGGCAAGGTCGATGCCGCAGCGCGCTACAGCAAATATATCCCGGTTCAGGCCATCGCCCATATGCTCGGCATTCCCGAGAGCGACAGCGATCTGTTCATCGACTGGATCCACATGATCCTCGAGCTCGGCATCAAGGACGAGAACAAGCTGCTCCAGGCCGTGCAGGAGATGAGCGCCTATTTCAGGACGCATATCGAGGAGCGCAGATCGAAGCCGACCGACGACCTGATTTCCTATTTGATGAACGCCAAGGACAAGGAAGGCCAGCCGCTGGAAGAGTCCCATGTGCTGGGTTCGCTGCGGCTGCTCCTGATCGCCGGCATCGACACCACCTGGAGTGCGATCGGCTCCTCGCTCTGGCATCTCGCCCGGACGCCGGCCGACCGCGAACGGCTGATCGCCGAGCCCGGGCTGATCCCGATCGCCGTGGAGGAGCTGCTGCGGGCCTATTCGCCGGTGACCATGGCCCGCGAGGTGGTCAAGGAGACCACGATCTCGGGCTGCCCGGTCAAGGCGGGCAACATGGTGCTGCTGTCGTTCCCGGCCGCCAACCGCGACCCCAAGATGTTTCCGGACGCTGACAAAGTCGTGATCGACCGCCGGGAGAACCGCCATGCCGCCTTCGGCCTCGGCATCCACCGCTGCGTCGGTTCCAACCTTGCACGCATGGAGATGCAGGTTGCGCTGGAGGAATGGCTGAAGCGGATCCCGGACTTCTCCCTCGATCCGGCAGGCACGGTGACCTGGTCACAGGGCACGGTGAGAGGCCCCCGCCAGTTGCCATTTCTGTTCGGAAAGGCGATGTAGGCCTTTCCAAGACCAACGGAGAGAGGCCGGACGTGACAGAGCAAGCAACCCTACCGGCCTCTGATCACATCGATATCGACATCGCCGACGCCAAACGGCGGATCAAGGCGATCTTCATCGGCTCGATCGGCAATCTCGTCGAGTGGTACGATTTTTACGCCTATACGGCGTTCGCGCTCTATTTCGCTCCGGCCTTCTTCCCTGGCAACGACCCCGTCGTCCAGCAATTGAACGTCGCCGTGGTGTTCGCGGCGACCTTCCTGATGCGCCCCTTGGGCGGCTGGCTGTTCGGCTACATCGCGGATCATTTCGGCCGGCGTATCTCGCTGACGTTATCCGTCGTCTTCATGTGCTTCGGCTCGCTGATCATCGCGCTGACGCCGACCTATGCGACCATCGGTTTCGCCGCGCCGGTGATCCTGGCGCTCGCCCGCGTCATCGAAGGCCTGAGCCTCGGCGGCGAATATGGTGCCAGCGCGACCTATCTCAGCGAGGTTGCCGATCCCAAGCATCGCGGCTTCTATTCGAGCTTTCAATACGTCACGTTGATCGGCGGCCAGCTCACCGCGATCATCGTGCTGCTGCTCCTGCAAAAAGTCTTCCTCACGCCGGAGGAGCTCAAGGCCTGGGGCTGGCGCATCCCGTTTGCGATCGGCGCGGCGCTGGCGATCTTTGCCGCGGTGATGCGGCGCAATCTGCACGAGACCGATGCCTTCGAGGAAGCCAAGAAGGTGGTGAAGCCGACCGGCTCGATCACCAATTTGCTGCGCTACCCCCGCGAGCTGCTGCTGGTCGTCGGCCTCACGGCCGGCGGTACCGCGGCGTTCTACACCTTCACCACCTACATGCAGACCTTCGTCAAGCTCTCGGTCGGCCTGACCGAGGACCAGACCACTTTCGTGATCTTCGGCACGCTGATCTTTGCAACGATCCTGCAACCTATCTACGGCGCGATCTCCGACAAGATCGGGCGCAAGCCGTTGCTGATCTTCTTCGGCGTCGCGGGTACGCTCGCGACCGTGCCGCTGCTGATGACGCTGAAGGAGACCAAGTCGCCTTTCATGGCCTTCATTCTGATCTGCTGCGCCTGGCTGTTCGTCGCCGGTTACACCTCGATCAACGCGGTGGTGAAGGCCGAGCTGTTCCCGACCAATGTCCGCGCCCTCGGGGTCGGCCTGCCCTACGCCATCACGGTCTCGATCTTCGGCGGCACGGCACCGGCGATCGCGCTCTATTTCAAGAGCATCGGGCATGAGGAGTGGTTCTATTACTATCTCGCCGGCGTCATCTGCCTGTCGCTGATCATCTATTCCACCATGCGTGACACCAAGCACGCCTCTGCGATGCATCGCCACGAGTAGCTCATGGCCGACGACAACGAGCCGCCCGACAGCAAGCTGACGCGCACCAAGGAGAAATGGGCGCGCGAAGGCCGCTTCCTCACCGGCCGCGTTACGCGACCGGAGGATCAGCGGCTACCGCCGGGCCAGCATCTCACCAAGGACTGGCCGGTGCTCGATCTCGGAGTCGTGCCGCCGGTTTCGCGCGAGCGCTGGCGGCTCGACGTTTACGGTGCGATCGAGACCCCCGTGTTCTGGACCTTTGCCGAGTTCGCGGCGCAGAAGCAGGCGCAGATCACCTCCGACATTCACTGTGTGACCACCTGGTCGCGCTACGACAATGAGTGGGAAGGCCTCGCCACGCGCGAGCTGCTTGCGGCTTGCCAGCCGCGCGAGGACGCGCGCTTCGTGGTCCTGCATTCCCATGACGGCTACACCACCAACCTCACGCTGGAAGACTTTGCCGCCGAGGACGCGCTGCTCGCCCACAGCTGGTCGGGTCAGCCGCTGACCGAAGAGCACGGCGGCCCGGTACGGCTCGTCGTGCCGCATCTGTATTTCTGGAAGAGCGCCAAATGGCTTCAGGCCATCGAATTCCTGACCGAGGACGCGCCGGGCTTCTGGGAAGTCCGCGGCTATCATAACCGCGGCGATCCCTGGGCCGAGCAGCGTTATTCAAGCGATTAAGTTCAAGCAAGGACGGGGGAAACCCATGCCGACCGAACGCTTTCAATTCACCGGCGAAGGTGGCCATCAACTAGCCGCCGCGCTGGAACTGCCCGATGGCGAGCCCGCGGCCTACGCGCTGTTCGCGCACTGCTTCACCTGCGGCAAGGACACGCTGGCAGCAAAACGCATCTCGGTCGCGCTCGCCGCCACGGGCATTGCGGTGCTGCGCTTCGACTTCACCGGGCTCGGCTCCAGCGAAGGCGATTTTGCCAATTCGACGTTCACCTCCAACGTCGCCGACCTCGTGCGCGCCGCCGATCATCTGCGCCAGCTCCGCACGGCGCCAACGATCTTGATCGGCCACAGCCTCGGCGGTGCCGCGATCCTCGCCGCGGCCGGAAGGATTCCGGAAGCCAAGGCTGTCGTGACCATCGCGGCACCGTCCGATCCCGCTCACGTCACCGGTCTGTTCAGCGAGCATCTCGACAGCATCCGCGCGCAGGGCGAAGTCGAGGTCTCGCTCGCGGGGCGCCCGTTCCGCATCAAGCGCGAATTCCTCGACGACATCGCCGAGCAAGAACTGATGAAGGACATCACCGGCCTGCACAAGGCCCTGCTGGTGATGCAGTCCCCTGTCGACGACACCGTCGGCATCGACAATGCGACCAAGATTTTCGTTGCGGCAAGACACCCCAAGAGCTTCGTCTCGCTCGACCACGCCGATCATCTCCTGACCAAGCCGGCCGACGCCCTCTACGCGGCCGACGTGATCGCGGCCTGGGCCAGCCGCTACATCGACACCGCGAAGCCCGCGAAGGCGATGGATCTCGCGGAAGAGCCGCGCAAAGTGGTGGTGCAGGAAACCCGCAAGAGCAAGTTCAACCAGGCCATCACCGTCGGCCCGCATCACTTGGTGGCTGACGAGCCGATTGCGGCCGGCGGCGAGGATGCCGGCCCCGGCCCTTATGACTTCCTGCTCGCCGGGCTGGGTGCCTGCACCTCCATGACCATGCGCCTCTATGCCGATCGCAAATCGCTGCCGCTCGATCGCGTCACGGTCACGCTGAAGCATTCGAAAATCTACGCCAAGGACTGCGCGGAGTGCGAGACGCGCGATGGCATGCTCGACCAGATCGAGCGCGACATCGCGATCGACGGCGCGCTCGATGCGGAGCAACGCAAGAAGCTGATGGAGATCGCCGACAAGTGCCCGGTGCACCGGACGCTGACCTCGGAGATCCGCATCGTGACGAAGGCCGTGGACTAGCGCGTTGTTGTTTAAGCATGATCTTTTCGGAAAACCGCTTCACACTTTTCCGGATCATGCTCTAGAAGCACGACGCCATCGTCCGCACCGCCGCGCTGATCTCATTCTCGCGCCAGGCCGCGAAGCCGAGCAGCAGGCCATGGTCGCGTGGACGGCCGAGCGCCAGGCTGGACAAGGCCCGCGTTTCAACGCCTGCCTCGACCAGCCTTTGCACCGCCGCCTGATCGGTGCGACCGCGCTTGAGGCGGGCGACCAGCTGGATGCCGCCCGAGGGCACTTCGGCAGAGAGAACTTCGCCCAGATGACGCTCCAGTCCCTCGACGAGGTGATCGCGGCGCGCGTGATAGAGCCGTCGCATCCGGCGCAGATGCGCGAGAAAATGCCCGTCTGCGATGAACTCCGCCAGCGCTTCCTGGATGTGGCTGGAGGCGATCAGCCCGATGTGCCGCTGTGCGATCTCGAGGGTGCCGACCAGCCCTGGTGGCGCGACGACATAGCCGAGCCGGATATCCGACGTCATCGCTTTCGAAAACGTGCCGACATAGAACACGCGGCCATGGGCGTCTAACCCCTGCAAGGCCGGCACCGGCCGGCTGTCATAATGGAATTCGCCATCGTAATCGTCTTCGACGATCCAGGTCTCGCCTGGCCTGCTCATGCCCAGGAATTCGGTGCGGCGCGCGAGCGACATCAGCCGCCCGGTCGGATGCTGATGCGAGGGCGTCATGAAGATGAGCTTTGGCGCGGCCAGTCCCGGCATCCGCTGCATGCCCTGCTCATCCAGCTTCATCCCCATCACGCGCGCGCCGGAGGCAAGGAAGGCCGCCGCTGCGCCGGGATAGCCGGGGTCCTCGACCCAGACGTCGTCGCCGGGCGTGATGAGCGCAGCCGCAATCAGGGTCAGCGCGGCCTGCGCGCTCGGCAGGATCAGGATCTGGTCTGCGGTGGCGCGGACGCCCCTGCTGGCGGCCAGATAATGCGCCAGCGCCTGGCGCAGGCGCGTCCGGTTGACCGGTCCAAGCTCGCGCTTGGCTGCGCGCACCGCGCTGCGGCGCAGGCACCGGGCCCACACTTCGTGCGGAAACTCCCGCGCATCTCCATGCCCCGGACGCAGGGGTTTCAGTGGCGCCTGATAGGACATCGGCCAGTCGGTCTGCTTGAGCTTCGACGCCCAGGGCGAGAGCCGCGGCTTACCCGAGCGGACGCTCGGTGCGACGGCACCTGTCCCTTCGTTACGGCCGCCGTCGACCGTGACCATGGGACGACGACCGTGCGACGCCTCGAGATATCCCTCGGCGGCGAGCTGCTCGAAGGCATAAGTGACGGTGTTGCGCGAGACGCCGAGATCGCTCGCAAGCCGGCGGCTCGACGGCAACGCGCGGCCTTTGCCGAGTCGACCGGTCGCGATCAGGTTTCGCAGCTGACTCGTCAGTTGCGCCGTCAGCCCCTCGTCGTCGGTCCGCTTCAGCTCGATCAGGGCGGAGATCACACCTTCCGAAACTGGCACCTTATTCCTTTCCGATCTGGCACTTTTTCAGGTGCCAATCCGGATGCTATGCGCCGGACTGGACTGCTTCAAGGATTTTGCGATGAACTCCCTCTCCTCCCGCGCGGCCGTCGGCCTGTTCCTGATCGTCGTGCTGGCCTGGGGCGTGAACTGGTCGGTGACGAAGCAACTCGTCCAGTTCCTTCCGCCACTATGGACTTCGGCGATCCGGAGCTGGATCGCGCTGGCCGGATTGTTCGTGATCCTCGGGCTGAGCAACAATCTGATGATCCCGGAGCGGCGCGACATTCCGGTGATCCTCAGCGTCGCGCTGCTGCACATGACGGTGTTCTCGGTTCTAGTTGCGGCCGGTGTGCGCTTCCTGCCCGCAAGCAAGGCGATCGTGCTCGGCTACACCACGCCGCTCTGGGTCGCGATCGCCGCGCCCTTGCTGGGGAAGGATACGCTGACGGCGCCCAAGCTCGCCGGCGCCTTGCTCGGGCTGATCGGCCTTGCCGTCATCCTGAACCCCACGTCGATCGATTGGACCAATACCAACGTCCTGCTCGGGGCCGGCATGGTCGTCCTGGCCGCGATGTCCTGGGCCGCGAACATCATCTATATGAGCGCGCATCGCTGGATTGCATCGCCGCTCCAGCTCCTGCTCTGGCAGGTGCTCGTGGCGACGATCGTACTGACGGGATCGGCTGTTATCACGGAAGGCCCGCCGCACGCGGAATGGTCGTGGAAGCTCGTGCTGCTTTTCCTGTATTCCGGCCTGATCGGAACGGCGCTGGCCTATTGGGCGATGTCGATGGTCAACAAGAGCATCTCGGCCCTGACGACGTCGCTCGGCACCACCGGGACGCCGCTCGTCGGTATCGCCAGTGCTGCGATCCTGCTGGGTGAGCCGATCGACATGAGCCTTGCCGTCGCGGCCGGACTGATCGTCACCGGCATCGGTCTTGCGACGCTGGGCGACCGGCTGCTGCGCGGTCAGGCCACCGCGAGCGGCTGAACCCGCAGTGCACCGCGCAGGCCGACCGTCGTGCCGAGCAGGATGCCGGCGACCGCGACGAACGAGCCCAGAGCGAGTGTCGATACGCCGGTGAGGCCCTGCCCGATCGAGCAGCCGAACGCCATCACGCCGCCGATCCCCATCAGCGCGGCGCCACCGGCAGACCGCAGCATGTGGCGCGGCGAGGAATAACCTTCGAGGTGAAAGCGGCCCGTGGCGAGTGCGGTGACGAGACTGCCGGCGAGAACGCCGGCCACGGTGGCGATGCCGAAATTGAGCGTCAGACCGGTCGAGAGCATGGCGTATTGCAGGCTATCGGCGATCGGCGCGACGAAGGTGAGCGACGTCACCGGGACCGGATTGAAATCGTCGGCGCCGAGATAGCCAGTGACGAACCAGCCGCTGGCGACCAGGAGGCCGACGACGACACCGGCTGCAATCTGGCCGGGCGAACGCCGGAACGCCGGGTGTGCGAACGCAAACAGGATCAGCGCAACGGCGATTGCAGCAGCGCTCAGCGCGCGCGAGACCCCTTCACCGGGACCGAGCGTCGCCAGCAGTGACGGCAGCGAATTGGCGTTGACGGTCGTTTGCGAGGCCTGAACCAGCGCAATGCGCGCCGGCGCGATCAGGCCCTTGAGCGTCATCTGCGCGGCGATGGCGAGCACGATCACGACGACGAAGGAGCGGAGATTGCCGCGGCCGAGCAGCACCAGCGCCCGCGAGCCGCAGCCGTTCGACAACACCATGCCGTAGCCGAACAACAGGCCGCCGAGGAACAGCACCGGCACTGAAAAGGATTGTTGCAGATAGATCGACTTGCCGAGATCGACCATGCCGCTACCGGCAAGGAATTGGCTCGCAGCAACCGCAACAGCAATCGCCATCGCAAAGGTCCGCACCAGCCGCCCGTCTCCTTCGGCCAGCCAGCCGCGCATGCTGCTCATCAGGCAGAAGCCGCTGAGCAGGCCCACGGCGCCATAGATGAGTCCGATGATGAGGCCGGCGAGGATGACGAGTTGAGTGGACGAGTCCATGGTCAAGGCTTCAGGATCACGCGATCCCGCGACGAACCGGCGACCGCGACATAGGCCTCCTTGGCGCGCTCCAGCGGATAGACGGCATTCGCGTTGATCGGGAACGGCTTCAGGTGACCGCTCGCAAAGCCGGGGCCGAGGTCGTGCAGCACCGCGCCGGTTGCGGCCGAGGACAGCCCGAGCGTGTCGATGCCGACATAGGTGTGTTGCCCGCGGTAGAATTCGAGAATGTTGAACTGCACGATGCGGTCGATCGCGGCGATCAGGATCTGGCGGCCGCGCAATCCGAGCGATTTGTGCGCGGCCTGGAAATAGGGATCGCCGACGGTGTTGAAGACGATGTCGACCCCCTTGCCGCCGGTCAGTTCGCGCACGCGCGTGGCGACATCGGTCGCCGAGGCGTCAATCACCTCGATGGCTGCGTTGGCATGGCCCTCGTAGGCTTCCGCCTTACGCACCACGCCGATGACGCGCGCGCCCTGCCAGGTCGCGATCTGGACCGCGGCCTGACCGACCTTGCCGTTGACGCCGAACACCAGCACGGTTTCGCCGGGCTTCGGAATGCCGGCGCGGCGAAAGCCTTCCATTGCGGTGACGAAGGGCACGCCGATGCCGGCTGCCTCCTCCCAGGACACCGTCTTCGGCTTCTCCACCACGGCGTCGGCTTCGACGACGAGATGGCTGGCATGGGTGCCGTCACGGCGGATGCCGAGATCGCCGGAAGAGCCGAACACCTCGCGGCCGATCGTATCGGCCGGCCCGTCAATCACCACGCCGGCATAATCGCGGCCGGGCGTGCGGGGGAAGACCGCGTAGGGCATCAGCCCGGTCGCAGCCTTCACATCGGACGGGTTGACGGCGGCGGCCCTTATCTCGATCAGGAGATCCTTCGGACCGCGCGCGAGCATATGATGCTCGATCAGCGGCGCGATCGCCGCAGCATTATCGGCCTTGGCATTGAGGCGGACGCAGCGCGCTTCGACGGTTTCGCGATCGGCTGGTGACATCGAAAGACCCACGATTTCTCGCGGGCCTTGTCGCCTTTGGGACCGGTCAAGTCAACCGCCTCCCCTCATCCTGAGGAGCCGCGCGAGCGGCGTTTCGAAGGATGCAGGCCCGCGCTGCAACATCCGGGCCTTCATGGTTCGAGACGGCGCTACGCGCCTCCTCACCATGAGGAGCGACAGCTAGTCCTTCGGCCGCTTGTCGTAGAGGCGCTTGGCCTTGCCCAGCGAGCGCTCCAGCGTGGCGGGGGCGACCACCCGCACGTTTGAGCTGATTCCGATGGTGTTCTTGATGTGGGTCGAAATGCGGTCGGCGTGATCGACGAGCCCCCGGCCGTCCCAGCTCTCCGGGCGCGCCTCGGCAATGATGGTCAGCTCGTCCATGCGGCCTTCGCGGGTGAGTTCAAGAATGAAATGCCCGCCGCACCAGTCGGTCGCGAGCAGCACCTCCTCGATCTGGGTCGGGAACAGATTGACACCGCGCAGGATGATCATGTCGTCCGAGCGGCCCGTCACCTTCTCCATCCGCCGCATGCCCGGCCGCGCCGTGCCCGGCAGCAGCCGCGTCAGATCGCGGGTGCGATAGCGGATCACCGGGAAGGCTTCCTTGGTCAGCGAGGTGAAGACCAGCTCGCCCTTCGCGCCATCCGGCAGCACCGCGCCGGTCTCCGGGTCGATCACCTCGGGATAAAAATGGTCCTCCCAGATGTGCAGACCGTCCTTGGTCTCGATGCATTCCTGCGCGACGCCGGGGCCGATCACTTCAGAGAGGCCATAGATGTCGGTCGCATCCATGTCGAAGGCGTCCTCGATCTCGCCGCGCATCGCATTGGTCCAGGGCTCGGCGCCGAAGATGCCGACCTTGAGCGAGCACTGGCGCGGGTCGAGCTTCTGGCGTTTGAATTCGTCGAGGATCGCCAGCATGTAGCTCGGCGTCACCGTGATGATGTCGGGTCGGAAGTCGTTGATGAGTTGCACCTGCCGCTCGGTCATGCCGCCGGAGATCGGCACCACGGTGCAGCCGAGTTTTTCGGCGCCGTAGTGCACGCCCAATCCGCCGGTAAACAGGCCGTAGCCATAGGCGTTGTGGATGATCATGCCGGTGCGGCCGCCGGCGGCGCGAATCGAGCGCGCCATCACCTCCGACCAGGTGTCGATGTCGCGCTGCGTATAGCCCACCACGATCGGCTTACCCGTGGTGCCGGAGGAGGCATGCACGCGCACCAGCTTTTCACGGGGCACGGCGAACATGTTGAAGGGATAATTGTCGCGCAGATCCGTCTTCACCGTGAACGGGAATTTCGAGAGATCAGAGAGTTCGCGAAAGTCGGACGGATGCGCGCCGGCCTTGTCGAAGGCCTGGCGATAATGCGCGACGTTGTCGTAGGCATGCTTCAGCGACCAGGCCAGCCGCTGCTTTTGCAGCGCCATGATCTCGTCACGTGAGGCGCGCTCATGCGCGTCCATCTCGGCACGATAGGCGTTGCCACCTTCCTTGAGCCTCGTCAGAGCCATCCTCGTTTCCCCACATTGGTTGGTTCTTTTTATTGGACTCTTACTGTTCTTGCGTCGGCAGCCACGTGCCGGGAATGACACGCGAATGCCCCCGGAATTCCGCGATGACGGTGTCGCCGGCTGTCACGCGCACGTCGTAGATGCCTGAGCGTCCGCTACGGCTGACCTCGCGCGCTTTTGCAACGAGGCGGTCGCCAAGCTTGCCCGGCTTGATGAAGGTGATCTGGCCCTGTGCCGCCACGACACGTTCATTGTGCGAATTGCAGGCAAAGGCGAAGGCGGAATCGGCCAGCGTGAAGATGAAGCCGCCATGGGCGATGCGCTGGCCGTTGACCATGTCCGGCCGCACATTCATCGCCAACGTCGCGAAGCCCGGACCGATCTCGACGATCTCCATGCCGAGCCCCTTGGAGGCATCATCCTCCGCCCACATCGCGTCGGCGCAGGCGCGGGCAATATCCTCGGGCGACAGGTTGGCTTTGACGTTCACGCGCTTCTCCCGGCCAAATGTTTGGCCATAATGCTCTGCTGCCCGGCCATAACTGTCAAACGTGATCGTAATCGACGACAACCCGCTCCGACGACGGCTTTGCCTGGCAGGTCAGGACGAAGCCGGCCTTCAATTCCCAGGGCTCCAGCGAATAGTTGATGTCCATCGGCGCCTCGCCCTCGACCAGCTTGGCGCGGCAGGTCGAGCACATGCCGCCCTTGCAGGCGAAGGGCAGATCGACGCCGGCGCGCAGCGCGGCATCGAGGATCGCCTCGTCCTCGGCAACCGGCACGTCGCGGCGCTTGCCGTCGATGATCAGCGAGGCGATCGCCCTCGGCGGCGCGTCGGGTGCAACGATCGTCTTCGGTCGCGGTTTGCCGCCGAATTCGGAGACGAAGCGCTCCACGTGGATGCGCCCCTCCGCGATGCCGAGATCCCTGCAAGTCGCCTCGATATCCTCGCTCATGCCAAGGGGGCCACAGATGAAGACATGGTCGACGCTGGCGGCCGGCACCAGCGAGCGCAGCAGCACCCGCACCTTGTCGCCGTCGAGCCGGCCATGCAGGATCGGGATGTCCTGCTCCTCGCCAGAGATGACGTGGAAGATCGAGAGGCGATCGACGAAGCGATCCTTGAGCTCCTCGAGTGCCTCCAGGAACATGATGTTGTCGGTGGCGCGGTTGCCGTAGAACAGGAAGAAGCGGCTGTCCGGCTCGCGCGCGAGCACGCCCTTGACGATCGACAGGATCGGCGTGATGCCGGAGCCTGCGGCAAAGCCGACATGGATGCGTCCGCTATCTGCCGGCGGGATCACGCCGAAGCGTCCGGTCGGCGTCATGACGTCGAGCTCGTCGCCGCATTTGAGTTCATCCGCCGCCCAGTTCGAAAATGCTCCGCCGTCGATCTTCTTCACGGCAATGCGGATCTCGCCATCGTCAGGACCCGAGCAGATCGAATAGGAGCGCCGGACTTCCTCGCCATCCAGCATGGTGCGGAGCGTGAGGTATTGGCCGGGCGCGAAAGCGTAGTCGCCCGCGAGTTCGCCGGGGACCGCAAAGGTGATCGACACCGCGTCGGCCGCCTCGCGGCGGAGGTCGTTGACGGTCAGGCGATGAAAGCGCGGTGCGGCTGCGGACATAATCAATGACACTTGAAATAATCGAAGGGTTCGCGGCAGGCCTTGCAGCGCCACAGCGCCTTGCAGGAGGTCGAGCCGAATTCGGACAGCAGCTCGGTCTTGTCAGAGCCGCATTGCGGGCACGCGATGGCCTGCTCGCCGAACAGCGCGCGGCGGGAGCTTGACGCCTGCGGTGGCGCGATGCCGTAGGCGTGCAGCTTGCGGCGGCCCTCCTCGCTCATCCAGTCGGTGGTCCAGGCCGGCGACAGCACGGTGCGGACTTTTGGCTGGCGAAAACCGGCGCGCTCCAACGCAAGCTCGATTTCGAACGCAATCATGTTCATGGCCGGGCAGCCCGAATAGGTCGGGGTGATCGCGACCTCGACATGATCGCCGTCGAGCACGACATCGCGCAGCACGCCGAGATCGGCGATGGTCAGCACCGGGATTTCGGGGTCAACGACGCCCGCCGCGGCGTCCCAGGCGCGCCGGCGCAGCTCACTGTCGCGGTCCAGCACTGTCACCATGTCAGCCCCGGAAAAGTACGCTGCATCGACTGAAGCTCGGACAGGACATGACCGAGATGCTCGCTGTGGCGGCCCACGCGGCCGCCCTGCTGCATCCAGACATTCTGCGGCAGTGTGAGTGTTGCTTCGCTGACGACATCGGAGAGCGTCTTCAGCCAGCGACCGCGCAAGGTCCCGGGATCAATCGCGATACCGGCATGGATCAGGGCGCGCTCTCCGTCATCGACGGCGAACATCTCACCGGTGAAGGCCCAGAGGTGATCGATCGCGGCCTGCGCCCTGGCGTGACTCTCACCGGTGCCATCGCCGAGCCGAATGATCCATTCGGAGGCGTGGCGCAGATGATAAGCGGTCTCCTTCTCGGACTTGGCGGCAATGGCCGCGAGCGTCGTATCGCGCGAATTCATCATCGCGCGCCAATAGAGGTCGGCGAAGGCAGAATAGAAGAACTGCCGCACCAGGGTCTGGGCAAAGTCGCCATTCGGCTGTTCGACCAGCAGCAGGTTGCGGTACTGCCTGACGTCGCGCAAATAGGCGAGCTTGTCCTCGTTGTTGTCCTTGCCTTCGGCCTTGGCTGCGTAGGTGTAGAGTTCTCGCGCCTGGCCGATCAGGTCGAGTGCGATATTGGAGAGCGCCATATCCTCTTCCAGCATCGGCGCATGTCCGCACCATTCCGACAACCGATGCCCGAGGATCAGCGCATCATCGGCGCGGCGCAACGCGTAGAGCACCAGCGGCGTTTCGGAGACCTGGATGTTGGCGACAAGCATCACATGTGCCCCACTTCCTCAGGCACCTCATAGAAGGTCGGATGCCGGTAGATCTTCGATTCCGCCGGCTCGAACATCATGCCCTTCTCGGCGGGATCGCTCGCGGTGATCGCGGTCGACGGGACGACCCAGATCGACAGGCCCTCGCCGCGGCGGGTGTAGATGTCGCGGGCGGCCTGCAGGGCCATGGTGACGTCGTTCGCATGCAGCGAGCCGACATGCTTGTGCGCGAGCCCGTTGCGGCTGCGAATGAAGACTTCCCACAGCGGCGTGTTCGGCGTGGCCATCTTGATCTCCTTATTCTGCGGCTTGTGCGGTCTGACGCTGCGCCCGCTTTGCGGCATAGCTAGCTGCCGCCTCACGCACCCAGGCGCCCTCATCGTGCGCCTTGCGACGCGCGGCGAGCCGATCGCGGTTGCACGGGCCGTTGCCGGCGAGCACCTGCTTGAATTCGGTCCAGTCGATCTCGCTGTAGCGCCAGTGCCCTTCGGCATCCTGCGTCATGCCGGGATCGGGAATCGCGAGGCCGAGATATTGCGCCTGCGGCACGGTGGCATCGACGAACTTCTGGCGCAGCTCGTCATTGGAGAAGCGCTTGATCTTCCACTTGGTCGAGGTATCGCTGTGCTGGCTGGTGGCATCCGGCGGGCCAAACATCATCAACACCGGCCACCACCACCTGTTCAGCGCATCCTGCGCCATCGCCTTCTGCTCATCCGAGCCCCGGCATAGCGTCAGCATGATCTCGTAGCCCTGGCGCTGGTGGAAGGACTCCTCCTTGCAGACGCGGATCATCGCGCGCGCGTAGGGACCATAGGAGCAGCGACACAGCGGGATCTGGTTCATGATCGCAGCACCGTCGACCAGCCAGCCGATGGTGCCGATATCGGCCCAGGTCAGCGTCGGATAGTTGAAGATCGAGGAATATTTGGCCTTGCCGGCAAGCATGGCGTCGACCAGCTCTTCGCGCGAGGTGCCGAGCGTTTCGGCGGCGGCGTAGAGATAGAGTCCGTGGCCGCACTCGTCCTGCACCTTGGCGAGCAGCGCCGCCTTGCGGCGCAAGGTCGGCGCGCGCGTGATCCAGTTGCCCTCAGGCAGCATGCCAACGATTTCGGAATGGGCGTGCTGGGAGATCTGGCGAGTGAGCGTCTTGCGATAGGCCGCCGGCATCCAGTCGTTCGGCTCGATGCGCTCCTCGGCATCAATGCGGGCCTGGAACTGCGCAGCCTTCGCCGCATCCTCGAGACCGCGATCGTCGGTCTCGGCCGTATTCAGCGCCTGGGTATACATGCGCATCCTCCCGTTTATTGGGAGGCAATATATAACAGAAATTACTTCATGCAAGATATTTCTGTAACATATAAATCAGGCCTCGAACCTCCGCTCCAGGAGCTTTCGAGCCGGCGGCAGTGGCCCCTTCTCGTTGGTTCCATGGCTATCAAGCCATTGTTCCGACGGCGCAAGCAGCGCGCGATAGACCTCGCCGCAGAGTTCACGTGCTGCCCTGCCAGGCCAGTCGCCCGGCAGCAGGCTCTCGGGCAGCAGCGGATCGCGCAACACAACGCGGCGATAGTAGTGGATCAGCAGGATGCGCGCGGTGAAGGCGTCCGCCTCGGACAGATCCGCACCGCGCGCGATAGCGGCACGGAGCGGCTCGAACGTCTTCATGAATTTCAGATAGGCGTCGGCGGTGCGGTCCAGCGGCCAGCTCGCGCTGAGCAGACGGCGCCCGCTGTCATCCTCAGCCGAGACTTCAAGACGGATCGCTCCGGCAGCCTCGTCCGGCACCGGCACACCTGATGGCGCGACCCACACGCCGGGCAGCGGACTGCCGAAGCCCGCGTTGCGCAGCGCTTCGCGCGAGACGTCGCGATCCTCGCCGTTGCCGATCAGGAGCAGCTCGAAGCGCCCGGTCCAGTCCGACGATGGCGGATCGTAGATGTGGCGCGTGGCGGCCTCGAAGGTCTGACTTCCTTTATCGGCCAGGCGATAAAAACTGTTACGGCCAACCTTTTCGCGTGTCAGCCAGCCATCGGCAGCAAGGCGTGACATCGCGGTGCGCACCACGCCGCTATCGATGTCCACACTCTCGAAGAACTCCAACAGCGTGCCGAGCCACACCGAGCCGCCGCGCGGCACGATGGCGTCGCCGAACACGGTGATGACGATGGAGCCCGTGCGTGACGGCTCACGCTTGAGCTGGTCGATGATGCGGGACAATGGATGCGCCATGCGCGAGGCATAGCGCGTTTGGTGCGGCTGCGACAATGGACGGGGGCGACAATCAAAGCGAGAGCCGGGCTCGATCCTTCGAGACGGCGCTTCGCGCCTCCTCAGGATGAGGTCTGATCGCTTTCGCGCGGCGTCACTAGTCCTCATGGTGAGGAGCGCGGCAAAGCCGCGCGTCTCGAACCATGCAGGCCCCGCTTACCGATGCGGATCGGGATAGATCATGCTGCGCCAGCCGCTGCGGTCGAACGGCCGCCACTGGCCTTCCTTCTGCGCGAGGCGGTCGGCGACCGCATAGACGGCGGCGGGATGATGGCCCATGCCGCAATGGCTGCTCTCGACCTCGATGCTCTCGGTCTGTGCGCCCGTCTTCTCCATACAGCCCTGCCAGGCGCAGACGCCGTCGGTGCGGCTGAAGATGGCGGTGGTCGGCACCGGCGGCGGGACGGCGAGCTCGCCGCCGAATTGCGGATCGACCTCGTCGGACTTCCGCCCGCTCGCCCATTCATAGACGCGCCAGGCATTGGTCGAACGGGGATCGCCCGCGAAGGGGCTGCCGAGCGTGATCACCTGGCGCACGCGCGCCGGCATCATCTTGGCGAGCTGGCGCGCATAGAGGCCGCCGAGGCTCCAGCCGACAAGGCTGATCTTGCAGCCATGCTTGTCGCTGAGCTCCTGCACGAGATCGACCATCGCATGCTGCACGCCCTCGCGCAGGCCGTAGTTGCGGCCCTGGCGCCAGCCGCTTGCCGCGTAGCCCTTGCTGGTCAGAAACGAGCGCAGCGCGCGCGTCGACGCGTCGGAGGCCACGAGGCCCGGGAACACCAGCACCGGATGCCCATCGCCGCGGGGCGCGAGGCTCAGCAGCGGCAGCGCGCCGAGGAATGCACCGAACTCGTGGATCGCGCGCCCTTCCAGGAACATCAAGGTACGGGACGGCGGACGCAGCGTCTGGGCAGTAGCGGTCATCAATGGTCCCCTGGGCAGAATTGCTGAAAAGGCTACCGGTTGCGATGCCGGCAAATGGGTACGAATTCCAACAGTCCGGCTTCTCGAACGTTCCGCAACGCAGCATGAATCAGCTAGGCGGCCGGTTCCAGACATTCAAGCGGGTGAAGCCCAAGGCGACAATAGGCCCGCAGGTGAATGCCAGCGTCAGTGACGCAAAAGTCACAACCATCGAAGCAGGAATTCTACGGAGTAGAGCGCAAGACCTGCGAGCCCGCCGATCAACGAACCGTTGAAGCGGATGTATTGCAGGTCGCGGCCGATGTTGATTTCAATCAGCGAAATCAGCTGCGCCATATCCCACGCCTTGACCTGGTCGGAAATAAAGGTCGAGACGCCGCTCTTCTGATCCGCAACGAAGCTGCGCAGCACCGCCACCAGGCCCTTGTTGATCTCGCCGCGGAGCTCGGCATCGCCGGCGAGCGCCTCGCCCGCGGCGACGAACATGCCGGCGAGATGATGCTGCAGTACCTGCGTCTCGCCGCTTGCGCTGCGCTCGATGAAGGAGCGCATGTTGGTCCAGACGGTCCGGGCGAGATCGGCAAGCTCGGGCCGGGCGAGCAGATCGCGCTTCAATCCGTCGATACGATCGATATAGGCTTGATCGGTGCCGAGCCGATCGACGAAGCCCAGCACCATGCGATCGAATTCACCGCGAAACGGATGTTTGGGATCGCTGCGCACCTCATTGAAGAACGCGGTGGCGGACGCCACGATCTTGTTCACCAGAAACTTGTCGGCGCGATAGAGCCTGAGCAGGGTCGGCAACTCCGCGCGCACCTTCTCGCGGATCATCGCCATCGTCTCGGTCTGGTTCAGCGTCTCGTGCATCACGCGCAGGAGATCGTCGAACAGGATCTGATGCCGCCCTTCCGCGACGAAGCCGCGCAGCGTGCCGGCCGCGAGCGGCGCAAGGTCGATCGCCTGGAGCTGCGAGGACATGCGGCGAATGATGAAGGTCATCAGACCCGAGCTTTCCGTCGCAGAGACGGCCTCCGGCAGCAGGCGCAGCGCGAAACGCGCGAGATCATCGCTGCGCTTGCGGTCGCGCAGCCAGTCGGCGACGAAGGAGCCGAAATCGATCTCCCTCAGCTTGGCCTCGACCGGGCGGGCCTCGAGGAAATGCACCTGGATGAACTCGCCGAGCTTGTCGGCGATGCGGGCCTGATTGCTCTGGATGATCGCGGTGTGCGGGATCGGAAGGCCGAGCGGCCGCTTGAACAGCGCGACCACCGCGTACCAGTCGGCGAGCCCGCCGATGGTCGCCGCTTCCGCGAAGGCCGCGATGAAGCCGAACATTGGATGCACGGGCACGAGCCATTTCGCGACGACGAAAAGGGCGAGCGTCGAGACCAGCACCAGCGTCGCCAGTGCCTTGACGCGGCGAAGCTCCGCCGCGCGTTCGGCGTCACCGGGGGTGTCGAAGGAGAAGGTAGCGGGCGGGGTCATCACTGCATCACCCTACTCGTCATTGCGAGCGAAGCGAAGCAATCCAGAGTCTTTCCACGGAGACGGACTGGATTGCTTCGCTTCGCTCGCAATGACGGCAGCGCAAAAACAAAGGCCCGCCGAAGCGGGCCTCAAATTTCAGTTTGTACTCAGGGTGCCGTATCAAGCGGTCTTGGTGTAGACCTTGGCAAAGTTGTCCTGAGCGGACTTCGCACCATTGGCAGCGAGCTTGCCGACATAGTCGGCGGTCGCCTTGGCGCGCGAGACGAAAACTTCGCCGCGGGCGCGGAGCAGGCTCGACTGGATCTCGACGGCTTCGCTGATCGACTTGGCGGACGCGAGCTTGTCGATGCCCGAGAAGAACGCCTCGGCGTCCTCGTAGATCGCCTGCTGGATGTTGCGGCTGATCTTGCCGGCCTCGGTGACGGACTCGGTCACCGCGTTCTCGACGGCGGCGGTCACGCGCTCGGAGCCAGCGAACACCTCGGCAGCACGGTCCTTGGCGGTGTTGGCGGACTTCTTGACGAACTCGCGGGCGGCCTCGGGAACTTCCAGGTTCTGGATGTTCTTGAAAGCGTCCTTGAAGCCCTCGAAGGCAGTGTTGGTTTCGGTGGTCATGGGGTTCTCTCCATCCTCATTGGGTTGAGCTATGGGCTCACCCCGTCCTCATTGGCCCGGGGCACGGCTTATATGACATAATTAATGGTGCGATGCAATATTCGTATTGCACTGCGATATCACGAAATAGTGAAAAGCCTTAATGTCAGGCAATCTGGCGCCCCTGTAGCCAATCGTTTCCCGGAAGACGGCAAGGCGCCTTACTGGACGGCACCCGGCAGCCCATAGGCCTCCATCTGGGCCTGTACCTGCGCAATATTGTGCCCGAGCACGACGATGTCGTGGGTCTTGCCGTCGACGTCCCGGACATGGTCCCGCAGCAGCGCCTCGGCCTTGAAGCCGAGGCTCTCGAACAGCGCGATCGCCGCCTGCTGGTCGACCGTCATCTGGACCGAAAGCTTTTCCAGGCCGGCGCCGAGCGCGAGCGCAAAGGTCTCCTGCGACAGCGCCCGCCCCACCCCCTTCCCGCGCACGTCGAGGGAAACAACCATCCGGATCTCGCCGACATGGGGCGACCAGGAGTGCGGGTCGCGCACCAGCGTGCCGCAGCCGACGACCTTGCCGTCCCTGACCGCGAGCAGGCTGGTAATCGCGCCGCGCTCGATCTCCTTGACCCAGGCCGAGAGCACCTTCGGCTCGCTGATATTGCGCGGCAGGAACAACAGGTCGTGGGTCGGCAGGCCCTTGCCGAAGGCAAGCACCGCGGCCTCGTCCGCAGGCGACATCAGGCGGATCTCGATATCGCCAGCGTCGGTCTTGACCTGACGCGGATAGGAACGCTGCTCACTCATGTCGATCTCTTCCCCAGCCAGGAATCCAGTTTCGGCCACAGCCGTTTCACAGCGTTGGCGCCGGCAACAAGCGAGACGTGACCGCCCTTCAGCATCACCTCTTCCTTGTCATCGGATCCGATCTTCGCGATCAGGTGCTTTGCGGCGTCATACGGCACGATGTGATCGTGCTCGGCGACCGCATGCAGGAACGGCACCTTGATGTCTTCGAGCTTCGCCGCGCGGCCGCCGACCGACATAGTGTCGTTGAACAGCTTGTTGTCCCACATCAGATCCTTGGTGATCGTGCGGAAATACTCGCCCGCAAGCGGCAGCGTGTCGGTCGCCCAGYGGTCGAACATGCGGTACGATTTCACGAACTCATCGTTCCAGATGTTTTCCCAAAGCTGGATCTGGCTCACCGTGCGCGAGGCCGGGCGCAGCATCTCGAACGAGGACAGGATCATCTCCGGCGGCACGTTGCCGACGCTGTCGACGAGGCGGTCGACGTCGAAATAGCGGCGGTCGGAGAAATTGGAGAACAGCTTCATCTCGCGGAAGTCGATCGGCGTGGTGAAGCAGATCAAATTCTTCATCGGCCCGTCCTTGTGGATCGAGCCGTAGAGCAGCGACAGCACGCCGCCGAAGCAATAGCCGATCACCGAGACGTCCTGCTCGCCGGAATCCGCCTGCACGCGGCGGACGCAATCCGGGATGAAGTCGAGGACGTAGTCCTCCATGCGCAGGCTCTTCTCCTCCGGCCGCGGCGCGCTCCAGTCCAGCATGTAGACGTCGTAGCCGCGCTTGAGCAGGAACTCGATGAAGCTCTGACCAGGCACGAGATCGAGGATGTAGCCGCGATTGGTGGTCGCCATCACGATCAAGACCGGCACGCGGTAGATCTCGTCGGACATCGGCCGGTAGTGATAGAGGCTCATGGTGCCGCGCGAATGCAGCACGTCCTTCGGCGTCGAGCCGAGCGAAGGGCCCGAAGTCGAGAAATATTCGACGCCCTTGATGCTGCGCTGGATGGCGCGCTGCACCTCGGACTGGATGCGATCCGGGAGCGATGCGAGATCTAGTCCGGTGGCTGCATTCATGTCTGCTCTCCGCCCTCGGACGGCGGGCGCCTGGTGCGCGGCGGTCGCAATGCCGTATCGGAGCCCTGAGATACGCCGGAACGTGCCGCCATCTCGCTCAGCATCCACTTGATCTCACCGATCTGGCCTTCGATGGCTTGCAACCTTTCGGCAAGGCCAGTGACCTGATCGCGGCTGGGCAGGTTCATGGAGACCAGATATTTTTCCATGAGCTCGCCGAGTTGCTTCTGAGCACTTGCAGCAACCCCTCCCGCGCGGTTCATCGCCTGTGAAAACTCGGGCGACGACATGGCCTGGTTGGCGAAGGAGTTGAACCCCTTCTCCATCTCACCAACCATCTTCTGCCACATGGCGACGGGGTCATTGGTCTTGTCGGTCATCGGCGTCCTCCTGAGATCGAGAGCTGCGATGCCCTTCTTTTTTCGCCATACCACACCGTTGCGAGGGAGCGGTCAACCGGCAGGTCGCGCGGTGCGGCGCACACGGCTTCATTGCGGCGGCAAACCGTGCGATACAGCATCGATCAGCAGGAGGGAACGCGCCCGTGACCACCCATCAGCCGCCTCAGACCATCCGCGCCAACGGAATCGACATCTGCTACGAGATCTTTGGCAACGACAATGCCGAGCCGCTGCTGCTGATCATGGGGCTCGGGGCGCAGATGATCCATTGGGACGATGCGTTCTGCGAGCAGCTCGCCGTGCACGGCTTTCGCGTGATCCGCTTCGACAATCGCGACATCGGCAAGTCGAGCCACCTGACGGGCGGCAAGCGCCTGACGCCGCTCGAGCTGCTGAAGCTGCGCTTCCTCAGGATTCCCGTGGCCGCAACCTACAAGCTGATCGACATGGCGAAGGACACGGTCGGCCTGATGGATGCGCTCGGCATCAAGTCCGCGCATCTGGTCGGCGCCTCCATGGGCGGCATGATCGCGCAGGAGGTGACGCTGTCGTTTCCCGAGCGCGTGCGCTCGCTGACCTCGATCATGTCGACGACGGGCAATCCGCGCGTGCCGCCGCCGACGCGCGAGGCCGCCGCGATGCTGATGGCGCCGCCGCCGCAAAGCAAGGAAGAGTTCATCGTCCGCTTCGGCCAGACCTGGAAGATCTTGCGTGTCGGGTCTTTTCCGGAAGAGGAAGCCCTCGACCTCGGCCGTGCCGAGCGCGTGTTCGCGCGCGGGCTCAATCCGGCCGGCGTCGGACGGCAGCTCCGCGCCGTGCTCGCCTCCGGTAGCCGCAAGGAGCGGCTGCGCGGCGTAAAAACGCCGACGCTGGTGATCCATGGCACGGTCGATCCGCTAGTCCGTCCGGAGGGCGGCAAGGACACAGCGGAGTCAATTCCGGGTGCAAAGTTGCTGATGATCGACGGGATGGGCCACGCACTGCCGATGCGCTTCTGGCCCGAGATCGTCGGCGCCATCGACAAGCACGCGCGAGGCGCGGCAGCGCAGGCGGCGTAGAGCGACGCGGGCAGTCTCCTCGCGGTGACCATGTGAGCCGCCGGTTACTCTCTTAACGCGAGCCGGTGCGAAAGCTATACAGGCCTTCCTCAATCGCAAGACAGAGGCTGCGGCCTCTCGGAGCTCACATGCATCTCGTCGTCCGGTCCGTCGCAATGATTGCGGCTTCCATTCTCATGCTGTCTGTCGGCAACGGCGCTGCGCTGGCCGCCAGCGCGCAGGAAGAAGCCAACCGCGCCGCCGTGCTGGGCTTCTACGAGAAGGGCCTCAATCAGAAGGACGCCGATGCGGCCCTCGCCTATGTCGGCAACCGCTATGTCCAGCACAATCCGAATGCACCCGATGGTCCGGACGGTTTTCGCAAGTTCATCAGCTTCCTGCGCGAAAAATTTCCGAACTCGCACAGCGAGATCAAGCGCTCATTCGCCGATGGCGACTTTGTCATCCTGCACGTTCACTCCGTTCGCGAGCCCGGCAGCAGGGGCCGCGCGATCGTGGATATCTTCAAGCTGGAGAACGGCAAGATCGTCGAACACTGGGACGTCGTTCAGGACATCCCGGAAAATCCGGCGAACAACAATACGATGTTCTAGAGCCGTAGCCCGGATGGAGCGCAGCGTAATCCGGGACCACTCTTTGCGGATCGACCGCCCCGGATTTCGCTTCGCTCCATCCGGGCTACAAATCGCCGCCTAGCTCTTCCGCGCAATCCAGATCACATGGCGCGCGCCGCCGCCTCGTCCGGTGGCCCGGACATTGACTTCGTTCACATCGAAGCCGGCGCTACCGAGGCGCTTGGTGAAGGCCGGGTTGGGTCCCGACGACCAGACGGCGAGCACGCCGCCCGGCCGCAGCGCCACCTTCGCCGCTTTCAACCCGCTCGCATTGTAGAGTGCGTTATTGCCCTTCCGGGTCAGCCCCTCCGGCCCGTTGTCGACGTCGAGCAGAATGGCGTCGAAGGCCGACCGCTGCGCGCGGATGATCTCGCCGACATCGGTTTCCCGGATCTTCACCCTGACATCATCGAGACTGTCGCCAAAGACCTCGGCCATCGGGCCGCGCGCCCAGGCGACCACCGCCGGCACGAGCTCGGAGACCACGATCTTCGCCTTGCTCCCGAGCACAGTCAGCGCTGCGCGCAGCGTAAAGCCCATCCCGAGGCCTCCGATGAGGACAACGGGCTTTGCGACCTTCTCGATCTGCTTCGCCGCCAGTGTCGCGAGCGCGGCCTCAGAGCCCGACAGGCGGTTGTTCATCAGCTCGTTGGTGCCGAGCTTGATGGAGAACTCCTTGCCGCGCCGCATCAGGCGGAGCTCTTCGTCGGAGCCGGGGATTTTTGCGGTGTCGATCTTTTCCCAGGGAATCATGCGAGAGCTTTAGCACGATCGGACGAACAATCACCCTCCCGCCCAGACATCCAGCACATACCGGTTCTTCGCACCCATCTCCTCGATCCAGCGCGCAGCCGCGGCGGCATCGCTGCCGCTCTTCTCGCGATGGATCGCGACGAGCGCGGCCTTCACATCGGGCTCCATCTTGCCGCCATCGCCGCAGACATAGATGATCGCGCCCTGCTCGATCAGCGGCCAGACCCTGTCCTTCTGCGCGGCAAGCATGTGCTGCACATAGGTCTTCGGTCCATCTGCACGCGAGAATGCCGTGAAGAGCTCGGTGATGCCGCTTGCCGCCAGCCCCTTCAGCTCCTCCGCGTAGAGAAAATCCTGGTCGGGATGGCGGCAGCCGAAGAACAGCATGGCCGGACCGAGCGCGGCGCCCTTCGCCTTGCGCGCAGCGCGCTCCTGGAGGAAGCCGCGGAACGGCGCAAGCCCGGTGCCCGGGCCGATCATGATGATCGGGACCGATGACTCATCCGGGAGCCGGAAGCCGGCCTTGGTCTCGCGCACGGTGGCATAGATCGCATCGCCCGCACGCCGGTTGGAGAGATAATTCGAGCAGATGCCTTTGTAGACACCGCGCCCGGAGGCGGCCGGCCCTTCGACCACGCCGACCGTGACGCTGCATCGCGCCGGGTCCACCGACGGCGAGGACGAAATCGAATAGTAGCGCGGCGCCAGCAGCGAGAGCATTTCCAGGTAAACGTGGAACGGCAACTCGCAGGCCGGATATTCGAGCAGCATGTCGAACACCGATTTGCGCCTGGCCAGAATCTCGGTGCGATAACGCTCGAGCGGCTCGGCCTCCTCGCCAACGAAGGCCAGCAGCTTCGGCTTGGTGACCGGGCAGCGGGTGTGCTCGGCCATGATCTGGATCTGCTTCCGTGTCGCCACCTGCTGCAGCTCGACGAACTCGCTGAGCAGGCGTCCGACCGAGACGGCATTGCCGACCGGCAGCTGCGCGCGCCGGCCTTCGGCGACCTGAAGCCTGATCTGGTCCGCCGGCAGGAAGCCGAAGCGACGGGCAACCGAATCCACCAGCGTCGGATCATTGCGCGGGACGACGCTTAAGTGATCGCCGACGCGATAGATGATGTTGGACGGCAGCTGCACCTCGATATGGCGCGTCGAACGCTCCGACGGATTGGCGCCGGACTTGTTCTGAAGCTCGTCATTGACCAGCACCTTCATCGCGACAGCACCGCCCTGCGCGACGATGGTGTTGACGGCGGTTACTGCGACAGGCTCGATCGTATAGAGCGGATCGTCCTCCGCGGTGCGGGTGAAATTCCAGTCGATGCCGAATTCCTTGGTGGCGACCTGCGCGGCCGCAGGGAACCATTTCTGGAACTGGCCGTCGAGATCGCTGCGCGCATCGCCTTCGCCGCGCGGATAGACCGGGCGCGCACCATGCTTCGACAATTGCTCGTCGATGAAGCGCGGCACCGATTGATAGGTCGCCGCCCAATCGCTGTTGCCGCAGCCGAACACAGCGTAGCGCACATTGGCAAAGGCATCCTTCGGCAGATCGTCGCCGAGCCATTTGACGAATTGCGTCGCATTGTCAGGGGGCGCGCCGTTATAGGAGGCGCAGATGATCAGCACGCCACCCTCCTGCGGCAGCTTGCCGACGTAATCGTCGAGCGGCCCGAGATGCACGGCAAAGCCGTTGATCTCGGCAAGGTCGGCCATGCGCGTTGCGAGCTCCTCGGCCGTGCCGAGGTTGGAGCCGTACAGCACCAGCATCGGCGTATTGTGGCCGGGCCGCGTCGTCGGCTGACGCGGTGCTCTCGGCGCTGAAACTGCAGCTGCGATCGGCCCGCCATAAGCGCCGCGCTCGCGATCGGCGCGCGGACGTACCTTGATCTTGAAGCCCTCCGGCTTCATCGTCAGCGTTTCCTTCAGATGCATCTGATAGCGCTGGTGGTCGATCAGCTTGAAACGCTGGAGGACCATGCCGAGCGCGAGCGCGGCCTCGTGCATGGCGAAGCCGCGTCCGATGCAGGCGCGCTGGCCGTTGCCGAACGGCTTCCAGGCATTGATCGGCCGCTTGGCCTCCGCCTCGCGGCTGAAATTCTCGGGATCGAACGCATCCGGATTCGGCCCCCAGACCGAGGGATCGCGATGCAGCGCCGTCACCAGGATGGTGATGAAGGTGCCCTTCCTGAGCCTGTAGTTGCCGCCGCCGATGGTCTCGTCGTTCAGCGGCGAGATGCCATAGGCCGGCGCCGGCGGCCACAGCCGCAGAGCTTCCTTGAGGATCTGCGTGATGTAGGTGAGCTGCGTCACCTGCTGGTAGGTCGGCTTCGCGTTGACGTCGGGGCCGAAGACGCGGTCGACCTCGTCATAGGCCTTCTTGAGAATGTCCGGATGCTTGAGCAGAGCATAGAGCGTGTAGGACAGCAGGCCGCTGGTGGTCTCGTGCCCCGCGATCAGGAACGTGTTGATCTGGTAGCGGATGTTGATGTCGTCGAGCTGCTCGCCGGTCGAGCGGTCGACGCCGGTCATCATCGCGGCGAGCATGTCCTTCTTGTCGTCGATCCCTTCCGCGCTCTTGCGGCGCTCGGCGATGATCTCGTCGACCATCTTGTTCATGAAGGCGACGTCTTCGGCGAGCGTCTTCCGGCGCTTCTGCATCCACAGCTGCTCGAACGGCAGGCCGCGCGTCATCATGATGGTTTCGAGCGAGCGCACCAGCGACTCGACGAAGGGATGGTAGTCGCGCCGGTAGAAGGAATTGAAGCGGTACTCGAAGCCGCACAGGCCGATCGTGTCCAGCGTCAGCGCGGTCATGTCATGGACGACGTCGATCTCGTCGTCGGCGTTGAGCCGTTCCCATTTGTTGACGAGCTGCTCGGCGATATCGACCATGCTCGGGTGATAGGACTGCATGGCGCGGTTGCCGAACGGCTGCAGCAGGATGTTGTGCGCCTTGCTCCAGTTCGGTTCGCGGGTGTCGGCCGTGAAAAGGCCGTCACCGCCGACCGCTCGCACGCGGCGCAGCGCACCACGCACCGTCTTGTCGAAGCGCTTCTCGTCGGACAGCTCGTCGACGAGATCGTGGCCGGAGACGACGACGATCGGCGAACCCATCATGTCGAGCCAGAAGATCGGCCCAAGCTCCTTGGCAAGCCGGGTCAGGTGCTGCACCGGCGCAGCCGAATCCAGCGACAGCATGTTGCCGACCACCGGCTTGGTCGGCGGCTGCGGAATCGGGTCCAGACGGTTCTTGGATGACATCGAAATGTAGTCCCCCTGCCTCAATGTTCGTCATTGCGAGCGAAGCGAAGCAATCCAGAATATATCCGCGGAGGCAGTCTGGATTGCTTCGTCGCTTCGCTCCTCGCAATGACGAGTTCGCAACGACGAGCGCTAACCAAACCGCCTTCTACGCCATTCGATCAACTTGGCGCTGACCTCTTCCGGCTTCTCCTGCTGCGTCCAATGGCCGCTATCGCGGACCAGATATTTTTCGAGATCGGGAATTAGCTTGTCCATGCCATCGGCGGAAGACGGCGGCAACACCGCGTCGTTCTCGGCCATGATCATCAGCGACGGTACCCGCACCGTGTGATCGAGCCCTTCGGCGCGAATCCAGTTGCGCGACATGTTGCGGTACCAGTTGATGCCGCCGGTGAAGCCCGTTCTGGTGAAATTGTCGACGAACACCTTTTTCTCTTCCGGCGACAGGATCGGCGTGCGCGGATCGTGCTTCGCGTCGTAAGCCGCAATCATCTGCGGAAACGCCAGATTGACCCGCGGCGAAGCGCCCACGCCGGCAATCACTTCCTCAGCCGGCGCATCGGGCGGGCGCGGCGCCGGCTTGCGCATGAACGCATCGAATGTTTGCTCGACGCGACTGCCGAAGATCCTGTCGGGTTCACGCGCCGGATCCTGGAACTGCACGATGTACATCTTGTCGCCGAAGCGAGCGCGCAGCAGCTCGATCGGATCGGCCCAGGCACGGTTGGTATGAGGCGTGTTGATGCCGACCACCCCCGCAACCCGGTCGATGTGCCGCAGCGGCATCTGCCAGACGATGAAGCCGCCCCAGTCGTGACCGACGAAGATAGCCTGGTCGATCTGGAGATGATCGAGGAGCCCAACGAGGTCGCCGATCAGATGTTCGATGTCGTAGGCCTCGACCGGCTCGGGCCGGTCGGTCGCGCCATAGCCGCGCTGGTCCGGCGCGATCACCCGGATGCCGGCCTCGCTTAGCGCCTTGATCTGGTGACGCCAGGAGAAGGCGAGTTCCGGCCAACCGTGGCACAGCACCATCGGGGGCTTGTCGCTGACCGGGCCCGCCTCGTAGTAGCCCATGCGGATTCCGTTCGTCTGCACGAACTTGAGCGGTGGCATCTCAATCATCGCAATATTCCTACTCTGCGGCGCCCTTGACATCGGCCGCCGGCGGCGCGTAGGCCGCCTCCAGCGCGGCGAACTCCTCCGGCAGCATGTCGCACATCACCTGCACGTGCGGAATGATGTTGGCGCCGACGATGAAGCCGAAGTCGAGCTGGTCGCGATAGCTCTGCACGGTGATGTTGAGCGCCTGTCCATGCGTCGAGATCGACACCGGGAAGATGTGCAACAGCTCCGCGCCGGCGGCATAGAGCGTCTGCCGCGGGCCCGGCACGTTGGACACCGTGATGTTGGCGGCCGGCGGCAGCACGTCCGACAGGTTCGAGCGGCTGTAGAGCAGCGCCAGAACCTGCACCATCATCGGCGCACCCAGCATCGAGATGTTGGAAATCTGCGGCATCAGGGCCCGCAACGGATGCGACATCTCCTTGGACTTGGTCGACTGCGCGATGATCGCCTCCAGCCGCGCCTTGGGATCGTCGATATTGGTCGCGATCGAGCAGATCATGCCGAACACCTGGTTGTTGGCCTCGGTGTTGCCTTCCTCGCGCAGCGAGATCGGCACGGCGGCAGTCAGCGATTTCGCCGGCAGCGTGCCATATTGCTGGAGGTAGCGCCGGACCACGCCGGAGGCGAGCGCCAGCACCACGTCGTTGAGCTTGCCGCCGGCCTGCTTGGCGAGCGCCTTTGAACGCGACAGCGAGATCGAGACGCCGGCAAAGCTGCGTTCCGAGGAAATCGTCTTGTTCAGCATGGTCGGCGGCGACACCATGCTGGCGAGGCTTTCCCGGGATTTCGGATCGGAGATTTTGCCGAGCACGTCGGAGACGCTCTTCACCATGGTCGGGATGTTGCCGGCGAAGCGCACCGCGCTCTCGATCTGGTACATCGCATTGTCGAACAGGATCGAACCGATGTCGCTCTTGCCCGTGCGCGGCAATTGCAGGTTCTTCGCGGCGGCCGAGGCATCGAGCGGCTGGGTGAAGAGCTGCTGATAGGAATCGAGCAGGTTGGCGGCGATGTCGCGCGGCTCCTGTCCGGGCTTGCTGCCCGCCGTCGGCGGATCGACCTTCCGGGGGGTGGGCGAGATATCGTAGATCATGTTGGTCAGCGCCGCCCCGGCGCCGCCGTCGATGGCGGCATGGTGCATCTTGGAATAGAGCCCGACCTCGTTGTCCTTCATGCCCTCGAACACGTAGAACTCCCAGAGCGGCCGGGCGCGGTTCAAGAGCTTGGCGTGCATCCAGCCGACGATGCGTTCGAGCGTGGCGCGGTCGCGCGGCTGCGGCAGGCTGGCGCGGAAGATGTGGCGATCGATGTCGAACTGGTCGTCCTCGACCCAGGAGGGATGATCGATATCGAGCGGCGCCTTCTCCAGCCGCGCCTTCAGAATCGGCGCGATGTGCAGGCGCGAGACGATCATCGCCTTGAAGTCTTCGAAGAAGTCGCCCTTGTAGTCGTCAGGCAGGCGAAAGATCGCCATGCTGCCGACATGCATCGGCATCTCCGGCGTTTCCAGATAGAGAAATGATGCGTCCAGCGACGACAGCTTCTTACCGTCAGCCATAGTTCCCTCCGCTCGTTTTGACGGGCGCCTTTGCCGGCGCTTCTCGTCAGGCCGATACTGCCCGTTCCGGCGGGGCATATGCAATGGCAAACGGCCCTGCCCGGTCAAAGGGCCAGAATTCCCCCTCCGGTTGCGCCAGGCGGTCCGCCACGGCCCACAGCGCCGCGGGGTTCACACCGAGCCCGATATGGCTCGCCAGATGCACCTCGATGTTCTCGGCACGGTCGGAGGGACGCAACAAGCAGGTTCGCCAGTTCACGATACCGTCGGCGCGCGAATAGATCGACGTCGCCGGCACCGGCAGATCGCCGGCGATCGCCTCGCGCAGTTCGGCAAAGTCCTCGACACGGTCGCCGGTCAGCGCTTCGTACAGCCGCGTGGCGTTGGTCGCCCGCACGTCGTTGGCAAACGGGCTGCCGAGCGTGACGACATAACGGACCATCTCGGGCGCCTGGAGCGCGAGATCGCGTGCATAGACGCCGCCGAGACTCCAACCGACCAGGCTGACCTTGCGTCCGCTCGTGGCGTGGATTTCGGCGAGGCGCGTGCGCAAGACTTCCCTCGTCCGCCCCAGCCCACCGAGATTGCGCCCCATCCGCCAGGCATGCGCCTCATAGCCGAGCTCGCTAAGATAGCGCCGCATCGGTGCCATCGAGAGATCGCTGGCAAGAAAGCCCGGCAGTGCCAGCACCGGATGGCCGTCGCCCCTGGGCGCGCGCATCAGGAGCGGCGACAGCATCAGGCTGGCGTTGAATTCGAACAGTCCACGCGCTTCGGCCAGCAGCATGCCGAGGCTCGGCGGACGAAGCCGGCCCGACACCTGCGGCTCGTCCGGCCCGGGCGGCATTTATTTCTTCTTGTCGCCGCTGCGCGGGCTGCCGAGGCCGGCCATGGTGACGAACATGTCCTGAAACCGCTCGGCGATCTTGGGATCGAAGGTGAACCAGCTCTGGATCAGCGATTCCGGCGAGACCTTGTCGATGTTGGACATCATCTGCTGTTGCAACTTGTCCATCACGGCGGTCTGCATCGGCATCACGTCGGGTAGCCCGAAGAACTGGCGGGCTTCAAGGGGGGTGCAGTCAATTTCGATGTTAACTTTCATGTCCCCTCCAGATGAGATTCGAGCGGCCTGTCGCAGTATCGCCGCGAGATGGTGTGCAACGCAAGCGACCTGAGGCTGGCGGCCGGCCTTGCTTCCGCGATCGGCGGATATGGTCAATGAAATCGCGCCCGCCATGAGCCCGCTTCCTCGGCGCCCGGCGGGGCACGAGGGCCCCGCGGCCGGGGACTTCACCGATCGAAAGTCGAATATCGCCCGCGAACCCCTCGCCGCCAGATTGTCGGCCAGCATTGCTGCACAGCGGCGCAACTTGGCGCGTTCCTTGCTGGAATGGCGCTTGCACGGGTCGTGAACTCTGGGCAACATGGATTGGGACGCCCGCCGAACAATCAAAAATCACGGCGCGGCAGAGTGGAGAGGGTCAAGAATGTCAGTCGGTCGAACTCTGTTTGCGGCGACGCTCGCCGGTACGCTTGCGTTGACGGTCTCGTCGGCGTCGAGCCAGACGCTACGTTATGCCAACCAGGGTGACCTGAAGTCGCTCGATCCCTATACGCTCAACGAGAGCACCACCCACGCCCATCTCGGTCACGTCTATCAAGGCCTCACCGCGCGCGACAAGGACCTCAAGATCATTCCGGCGCTGGCGGAAAGCTGGGAAACCCCGGAGCCGACCCGCTGGCGCTTCCATTTGCGCAAAGGCGTGAAATTCCACAACGGCGATCCCTTCACCGCCGACGACGTGCTGTTCTCGGCCGATCGCGTCCGCAAGAAGGGGTCCAACATGCAGACCCGCCTTGCTCCGGACGTCAAGGTGATCAAGGTCGACGACTACACCGTCGATTTCGTCCTGCCGTCGCCCAATCCCATCCTGCATAACGCGTGGGATGTCTGGTACATCATGGACAAGAAATGGGCCGAGGAGAACAACGTCGTCGACCCGACGCCGGTGGCGGCGACCACGCCGAGCTACGCCTCGCTCCACGAAAACGGCACCGGTCCCTTCATCATCGAGAGCCACCAGCCCGGCGTGAAGACGGTGTTCAAGGCCAATCCCAATTACTGGGGCAAGGTCGAAGGCAATTTGAAGGAGATCATCTTCACCCCGATCGCCTCCGACGCCACCCGCGTCGCCGCGCTGCTGTCGGGCGAAGTCGACGTCATCGAGCCGGTGCCGATCCAGGACATCTCCCGCGTCGATTCGAGCCCGAACGCCCAGGTGCTGAAGGGGGCGGAGCTGCGCACCATCTTCATCGGCTTCGATCAAGTCCGCGACGAGTTGCTCTATTCCAGCATCAAGGGCAAGAACCCATTCAAGGACATCCGCGTCCGCGAGGCCTTCTACAAGGCGATCGACATCGAGCTGATCAAGACGCGCGTGATGCGCGGGCTGTCGACGCCGTCGGCGTTGATGATCGCTCCGGAATTGTTCCTGCTGTCCAAGGAGTTCACCCGGCCGAAATTCGACCCTGAAGGCGCCAAGAAGCTCCTGACCGAGGCCGGCTACCCCGACGGCTTCGAGGTCACCATGGATTGCCCGAACGATCGCTACGTCAACGACGCCGCGATCTGCCAGGCCGTCGTCGGCATGCTCGCCCGCATCGGCGTCAAGATCAATCTGCTGGCGCAGCCCAAGGCGCAATACTTCGCCAAGGTGTTGAAGCAAGGCGGCTACCAGACCTCGTTCTACATGCTGGGCTGGACGCCGAGCACGATGGATTCCCACAACGTGCTCTTTGACATCATGGGCTGCCGCGACGATGCCAAATCCTCGCGCGGCGAAGCCAATCTCGGCGGTTACTGCAACAAGGAGTTCGACGCCATCACCGACAAGGTGCTGGTCGAAACCGACACCGCCAAGCGCAACCAGCTGATCAAGCAGGCCTACGAAATCGGCAACAAGGACTGGTCCTACATCCCGCTGCACCAGCAGGCGCTGGCCTGGGGCGTATCAAAGAAGGTCAACCTGCCGCAGCGCGCCGACAATCTGGTCATGTTCCACTGGGCGACCAAGAAGGAATAGCGACAGTTGAACACGAGGTCCCGGCAGCGTCAGGCTTCCGGGACCTTTCCTTTTCCGGCTGACAAAGACGTCAGCCAAACGCACACCCAAGGACAGTGGAAGGCATGCTCGCTTTCACTCTTCGCCGCGCCCTTCAGGCCATCGGCGTCATGTTCGCCGTCGGCATCATCGCGTTCTCGATGTTCCGCTTCGCCGGCGACCCGGTCAACCAGATCGTCTCGATCGATACGTCGGCGGCCGAACGCGAAGCCGTGCGCAAATCGCTCGGCCTCGATGATCCCGTGCCGGTGCAGTTCGTCCGCTATTTCGGCAACGCCGCGCAGTTCAAATTCGGCGTCTCCTATCAGTTCCGCCAGCCGGTCTCTACGCTGTTGATGGAGCGCATGCCCGCGACGCTGGAACTGGCGATCTGCGCGACCGTATTCGCAATGGTGTTCGGCATCCTGATGGGCGTCTATTCGGCGCTCAAACGCGACACCGTGCTCGCCAAATTATTCCAGGCGATTTCGCTGATCGGCATCTCGTTGCCGACTTTCCTGATCGGCATTCTCCTGATCTATCTGTTCGCGGTGACATTGGGCTGGTTGCCCTCGTTCGGTCGCGGCGAGGTGGTCAAGCTCGGCTGGTGGACGACGGGGCTGCTCACGCTGTCGGGCCTGAAGGCGCTGATCATGCCCTCGATCACGCTCGGCCTGTTCCAGATGACCCTGATCATGCGGCTGGTGCGCGCGGAAATGCTGGAAGTGCTTCGGACCGACTATATTCGCTTCGCTCGGGCCCGCGGGCTGACCACCCGTGCCATCCATTTCGGCCACGCACTGAAGAACACGCTCATTCCCGTCATCACGGTGGCCGGACTGCAGTTTGGCTCGGTTATTGCATTTTCGATCATCACCGAAACCGTATTCCAATGGCCCGGCATGGGACTTCTGTTCGTGCAGGCCGTGCAAAACGTCGATATCCCGATTATGGCCGCCTACCTGCTGATGGTCTCTCTGATTTTCGTCACCATCAATCTGGTGGTCGACATCCTCTACACCGTGGTCGATCCGCGCCTGCGCTCGACCATCGGCCGCGCGGCATAAGGCAGCCTCCATGTCCGACGTAGTCGCCTCAAATTCCGACAAGCCGAGCACGCTGCCGACGCATGCCGCMCGCGGCTGGCTCAGCCGCGCGCTCGACAGCGACATCTTCTATTCGTTCCGCCGCTCCAAGCTGACCATGGTGGCGGCGGCCATTACCGTGCTGTTCTTCCTGCTCGCGATCTTTGCATCGGCACTCGCGGTGCAGAACCCGTTCGATCCGGCGCAGCTGCAATTGATGAACTCGCGGATCTCACCGCTCTGGACCGCCGACGGCCAGAGCCCGTTCCTGCTCGGCACCGACGAGCAGGGCCGCGACGTGTTCTCCGCCATCCTGTATGGCTTGCGCATCTCGCTCGCCGTCGGTGTCGCCGGCGTGGTCTTCGCCGGCGCGCTCGGAATCGCACTCGGCCTGACCGCCGGCTATTTTGGGGGCGCGGTCGACGGCGTGATCATGCGGATCGCCGACGTGCAGCTGACCTTCCCCGCCATCCTGATCGCGCTGCTGGTCAACGGCATCGCGAAATCGATCCTCGGCAACCGGCTGGATGCCAACAGCATGCTGGTGGTGCTGGTGATCTCGATCGGGCTTAGTTTCTGGGTCGGATATGCCCGGACCGTGCGCGGTTCCGTGATGGTCGAGAAGAACAAGGACTACGTGGCCGCAGCGCAACTGATCGGCCTGCCCGCGCCAAAGATCATGCTGCGGCACGTACTGCCCAACACGATGGGACCGATCCTGGTCATCGCCACCATCAACCTCGCGCTTGCCATTATCACCGAGGCGACCCTGTCCTTCCTCGGTGTCGGCCTGCCCGACACCATGCCGTCGCTCGGTACGCTGATCCGCATCGGCAACAATTATCTGTTCGCGGGTGAATGGTGGATCGTCGCCTTCCCCGGCATCGCGCTGGCCGCGCTGATCTTGTCCATCAACCTGCTCGGCGACTGGCTGCGCGACGCGTTGAACCCGAAGCTTCGATGAGTATGCGTCGCCCATGACCGAACCCGTTCTCTCCGTGCGCAATCTCCAGGTCGAGTTCGCCTCCCGCCGCGGCACGCTGCGCGCGATCGACGGCGTCTCGTTCGACATCGCCAAGGGCGAGGTGCTCGGCGTGGTCGGAGAATCCGGCGCCGGCAAGTCCGTCACCGGCCTGGCGGTGATCGGCCTGATCGATCCGCCCGGCCGCATCGCCGGCGGCGAGATTCGTCTCGCCGGCCAGCGCATCGACAATCTGCCGGCCGAGCAGATACGCCGCATCCGGGGAAAACGGATCGGCATGATCTTCCAGGATCCCCTCACCTCGCTCAATCCGCTTTACCGCGTCGGCGACCAGATCATCGAGACGATCAAAACCCACCTGAGCCTGTCCGAGACGGCCGCCCGCCGCCGCGCCATCGACCTGCTCGCCGAGGTCGGCATTCCCGCGCCGGAAAAGCGCATCGACGGCTATCCCCACGAATTCTCCGGCGGCATGCGCCAGCGCGTTGTGATTGCGCTGGCGATCTGCGCCGAGCCCGAGTTGATCATCGCGGACGAGCCGACCACCGCGCTCGACGTCTCCGTGCAGGCGCAGATCATCTCGCTGATCAAGCGGCTCGGCCGCGACCACGGCACCGCCGTGATGCTGGTGACCCACGACATGGGCGTGATCGCGGAGACCTCCGACCGCGTCGCGGTGATGTACGCCGGCCGCGTCGCCGAGATCGGCCCGGTACAGGACGTCGTCAAGAATCCGCTGCACCCTTACGCCAAGGGCCTGATGGGCGCGATTCCGACGCTTGCCGGGGACGACAAGCGCCTGGTGCAGATCCCCGGCTCCATGCCGCGCCTGTCGGCGATCCCGCGCGGCTGCTCGTTCAATCCGCGCTGCGCCTTCGCCTTCGATCGCTGCCGGGTTGAACGGCCGGAGCCACTATCGCGCGGCACCCAATCCGTTGCCTGCCATCTCTACGACACCGTGCCTGCGGAGAGCGCGGCATGAGCACGCCTTTCGTCCAGGCCACAAATCTGCGCCGCGTCTTCGACGTCTCAAAACCCTGGCTCAACCGCGTGCTCGAAGGCGGGCATCTCGAATATCTCAAGGCTGTCGATCACGTTAGCTTCGACATCAGGAAGGGCGAGACCTT
This sequence comes from Bradyrhizobium sp. P3_C3, assembly GCF_056402655.1. Classification (NCBI taxonomy): domain Bacteria; kingdom Pseudomonadati; phylum Pseudomonadota; class Alphaproteobacteria; order Hyphomicrobiales; family Nitrobacteraceae; genus Bradyrhizobium; species Bradyrhizobium sp. P3_C3. The sequence goes on along the minus strand of NZ_JBFUGY010000013.1, from coordinate 294,074 downwards.
TGCGCTGGTCGGCGAGTCCGGCTCGGGCAAGACCACGGTGGCGCGAATGGTGGTCGGCCTGTTGCCGCCGAGTTCCGGCAACGTGCTGATCGACGGCATCTCGATGACCGATCCACGGCAGGCGCCGGCGCGGCGAAAACTGCGCCGCCGCATCCAGATGATCTTCCAGGACCCCTATGCGAGCCTGAACCCGCGCTTCCGGGTCGATGCCATCATCTCCGAGCCGATCCGCGCTTTCGACCTGATCCAGGGCGAGCGCGATATCCAGGCGCGCGTCGGCGAACTGCTCAGCCTTGTTGGCCTGCATCCCGACGACCGGTTGAAGTTTCCACACGAATTCTCCGGCGGCCAGCGCCAGCGTATCGCGATCGCGCGAGCGCTCGCCTCCGATGCGGAGTTCATCGTTTGCGACGAGCCGACCTCGGCGCTCGACGTCTCCGTGCAGGCGCAGATCCTGAACCTGATGCGCGACCTCCAGGACAAGTTCGGCCTGACCTACATGTTCATCAGCCACAACCTCGCCGTGGTCCGCCACATGGCGAGCCGCGTCGGCGTGATGTATCTCGGCCGCATCGTCGAGATCGCGGAGGGACGCGAGCTGTTCGCCCGACCGCGCATGCCCTACACCAAGATGCTGCTGGGCGCCGTGCCCGATCTCGCAATGTCGGGCCGCCAGCGTATTCCAGTGAAGGGCGAGATCCCGAATCCGATCAATCCGCCGCCCGGCTGCGCCTTCAATCCGCGCTGCCCGCTGGCATTCGATCTCTGCCGCAAGGAAGCCCCGGAACTGATCGACGGCGTCGCCTGCCACGCGGTGAACACCGCGCCGGTCCCGGCGTGACGCGCGCGTGCCATGCGGTCCACGCATTGGCGGCATGGCATCGCCTGTGATCAATTGCGCGCGCGACAAATAAGGTAGCGAAATCCCATGGCCAGCAACGTCAATCCCGATCCGTTCACGACGCGCCCCGAGATCGAGGGCACATTCGGCGTCGTCGCGACCACGCATTGGATCGCGACCGCCGTCGGCATGGCCGTCCTGGAAAAGGGCGGCAACGCCTTCGATGCCGGCGTCGCCACGGCGTTCACGCTCCAGGTCGTCGAGCCGCATTTGAACGGCCCGGGCGGAGACGTGCCCATCATCGTGCATGACGTCAAACGCGCACGCACCGAGGTGATCTGCGGCCAGGGCCCGGCGCCGGCGCGCGCCACCATCGCCCACTACAAGAGCGAAGGCCTCGACATGGTGCCCGGCACCGGCCTGCTCGCGGCCTGCGTCCCCGGCACGTTCGAATCCTGGATGATGCTGCTGCGCGACTACGGCACGATGCGCGTGCGCGACGTGCTGGAGCCTGCGATCTCCTACGCGCGCGACGGCTATCCGCTGGTCGAGCGCGCCTGCGCCACGATCCAGACCGTCGAGCAACTGTTCCGCAAGCATTGGCCGACGTCGGCCGCGGTCTATCTGCCCAATGGCGAAGTGCCGAGGCCCGGCACGCTCTTCACCAACAAGACGCTGGCTGCGACCTACGCCCGCATTCTCAGCGAAGCCGAGAGCGGCGGCGGTGACCGCGACGCCGAGATCGAGCGCGCGCGAAAGGCCTGGTCGCAAGGTTTCGTTGCGGAAGCCATCGACAAGTTCTGCCGCACCCAGGAAGTGATGGATGTCAGCGGCTCGCCGCATCGCGGCGTGCTCTCGGCCGACGACATGGCGCGTTGGCAGCCGACGATCGAGGCACCGCTCACCTACGACTATGGCCGCTACACCGTCTGCAAGGCCGGCGTCTGGAGCCAGGGTCCGGTGACGCTCCAGCAGCTCGCGCTGCTCAAGGGCTTTGCGCTCGACGGGCTCGATCCCACCGGGCCGGAATTCATCCACCTCCAGATCGAATGCGCCAAGCTTGCGTTTGCCGACCGCGAGAAATTCTACGGCGACCCCAAATTCAGCGAGATCCCGATCGCGACGCTGCTGTCGGATGCCTATAACGACGAACGCCGCAAACTGATCTCAGAGAAGGCATCGCTCGACTTCCTCCCCGGTTCGGTCGAAGGTTTTGGCGGCGTGGTCAAGCTGCGCCGCGCCGAGGGGCAGCGCGAGGCGGTCGGCGCGCTTGGCGCGGGCGAGCCGACAGTCGGGCGTTTCGGCGAAGTGCGCGGAGACACCGTGCATTTCGACATCATCGACAAGGCCGGCAACATGGTGTCCTCGACGCCATCGGGCGGCTGGCTGCAATCCTCACCGATCATTCCGGAGCTCGGCTTCTGCCTCGGCAGCCGCGCGCAGATGTTCTGGCTGGAGGAAGACCATCCTGCCGCGTTGGCGCCGGGCAAGCGGCCGCGCACGACGCTGTCGCCGACCATGGCGCTACGCGACGGCGAGCCGTATCTGGCCTGGGGCTCGCCCGGCGGCGACCAGCAGGATCAGTGGATCACGCAGTTTTTCCTGCGCCATGTCCATTGCAACCTCAATCTGCAGGAAGCGATCGACGCGCCGGCCTGGCACTCCGAGCATTTTCCGATCTCGTTCTGGCCGCGCACCGCGCGCCCCGGCGTGCTCGTGGTCGAGAACCGCGTGCCGAAGTCGACGATCGAGAACCTTCGCGAGCGCGGACACATTGTCGAGGTCGGCCCCGACTGGTCGGAAGGTCGCCTCACTGCGGCCTCGCGCGTCGGGGTGCGCCGCCGCGCCGCCGCCAACCCGCGCGGCATGCAGGGCTACGCCGCAGGGCGCTGAAGGCAGCACATGACCTGGTCGATCATCGCGCGCGATCCTGCCACCGGCCAGTTCGGCATCGCGGTAGCGACCCGCTTCTTCGCCGTCGGCGCGCGCGTGCCCTATGTCGCGGCCGGCCTCGGCGCCATCGCGACCCAGGCCTTCGTCAATCCCTATTACGGCATCGACGGCGTCAAGCTGCTGCGCGAGGGCCTGAATGCGCATGACGTTCTCGCCACCCAGCTCGCGACCGACGACGGCCGCGAGAGCCGCCAGATCCACATCATGGACGCCAGCGGCGCGATCGCCGCGCATACCGGGCGCGACTGCGTCGACTGGTGCGGGCACATCGCCGGCAGCGGCTTCTCGATCGCCGGCAACATGCTTGCCGGCGCCGACGTGCTCGACGAGACCGCGAAGACCTATATCGCCAATGACAGCCTGCCCTTCCCGCGCCGCCTGCTCGCCGCCATGCGCGCGGGCGAGGCCGCCGGCGGCGACAAGCGCGGCAAGCAATCCGCTGCGCTCCTGATCCACGGCGAGGAGGAATGGCCGGCGCTGGACATTCGCGCCGACGATCATCTCGATCCGCTGGGCGAACTCGAACGGCTGGAGCGCGTCAGTCAGGAACTCTGGGTGCATTTCCGCTCTTCCATGCCGACGCGGCAGAACCCGGCAGGCAACACCGATCGCAGCGTCATCGACGCCAGCATTGCTGCGAGCCGAGCAAGGCAATCATGAGCGCAAGTCCTCTCATCGAGATCAAGGATCTGCGCATCCGCTTCCACGGCGACGACGGCCGCGTGACCCACGCCGTCGACAGCGTCGATCTCAGCGTCGCCAATGGCGCGACGCTCGGCCTCGTCGGCGAATCCGGTTGCGGCAAGAGCGTGACGTCGCTGGCGATCATGGGTTTGCTGCCGAAGCAAAGCGCGGAGATCTCGGGCGCAATCCGCTTCGACGGCTTCGACCTGCTGAAGACTCCTGACCAGACATTGCGCGACCTCCGCGGCAACCGGCTGGCGATGATTTTTCAGGAGCCGATGACGTCGCTCAATCCGAGCTTCACCATCGGCGACCAGATCATCGAGACCATTCTGCGCCACCGCGGCGGCTCTCGGCGCAGCGCGCGCGAACGGGCCATCGAGCTGCTGCGCCGCGTCCACATCCCCTCGCCGGAGCGGCGGATCGACGAATATCCGCACAAGCTCTCCGGCGGCATGCGCCAGCGCGTGATGATCGCGATGGCGCTGGCCTGCGACCCGCGGCTCCTGATCGCGGACGAGCCGACCACCGCGCTCGACGTCACCCTGCAGGCGCAGATTTTGGAGCTGATGCGCGAACTGAAGGCGGCGAGCGGCGCCGCCATCATCCTCATCACTCACGATCTCGGTGTCGTCGCCGAAGTCTGCGACGAGGTCGCGGTGATGTATGCCGGCGAGATCGTCGAGCGCGCGCCGGTCGACGAGCTGTTCGCGATGCCGCAGCATCCCTACACCGTCGGCCTGCTGGGCTCGATCCCGCGGCTCGATCATCGCGCCGAGCAGCTTGCCACGATCGAGGGCATGGTGCCGAACATGGCGCAGCCACCCGCCGGCTGCCGCTTCGCCGCGCGCTGCCCCTTTGTGCTGGATGCCTGCACCGAGGTGCCGCCACCGCTGGTCGAGGTCAGCCCCGGCCACCTCTCGCGCTGCATCCGCGCGCCGCTCGAACTTCTGGTGTCGTGATGGCGCTTCTCGAGGTCGAAGGCCTGGTCAAGCATTTTGTCGCCGGGCGCTCGCTGTTCGGCCGGGCACTGGGGCATGTCAAAGCGGTCGATGGCGTCAGCTTCTCTCTCGACGCCGGCAAGACGCTGGCCCTGGTCGGCGAATCCGGTTGCGGCAAATCCACCGTCAGTCGCCTGGTGCTGCGGCTGATCGAGCCGGATGCAGGCACGGTGCGTTTCGCCGGCCGTGACCTGCTCTCGCTGGACGCCGGGGCGCTCCGCGCCTTCCGCCGCGAGGCGCAGATCATCTTCCAGGACCCCTACGCCTCGCTCAATCCGCGCATGACGGTCGGCCAGATTCTCACCGAGCCGCTGGCGCTGCACAATCTGGTACCGCCGGCGCAACGGCGCGAGCGCGTTGCGGAAATCCTGCGGCTGGTCGGCCTCGAGCCGCGGCTCGAGCGGCGTTATCCGCACGAATTCTCCGGCGGCCAGCGCCAGCGCATCGCCATTGCCCGCGCGCTCGCGGTCGAACCAAAACTGATCATCTGCGATGAGCCGGTCTCAGCGCTGGACGTCTCGATCCGCTCGCAGATCCTCAACCTCCTGCGCGAGCTGCAGGACCGGCTTGGGCTGGCCTACATCTTCGTCTCGCACGATCTGGCTGTGGTCAAGCACATCGCCGACCATGTCGCCGTGATGAATCTCGGCCAGATCGTCGAGACAGCCGAGGCGGACGCCCTGTTCGCGGCACCCCGCCATCCCTACAGCCGTGCGCTGCTGTCCGCGATCCCCATGCCTAAACCGCGGGCAAAGCGCAGCCGGATTGTGCTGCAGGGAGAGATCCCGAGCGCGCTCAATCCGCCGCCGGGATGCCGCTTCCACACCCGCTGCCCCTACGTCGTCGACCGCTGCCGCAGTGAAATGCCGCAGCTGGTGCCGGATGGCATCGGACATGCAACGGCCTGTCACCGAACGTCGGAACTGCCGTCCTCCGCGGCGATCGTCCCGTCCGACGGCGGCTTTTCGCCGGTCCTTGAAAAATTGGTCGCCGCCTTCAGCGGCGGCCCGGAAGCAGTCCGCGGCAGCGGGGTTAGTTCATTGGGAACGGACCCGGCATAGCCGCAAAACAGAGGTTGAGAGCGATGAGTTTCATGCGTTTGACAATCCTGGCGTCGGCTGTGCTGACGTCGCTCGCGGGCGCAGCCCAGGCTCAGACCACGCTTCGCATCGGCATCGCCGAAGACCCCGATATCCTCGATCCCAGCATCGGCCGCACCTATGTCGGACGCATCGTCTTCTCCGCCTTCTGCGACAAGCTGTTCGACATCGACGAGAAGCTCAACATCGTGCCGCAGCTCGCGCTGTCCTACGAGACTTCGGCCGACGGCAAGGAGATGACGATCAAGCTCCGGCCCAACGTCAAATTCCATGACGGTGAGCCGCTGGACGCCGAAGCCGCAAAGTTCTCGATCGAGCGTCACATGACGCTGCCGACCTCGTTCCGGAAGTCGGAGCTTGCCAGCGTCGACCATGTCGAGGTGGTCGATCCCCTGACCATCAAGCTGGTGCTCAAGACGCCCTACTCGCCCTTGATCGCCCAGCTCACCGACCGCTCCGGCATGATGGTCTCGCCGAAGGCAGCGAAGGAGGCGGGCGACAAGTTCGGCCTGCATCCGGTCTGCGCCGGCCCCTACAAATTCGTCGAGCGCGTCCAGCAGGACCGCATGGTGTTCGAGAGGTTTGCCGACTATTGGAACAAGGACAACATCCATATCGACCGCGTCGTGTTCCTGCCGATTGTCGACGCCACTGTGCGCCTTGCCAACCTCAAGTCCGGTGGGCTCGATTTGATCGAGCGCGTGCTGGCCACCGACATCAAGGACGTGCGCGCCGATCCCAAGCTGGTGCTGTCGACGGCGCCCGAGCTCGGTTATCAGGGCCTGACGATCAACATCGGCAACGACAAGACCAAGGGGCCACTCAGCCAATCCGCGAAGGTACGCCAGGCACTCAGCCTGTCGATCGATCGCGAGGCCATCAACCAGGTCGTCTTCAACGGCGAGTTCACGCCGGGCAATCAATGGGTCAGCCCGACACATCCATACTATCAGAAGGCTTTCCCCATTCCGGGTCGCGACATCGCCAAGGCCAAGGCGCTGTTGAAGGAAGCCGGTGTCAGCCTGCCTGTCACCGTCGACTACATGGTACCAAAGGGCACCGAGTACGAGGCCGTCGCCCAGGTCGTGCAGTCCATGGCCGCCGAAGCAGGCTTCGACATCAAGGTCCGCGTCGTCGAATTCGCGACCACCTTCAAGCAGGCGCAGGCCGGCGAGTTCCAGGTGTTCCAGATCAACTGGAGCGGACGCATCGACCCGGACGGCAATTCCTACATCTTCATGCGCAGCAAGGCGCCGCAGAACGACGGCGTGTATTCGAACCCCGAAGCCGACAAGCTGATGGAAGACGGACGGGCGACGTCCAATGTCGAGGAGCGCAAGGCGATCTACGGGAAGCTGACCAAGATCCTGCTCGACGACCTGCCGATCATCTACATCTATCATCGTACGCTCCTGATTGCGCATACGAAGAAGCTCGAGGGCTACCGGCAGATGCCTGATGGCCTCGTGCGCGTGGTCGGGCTGAAGTTCAAGTGATCGCGGCATCACTCGGGAAACGCGTGGAGCCATGCTGAACTTCCTCGCCCGCCGCATCGCGCAGATCGTGCCGACACTGTTCTTCGTGTCGGTGCTGATCTTCTCGCTCCAGCAATTGCTGCCGGGCGATCCCGCGCTGGTGATGGCCGGCGAGGAGCGCGATCCCGCCGCGATCGAGCAGATCCGCCAGCAGTACAAGCTCGATCAGCCGATCCCCGTGCAATATGTCTACTGGCTCAAGGGAGTCCTCACCGGCAATTTCGGTGAGTCGCTGCGCAACAAGATGCCGGTGCGCGAGCTGATCGCACAGAAACTGCCGGTGACGCTCCAGCTCGGCTCGATGGCGATCCTGATCGCGTTCCTCATCGGCATTCCCGCCGGCATCATCTCCGCGGTGAAGAAGGGCACGGTTTGGGACTATGGTGCCAACCTGTTCGCGCTGTGGGGTATCTCGACGCCGAATTTCTGGCTCGGAATCCTCATGATCTTCCTGTTCTCGATTCACCTGGGCTGGCTGCCGGCCTCAGGCTATGTGCCGCTGACCGAGGACTGGCGCGCGAGCCTGGCAGCCACCATCATGCCGGCCTTCGTGCTCGGCAACGCGATTTCGGCGGTCCTGATGCGGCACACGCGCAGCGCCATGCTCCAGGTTCTGGAGAGCGACTATGTCCGCACCGCGCGCGCGAAAGGTCTCTCCGAGCGCTCGGTGATCCTCAAGCATGCAATGCGCAACGCGCTGACGCCGATCATCACCCTCGGAGCGCTCGAACTCGGCACGCTGTTGTCGGGCGCGGTGCTGACCGAGCAGATCTTTTCCATTCCCGGCTTCGGCAAGCTGATCGTGGATGCCGTCTTCAACCGTGACTATGCGGTGGTGCAGGGCGTGGTGCTGGTGACGGCCACAGTCTACATCACGCTGAATCTCGTTGCCGACGTCGCCTATGTCCTCGTCAATCCGCGGCTGCGAGGTTAGACGATGACCGACGCCGCACTGCCAGCCAGTCCCGCCACCCAGGCCTACGAGCTGGACAGCCCGGCCCGCCGTGCGCAGCGGCGCCTGTTCAAGCGCAAAGCCGCGGTCTTCGGGCTTGTCGTGATCACGGCCTTCATCCTGCTTGCGGCCCTTGCGCCGCTGGTCGTGCCCTATGATCCCATTGCAACGAGCTGGAGCCTGGTGCGCAAGCCGCCCACCGCCGCCCACTGGTTCGGCACCGACGATCTCGGCCGCGACATCCTCAGCCGCGTCATCTACGGCGCGCGAGCCTCGCTGATGGCGGGCCTGATCTCGGTCGCGATCGCGCTCGGAATCGGTGTCCCTCTTGGTCTCCTCGCCGGCTATCGCGGCGGTTTTGTCGATGCGCTGATCAGCCGGATCACGGATGCGATGTTGGCCTGCCCGTTCCTGATCCTGGCGATTGCGCTGGCCGCCTTCCTCGGTCCCAGCCTCGGCAATGCCATGATCGCGATCGGCATCTCGGCGACGCCGATCTTCATCCGTCTGACGCGCGGTCAGGTCTTGAGCGTCAAGGCCGAAGACTATGTCGAGGCGGCGCGCGCGCTCGGCAATCCGCCCTGGCGGATCGCCTTCTCGCATATCCTGCCGAACATCCTTCCCGCGCTATTGGTGCAGGCGACGCTGTCGATCGCCGCCGCCATCATCGCCGAAGCCGCGCTGTCCTTCCTCGGCCTCGGCCAGCAGCCGCCGGCACCGTCCTGGGGCAGCATGCTCAACGCGGCGCAACGCTTCCTGACCCAGGCGCCGTGGATGGCGATCTGGCCAGGCCTTGCGATCTTCCTAGTGGTGCTGTCGCTGAACCTGCTCGGCGACGGCCTGCGCGACGCGCTCGACCCGCGCCAGCGCTAGATCACCGTCTCGCGCAGCACCCGTCGGCAATCCATCTCGTACTCAAGGTCGACCACTGGCGGACGGGCGAAATGCCAGGTCAGGCCGGAGCGCAGCGCGCCGTGGCGGACCAGCTCGTCGACCAGCGCGTGGTGGAAATCGTGCACGGAATAGGCCTGCACGCCGGTGGTGTCCTTCCAGCCAAAGCCGAAGGCCGTCATCCGGTTCTCCATCTGCGACGTCGTGGTGAACCGCACCTTCTCGCGGAGGCCCTCCGGACTGAGGTCGCGGTAGCGCACCGTGCGCTCGACATAGGTCCCGCCGCCCTCGCGCGCCTCGGCGCCACCGGCGATCACGAAGGACGGCGCCTTCGATGTCGTCGGACGCGTGAAGGAGAAGGCATAGAACGACGGTTCGGATGGCGGATCGAACTCCGGACAGACATTGCTGCGCGCCACCGGATTGGTGGTGCCGTCGAAGATGCCCCATTCCGACAGCGTCTTCACATAATGCAAATTGAATGCGCGAAAGCCTTCCTCGCTGAAGGCCGCCGGTGAGCGCAACTCGCAGGCACAGAACGCCGTCAGCGGCCGGCCTGCTTCCCGGATATACTTCGCCGCGAGCGCAAATCCCTCGGCCAGCGGCACCAGGCGGTCGAAGCGGACGCGCTCGATCTCGTAGCCGTCGTCAGCGGCAGCACCCGCCGAATACTGGAACACGGACGGAATGAAACGATAGTTGCCGGCGGAGAAATCACCAATCATGTCGAACTCCTATTCCAGTTTCATGCGGACACCCTTGGCGCCGTTGAGCAGGCGCTTCAGGTGAAAGCCGGCGAGGGAATCGTCGGCATGCATCCCGACCAGCGCGGCAAAGGCCGGCATGGCCGCGACGTCGCCGGCTTCCATCTTGGCAAAAGCCTCGAAATATTGCGCCGTCCTTGGCGCTTCGAATTTTTCCTGCGGCAACGGTTCGAACGCACGCAGCGGTTCGCTGCGTCCGCGCAGCATCAGATCACCCACGGGACGGCCTTGAAAATGCTCGGCCGCCTTGGCGACGCTGGCACTGGCGCAGATGCGTGTTCCCAGATGCTTGTTGGCGGCCTCCAGTCGCGCCGCGATGTTGATGGTGTCTCCATAGGCGGTGTAGTCGAAGAAGCGGTTGCCTCCGAAATTGCCGACCAGTGCCGGCCCGGCGTGAATGCCGATGCGGGTGGTGCCGAAATTCACGCCCACGGCCCTCTGGCGCGCGCAGAAATCCTGCGCCCAGGCATCGAGGTCATGGGCGCAGGCGACCGCGCGCGTCGCATAATCCGGCTGATCGCCGGGTGCATTGAAGAGCACCTGGATCGCATCGCCGATGATTTTTGCGACCGTCCCCTCATGCGCGAAGATGGTCTCGGTCATCCCGCCAACATATTCGTTGAGGAGCGCGCCCAGCGTCTCGGGCGGCGCGCTCTCGACCAGGGAGGTGAACCCGGTGATATCGGTGAAGATGGTCGCGACATCGCGCCACTGCACCTCGATCCCCTCACCCTCGCCGCCAGCCACCAGACGCTTGGCGAGCTCGGGCGAGAAATGGCGCGACAGCGCGGCATGGGCCCGCTCCGCCTCGATCTGACGGCGCCGCACCTCCCGCAGCATCTCGATATGGCGAATGGTCTTCTCGATCGTGGCTTCCAGGTCGGCGAAGTCGATCGGTTTGGTGAGGAAGTCGAACGCGCCGCGGTTCATGGCGGTGCGGATGTTGCTCATGTCGCCATAGGCCGAGACGATGATGGTCGACTTCTTGTCCTCGGCCTCCTGGAGCTTCGCCAGCAGCGACAGCCCATCCATGCGCGGCATGTTGATGTCGGAGACCACCATGTCGACATGCGGGTTCTGCTCGAGGGATTCCAGCGCCTCGACGCCGTCGCGTGCAAACATGATGTCGACGAGCCCGTCGCGGATCTGCCTGCGAAACTTTTGCAGGATCAGCGCCTCGAGGTCTGGCTCGTCATCGACGAAGAGGATGGTCGAAGTCATGCGGCTTGCTCGAGCCTCGTGTCGATCTCCTGCCGCAGCAGCGCAAAATCGATCGGCTTGGTGAGGAGCCCGATGGCGCCACGCTCGATCGCCTTCCGGCGCGTCTCGGCGTCACCATAGGCCGTGATCATGATGACGGGAACGTCCGGATGCTCGGCGCGCACCTTGGGCAGCATGTCGAGCCCGCTCATGCCGGGCATGTTGATGTCGGACAGGATCAGGATCAACGAGGGGTCGCGCACCTCGGAGGCGAGCCTGAGCGCATCGGACGCGGACGGCGCGAATTCCATCTGGAAGCGTCCGGCGCGCAGGTCGCGCCGGAACTGCTGCCGGAACAGCGCCTCGACGTCGGGCTCGTCATCGACGACCAGGATGTAAACGTTCAACTCTTGCCTCCGGGAGTGCCGCCTGCCGCCATCATGCGCGGCAGCGTGATGATGAATTCGGTGAATACACCGGGCTCGGTGTTCACGTCGATCGTGCCGCCGTGCTGTTTCACGACGATGTCATGACTCATGGACAGGCCAAGCCCGGTGCCCTCGCCGGCCGGCTTGGTCGTGAAGAACGGATTGAACAGTTTCGCCTTCACCTCGGGCGGAATCCCTGTGCCGTTGTCGCGGATCCGGATCTCGACCTTGTCGCCGAGGTTTTTGGTGGCCGCGTTCAAGGTGGGCTCGAAGCCGTCCGTCGCGCTCTCCTTGCGCTTGGCCGCAGCATAGAAGCCGTTCGAGATCAGATTGAGCAAGACGCGCGCGATCTCCTGCGGATAGACATCGACCATCCCGGCCCCGGGATCGAACTCGCGCTCGAGCGTGACGTTGAAGGCGGGCCGTTCCGCGCGCGCGCCGTGATAGGCGAGATTGAGGCTCTCCTCGACGATGGCATTGATATCGCTGGGACGATGCTCGCCGGAACCCGCGCGCGAATGCAGCAGCATGTTCCTGACGATGGAATCGGCGCGCTTGCCGTGCTGCACCACCTTTTCCAGATTGCTCCTGAGCATGCCGGTCAGCTCGTCGACCTCCTCCTTCGTCTTGCCGTCGAGCGAAGCCGATTGCAGGGCCTGGTTGAGTTCATCGATCAGCTCGGTCGAGACCGAGGAGAAATTGTTGACGAAATTGAGCGGGTTCTTGATCTCGTGGGCGATCCCCGCCGTGAGCTGGCCGAGGGAGGCGAGCTTCTCGGTCTGGATCAGGCGATCCTGCGCGGTACGCAGATTGTCGAGCGACTGCGACAGCTCCGTGGTACGCTCACGAAGCTGCTTGAGCAGTCGAGCGTTCTCGATCGCAATCACAGCCTGTTTGGTGAAATTCTCAACCAGTGCGATCTGCTTGTCGGCGAACGGACGGACCTCCTTGCGATAGACCGCGATCGTGCCAATCAGCTCGTTCTCCTTCAGCATCGGCACGATGACGATCGTACGGGCGCCGGCGACGTCTGAGATCGCGCGAACGGCAGGCCCACCAGCAAGATAGGCAGGTGTGTTTCGCACATCGTGAACGTGGACGACCTCACGTGTCCTGACGACCTCGGCGAGCGCGCTGTTCGGACGAGGTCGGATTTCCACATCTTTTCGCGAAGCAGCGAACGCAGCCGGCACATTGTAATCCGCCGCAATCGTGAAGCTTTCACTGTCCCAGAGATTCATGACGCCGAAACTTGCGCCACAGACCCGCGTCGCATTTTCGAGCATTTTGTAGAACACGGGAGCGAGTTCGCCCGGAGAGGAACTGATGACCTCCAACACCTCAGAAGTCGCCGTCTGTTGCTCGAGCGTTTCGGACAATTCAGCCGTCCGCCGCTCGACCTTGTTTTCCAAATCCGCATAGGATTCCTGCAACCGCGCGCCCATGTCGTTGAACTGGTCGGCGAGTCCTTCAAGCTCGTCGCCGGTCTTGATCGAGATGCGCTGTGAGAAATCGCCGCCGCCGATCCGCTCGGCGCCGCTGCGCAGGGCCTGGATCGGTCCGACCATGCGGCGTGCGAGAAAAATCCCGGCGAGCACCGCGAAGATCGACGCTGCGAGCAGCACAATCGCCAGCCGCTGCAGCGAGGCATAGAGCGCCGCATAGGCCTCCTCGACCGGCAACTCGACGAGCATGGTCCAATGCAGCGGCTCGATCGGGGCCGATGTGGTCAGCACCTTCTGCCCCTGGATATTGCGCGCTTCGGGGAGCGCGTCGGACAGGGTGCCGCCTCCAGCCTGCGCGGCGCGCACCTGCGCGAGGCCCGACATGTCGGTGTTGCGCAGCACCAGGCTGATGTCGGGATGCGCGATCAGGCGTCCCTCCGGGCCGATCACATAGGCGTGCCCGTGTTCGCCGACCTTGATCTGGGACACGACGTCCCAGATCAGCTTGAGATTGACCTCCGCGATGCTGACGCCGGCATCCTTGCGCGCGCCGGCCAGCGCGAGCGTCATGTAGGGCTCGGACTCCCTGCGGAAATAGACCGGGCCGTAATAGACCTTGTGCGCGACCGCCTCGGTGAACTTCGGGTCGGCCGACAGGTCGATCCCGCTGTCGATCGCGTCCATGGCCAGCCGCGAGACCCGCAAGCGCTCCTTGCCGGTCGCATCCACCTGGGCGAGCTCTGTGACCGCGGGCACCTGGCGCAGCAGCCGTTGCGCGTCGAACCGGCGCTGCTCGATCGAGCCCGCCGACCAGGGCAGCTGCGTGGTCCAGCCGAGCTGGCTCTCGATCTCCTTGACGAACTGGCCAATCTTGGCCGCCGCCGCCTCCGCCTGCTCATGCTGGACCCGGATCAGCGCGGCCTTGTGCTCGCGATAATAGAAGAAGACCTCGAACAGCCCGTTGGCCAGCAGCGCAATGGCGACGACGGCCACGAACAGCGCGACATATTTGGTGAATAGCCGGGTCCTGATCCCGCGCCCCGCCGCCTCGCCGGGCACGACGCCAGCCGCGGCCGCGCTCGGCGCTGTCCTGGCTTGCGGGGTGTCGGGGTGGAGGGAGATGCTCATCCCGGCGAATCTAGCAAGAAGGCCGGAACTTGTCTCTCGCCAACGCGGAAAGGACTCCCCCGTAAGCCTGACGGCCTACGCAGGCTGCGGGACAAAGGAAAAGGGCGGCAACGGATGCCGCTGCCGCCCTCTGGTTCGCTGACCTGCGGCTCAGGTCGGTCGCAGCGCCTTGGAATTGAGGTCGAGATCGTTGACCTCCTTGTTCCGCTCGGAATCGGCCGCCGCGCGGTGGTCGGTTGCCAGCACGACGTAGACCGCGGGCAGCACGAACAGCGTGAACAGCGTGCCGATCGACATGCCGGCGACCACCACGAGACCGATCGAGAAGCGGCTGGCCGCGCCCGCGCCGGACGCAGTCAGGAGCGGGATCAGGCCGGTCACCATCGCGGCCGTGGTCATCAGGATCGGCCGCAGACGAATGCGGGCCGACATCTCGATGGCCGAGCGGCGGTCGAGCCGCTCGTTGACCTGGAGCTCGTTGGCGAACTCCACCATCAGGATGCCGTGCTTGGTGATCAGGCCGACCAGGGTCAGCAGACCGACCTGGGTGTAGATGTTCATGGTCGCCATGCCGAAGAACAGCGGGATCAGCGCACCCACGATCGCCATCGGCACCGAGATCATGATCACGAACGGGTCACGCAGGCTCTCGAACTGCGCCGCCAGCACCAGGAAGATGATGATCAACGCAAAACCGAAGGTGATCGCAAGCTGGTTGCCCTCCTGCACGTATTGCCTGGAGTCCGCGAGATAATCGTGGCTGAAGCCGGCCGGCAGCTTCTTGGCCTCGCCTTCGAGGAAGTCGACCGCCGATCCGACCGTCACGCCGGGCATCGGCACAGCCGAGAACGTCGCCGAATTGAGCTGATTGTAATGCGTCAGCGAATTCGGATCAGTCTTGGTCCTGACCGAGACCACGGTCGACAGCGGGAGCTGCTGGCCCGTGTTGGTCGTCACATAATAGCCGCCGAGCGATTCCGGCGAGAGCCGGCTGCTGCGCGGCACCTGTGGGATCACCTGGTAGGACCGGCCCTCCAGATTGAAGCGGTTGATGTAGTTGCCACCGAGCAGCACCGCGAGCGTAGAGCCGAGGTTCTGCATGTTAACGCCGAGATCCTGCGCCTTGGTGCGGTCGATCGTGACCTCCACGTTCGGCTGGTTGTAGGCGAGGTCGCTGTCGGAGACGATGAACATGCCGCTCTTGCGCGCGGCGTCCTTCAGCTTCTCCATCTGCTCATAGACCGTCTGGAAGCCCGCGGTGGAATTGATCACCATCTGAACCGGCAGACCGCCGGGGCCACCCGGCAACGGCGGCAGGTTGAACGCGAAAGCCTGCACGCCCTCGATCTTGGAAAGCTCGGCCTGCACCAGCGGCTTCAACTGGATCGACGAGCGCTTGCGCTCGTCCCACGACTTCAGCAGCATGCCGGCGATGCCGCCCTGCGGGCCGTTGATGCCGTTCAGCACGAAGCGCAGATCGGTTTCGGGGAACTTCTGGAATTTCTCGTCGAGCTTCTCGCCGTAGAAATCGACATAGTCGATGTTGGCGTATTTCGGCGCCTTGGTCACCGCGAACACGATGCCCTGGTCCTCCTCAGGCGCCAGCTCCTTCGAGGTGTGCATGTAGAGGAAGCCGACCAGCCCGAGGATCGTCACCGCGAACAGACCGGTGATCGCCTTGTAATCGAGCGAGCGGTCGAGCCTGCGCCCATACCAGCGCGTCAAAGCGCCGAACACCTTGTTGACCAGCTTGGCGAAGCGGCCCTCTTCGGTATTCTTGAGCAGAATAGAGCACATCATCGGCGACAGCGTCAGCGCGATCACACCTGACACGATCACCGAGCCCGCGAGCGTAAAGGCGAATTCGCGGAACAGCGAACCGGTCAGGCCGCCGAGGAAGCCGATCGGCGCGTACACCGCCGCGAGCGTGATGGTCATGGAGATGACCGGCCCAACGATTTCGCGCGCGCCTTCCAGCGCCGACTGAACCGGCGTCTTCCCCTCCTCCAGATGGCGATGGATGTTCTCCACCACGACAATGGCGTCGTCGACCACGAGGCCGATCGCGAGCACCATCGCGAGCAGGGTCAGAAGGTTGAAGCTGAAACCCAACGCCAGCATCAAGGTGCAGACGCCGATCATCGACAGCGGAATGGTGACGACGGGAATGATGACCGAACGGAGCGAGGCCAGGAACAGGAAGATGACCACGATCACGATGATCACGGCTTCACCCAGCGTCTTCTCCACCTCGTCGATCGAAGACTGGATGAACTTGGTCGAGTCGTAGGCGACCTTCATCTTCATCGACGGCGGAAGATTGCGCTCGAGTTCGGGGAACAGTGCGCGCACGCCCTTGACCAGCGTCAGCGGGTTGCCCTGCGGCGTCGCGTTCACGCCAATGAAGATCGCATGCTCGCCATTGAAGGCGACGCTGGCATCCGTGCTTTGGGCGGCGAGTTCGACTGTGGCGATGTCCTCCATCCGCACAAAGCCGCCGTCCTTGGCCTTTACGATCATCTTCCTGAACTGGTTGACGTCAGTCAGGCTGGTGTTCGTCGAGATGTTGGAAACGATCAGATAGCCCTTGGTCTGCCCCGCTGCTGACTGGAAGTTGTTGGCGGCGATCGCGGCGGCGACATCGGCCGGCGACACGTTGCGGCCGGCCATCTTCATGGGATCGAGCCACAGCCGCATCGCAAAGGTCTGGCCGCCCAGAATGTCGGCCGAGGCCACGCCGTCGACCGTCGACAGCACCGGCTGCACCACACGCGTCAGATAGTCTGATATCGCCGAGCCCGACAGCTCCTCGGAGGAGAAGCCGAGATACATCACGGCCGTGGTCTGGCCGGTGGTCTTGGTGACGATCGGGTCGTTGGATTCCTTTGGAATCAGGTACTTGACCGAGTTGGTCTTGGCGAGCACCTCGGTGAGCGCCTGGTTCGGATCGAAGTTCAGCTTGATGTAGACCTGGATCGTCGAGGTGCCGAGCACCGAGGACGAGGTCATGTAGTCGACGCCTTCGGCCGAGGCGACCGCCTGCTCGATCGGCGTCGTGATGAAGCCCTGGATCAGGTCTGCGGACGCGCCGGGATAGACGGTCGTGATGTTGATGACCGTGTTCGACAGCTTCGGATATTGCCGGATCGGCAGCACCATCGCCGCGCGCAGGCCGATCAGCAGGATCAGCAGACTGACGACGACCGACAGGACCGGTCGCTTGATGAAAATATCGGTAAAGCGCATCGCGGCGATCTCGATTTCTTTGTCTCAAGAAAAGTGACCCGGCGAGGCCGGATCACCTGGATGTATTGGATCAGTAGCGCGGCGGCTGCGCCGGGATCTGCGGCGCCGGATCGGTCGAGATCGCAACTGGGGCGCCCGATTGCAGCTTGAGCTGGCCGACAGCGACGACCTTGTCGCCCACCTTCACGCCCTTGATGATTTCGACGCGACCGTCGACCCGGCTGCCGGTCTGCACGAACGTGCGCACTGCGGAGAGGCTGGTCTTGCCGTCCTCTTCCTTCTTCTCGGTGATCACGAACACGGAGTCGCCGTACAGCGTGTAATCGACCGCCGTTTCCGGCACGGTGATCACGGCCGGCTTCGCCGGCAGCACCACCGTCGTGGTCACGAACATGCCCGGCTTCAGGATCTTCTCCGGATTGGCGACCGTCGCCTGCACGCGGATGTTGCGGGTGTCGGCCGCGACCTGCGGCTCGATCGTGGTGATCTTGGCATCGAAGGTGCGGCCGGGGTAGGCGTCGACCTTGAGCCGGACCGGCTGGCCGACCTTGAGGTTGCCCGAGTCCTTTTCGGTCACCGTGAAGTTGGCCCACAGCTCCGACAGATCGGTCAGCGAGACGATCGCCGTGCCGGCCGTCAGGTACTGGCCGACTTCGACCTTGCGGACGCCGAGATCGCCGGAGAACGGCGCACGCACCAGCTTCTGCGAGATCACCGCCTCGGTCTTGGCGATGCCGGCCAGCGCCTGATCGTAGGCGGCCTGCGCGTTATCGACGGTCGCCTGCGGGCCGAACTGGCGCGATGCCAGCTGCTTGGCGCGGTCGAGCGAGAGCTGTGCGACGGTTGCCTGCGCCTTGTAGTTGGCGAGGTCGCCCTGCTCCGGCATGTCGAAGAACTGCACCAGCGGCGTGCCGGAATCGACATGCGTACCTGGCTCGAACTTGATCTCGGTGACGCGGCCGTTGACGTCGGCGCTGACGTCGACCTGGTGCACGGCGGCAAGGCCGCCGACTGCGGTGAGCAGGTTCGGGACCACCTCGGACTTCGCCTCGGCCGCGCTGACCGCGGTCGGCGGCGGCTTGTTGTTGGCGAAGAACTGCTTGATCATCTGGCCGCGGAAGTAATTGAACCAGACGAGGCCGCCAACGAGCACGCCCAAGAGCGTGCCGACGATGATGAACCACAGCACCGGCCTAACCGGACGCTTGGGAGCCTTGGTGTCGATCGGTTCGCCCGAAATCTTGTGTTCGGTTACGATGTTCATGTCATGCGCTTTCTGCAATCGCCGTCTTGCCCGCATCCGCGGCCTGATCGCGGCCCAAATGCGAAGCAATTGCGGCGTCGTTAAGTCCGATACCCCTCAGGAGAAACTCACAGAGCTGCCGCTCCAGATCGTTCGCCTTGCCGTAGACGAGGCAGGGCGTGGCCGGCAGCCTGGTCAGCGCAGCCATCATCACCGAATGATGCGCGAACCAGAACAGGTTGAGCGGATCACCGCTGAACGGCCGCGCGTCACCGCTGGCAACCGCGCGCTCGAGCGAGGCGAGGAAGACCGCCCCGATCAGCTTCTCGATCTTGGCATATAGCAGACGGGCGAATTCGCCGTCATCCAGATGGCTGGTGGCCATCAGTCGCAGGCGCTGCGCCTCTTCCTGATCAGGCCCGTCGGCGATGTGGAGGAAATGCTGGACCATGCCGCGGATCAACTCGACCAGCGTGGCCGTCGAGGGCTCCCGCTCGAGCAGGTCCGTCAGTGCCGGATCGGCTTCGCACTCGTCGCTGAGGATCTCGGCGTAGAGCGCCGCCTTGGACGGAAAATGCTTGAACAGCAGCGCCTCGGAAATGGCAGCGGCGGCCGCCACGCTCTTGGTCGTGGTGCCGGTATAGCCGTGTCGGGCAAAGCAGCGTTTTGCGGCACCGAGGATCAATTGACGCCTCAGGTCGCTCGTCATTCGCAGTGAGCTCATGTTAGTGAGTAAGCACTCACCCACGCAAAAGTCAAGCAGAATGCTGCGACGCAACCTACGTGGGTGCAAACTTGTTGGAAAATGGCCACACTTCCCCGCCCGGAGGGCCCGGAACGTTGCTCAGGACGGAGCCAAGCAGGGCTAGATCGGCTGGAAGCCGAGATCGCCACGGATCCGGTTGACGATGTAAGTCCCGTCCCGGACTGGGAGAATCCGGTCCAGGCTGGCGCTATCGATCTTCACATTGGCAAATCGCGGCCCCGCCGAGACGTTGTGGACGGCTTTGGCGAAGGCCTCGACCTCGGCCATGGTCGAGATCGCGCGGGCGTCCCCGATGCCGCAGGCCCTGGCGACGCCGACGAGGTCGGCAGCCGCGGAGGTGTGGCTGGTCTGGCCACCGGTCTCGCCATAGGCCTCGTTGTCGAGCACCACGATCGAGAGGTTGGACGGCTTCTGCAGGCCGATGGTGGCAAGGCTCCCCATCCCCATCAGCATCTCGCCGTCGCCGGTGATGACCAGTACCGGCAGTTTTGGTTGCGCCAGCGCCAGGCCAAGCCCGATCATCGCCGCGCCGCCCATGCCGCCCCAGAGGTAGAAGTTGCGCGCGTGGTCGCCGGCGGCACACATGTCGTTGGTGGAGGCCCCGAGGCCGCCGATCGCAACGACGTCCTTGCGGTTCGCAAGCAGGGTGGACACCACCTGGCGGCGGTCGAGGAGATTGGCCTTGCTCATTTGGTGAAAACCTTGGCGCCGATCAGGCGCTGCGACAGCAGGACGGCGGTGGGCGTGAGCGCGTTGTAGGCCTGCGCTGCGGCCGCCTCCATCACCGCCGGCACCTCGGCCGCATTGGACGCGCGCAGCACCTGGACGCCCGAGAGTTCGAACACGCCCTGCGTGGTCGATCCCATCGGCACCTGCCATGGATTGAACTCGCCCCACTCGCCGCGCATGGTCACGAGCGTGAGGAACGGAAAGCGCAGGATCGGGATCAGCGACAGCATGTTGATGCAATTGCCGACCCCGCTCGACTGCATCAGCAGCACGCCACGTTGTCCGCCCGTCCAGGCCCCGGCCAGGAGCGCGACACCCTCCTCCTCCGTCGTCAGCGGAATGCCGCGCATCGAGGATGAGGCCAGCACGCGCTGGATCAGCTTCGAATGACCGGCATCGGGCACGTAAGGCACCTGCCGGACGTCGAAGCGTTGCAATGTCGCGAAAATATCGTCGGGCCAATTCGGGGCCGTGTCAGCAGCGTCAGCGCGGGCGTGCATTTTCCTGTCCGGTCGGCTTGCAAATCACGACACGACTGTAGACGGTGAGCCGAGCCGCTCGAAAGAGCGAAAACAGCATATCGGTCTCAACCGGCGAGTATGGCGGCGATGAACGCAAGTGCGAAAGAACTGGCGGCCAATTTCGATCTGGAGAAGCTGACACCCGAATTCTACGACGATCCCTACCCGACTTATCGTGCACTGCGGGAAAACGAGCCGGTCAAGCGCCTCCCCAACGGCACTGTGTTCCTGACCCGCTATGACGATCTCGTCACCACCTACAAGAACACAAAGTCGTTCAGTTCGGACAAGAAGCGCGAGTTCGCGCCGAAATACGGCGACACCCCGCTCTACGAGCACCACACCACGAGCCTCGTCTTCAACGACCCGCCTGCCCACACCCGCGTGCGCCGCCTGATCATGGGCGCGCTGTCGCCGCGCGCGATCGCGGGGATGGAGCCTGATATCGTCAAGCTGGTCGACGGCCTGCTCGATGCCATCGCCGCCAAGGGGGCTTGCGAGCTGATCGACGACTTCGCCGCGTCGATCCCCATCGAAGTGATCGGCAATCTGCTCGACGTTCCCCACGACGAACGCGAGCCGCTGCGCGACTGGTCGCT
Organism: Bradyrhizobium sp. P3_C3; assembly: GCF_056402655.1. Taxonomy (NCBI): domain Bacteria; kingdom Pseudomonadati; phylum Pseudomonadota; class Alphaproteobacteria; order Hyphomicrobiales; family Nitrobacteraceae; genus Bradyrhizobium; species Bradyrhizobium sp. P3_C3. The sequence continues at coordinate 273,048 of NZ_JBFUGY010000013.1, read as the reverse complement.
TGCGATCCTCGGTGCGCTCGAGCCGGTGGTGTCGCCCGAAGTGGCTGCGCGCGGCAACAAGGCGGTGAAGGACTTCCTCGCCTATCTCGAAACCCTGGTCGCGCGCAGGCGTCAAAAGCCGGGCAATCCCGAGCGTGACGTGCTGACGCGCCTGATCCAGGGAGAAGGCAACGGCGAGGAAAACGGCGAGCGGCTGACGGAGAAGGAGCTGCTGCACAACTGCATCTTCCTGCTCAACGCTGGGCACGAGACCACCACCAATCTGATCGGCAACGGCCTCGTCGCGCTGCACCAGAATCCGGACCAGAAGCGGCGGCTGATCGAAAACTCCGACATGATCAAGACTGCCGTCGAGGAGATGCTGCGCTACGAGAGCTCGAACCAGCTCGGCAACCGCATGACGACAGAGAAGATCGAGCTCGGCGGCGTCATGCTCGACGCCGGCACGTCGGTGACGCTGTGCATCGGGGCGGCCAACCGCGATCCCGCCCAGTTTCCGGAGCCCGAACGCTTTGACATCGCACGCACGCCGAACCGGCATCTCGCCTTCGCCACCGGCGCGCATCAATGCGCCGGCATGGCGCTGGCGCGGCTCGAAGGCGCGATCGCGATCTCGCGCTTCCTGGCGCGCTTCCCGAACTATGCCGTGAGCGGCCATCCGGTGCGGGGCGGACGGGTGCGGTTCCGCGGCTTCCTGAGCGTGCCCTGCTCCATAGGTTGAGGCCCGCGGGCATCGTTTCGAACGAGCCACGCATTATCTGTTAGAATGCGTGAGACACGTGAGCTGGAGTGACGAATGAGTAGTCCGCCAGTCGCTGATTTCATCTCGAGGGAGGCGCGCTTCGGCGCCCGCAATTACGAGCCGCTTGGCGTTGTCCTGTCGCGCGGCGAAGGCGTTTTCGTTTGGGACACCCAGGGCAACCGATATCTGGATTGCCTCTCCGCCTATTCGGCGGTCAACCAGGGCCATTGCCACCCGAAAATCCTGGCCGCCATGGTCGAGCAGGCCGGCCGATTGACCCTGACCTCGCGCGCATTCCACAACGACCAGCTCGCTCCCTTCTACGAGGAGATCGCGGAACTCACCGGCTCTCACAAGGTGCTGCCGATGAATAGCGGAGCCGAAGCCGTTGAGAGCGCGATCAAGTCCGTGCGCAAATGGGGCTATGAGGTGAAGGGGGTGCCCGACGGGCAAGCCGAGATCATCGTGTGCGCCAACAATTTCCATGGACGCACGCTCGGCATCGTCGGTTTCTCGACCGACGCGGCCACGCGTGAACATTTTGGCCCCTTCGCGCCGGGCTTCAAAATCATTCCCTTCGGCGATCTCGCCGCGCTTGAAGAGGCCATCACGCCGAACACCGTCGCCTTCCTGGTCGAACCCATCCAGGGCGAAGCCGGAGTCATCATTCCACCGGCAGGCTATTTCACCGGGGTGCGCGAGCTCTGCACGGCGCACGACGTGATGCTGATCCTCGACGAGATCCAGACTGGACTCGGCCGCACCGGCAAGCTGCTTGCGGAACAGCACGAGGGTATCGAGGCTGATGTGACGCTGCTCGGCAAAGCCTTGTCCGGCGGTTTCTATCCCGTCTCGGCCGTGCTTTCCAACAACGAGGTCCTCGGCACGCTGAAACCAGGTCAGCATGGCTCAACATTCGGTGGCAATCCGCTCGCCTGCGCGGTGGCGCGCGCGGCGCTCCGCGTTCTCGTCGAGGAAGGGATGATCGAGAACGCTGCGGTGCAAGGTGAGCGCTTCCTGAAAGGCCTCCGAAGCATCCGCGCCAACACGGTGCGCGACGTGCGCGGACGCGGGCTGATGCTGGCGGTCGAGCTCAACCCTGAAGCCGGCCGTGCGCGCCGCTACTGTGAAGCTCTGCAGACCGAAGGCATCCTCGCCAAGGATACCCACGAGCACACGATCCGCTTCGCCCCGCCGCTGGTGATTACCAGTGACCAGGTTGATTGGGCCTTGGAGAGAATCGCTGCCACCCTGACGCAGGATTTCGCCTGAGCTCTGCCTGCGTCGGAAGACCGCAAGGCCGCTGGCAGTCAACAACGAACGATTTCGCCACCTGCGCGTTGAACGGTTCCGGGCGACTGGGACGAGCGTGGAGTTGCGATCATGCTTCCGCGTGCCGTGTGCCTTTCGGCGTTTTTGGTCGGTGCCTCGATGCTCGCGGCGAGCGTCGGTGCGTCCGCCCAGGACCATCATGGTCGGGGTGGACCACCGGGAGCGGCTGCCCGACCGGCAGCGCCGCCCGCGATGGCCCGACCGGCGGCGCCACCTGCGATGGCGCGTCCTGCCGCGCCGGCATTTCATCCCCCGGCCATGCCGCAGCGGCCGGCCATGGCGCCGAATCCGGCGCCTCGCATGGCCTCCCCGCCGCCGCGCCCGGCCCCGCACTTCGCGGCACCGCCGCAGCGAGCTGCCCCGCACGTGGCGGCACCGCGACCTGAATTCCACCGCGCTCCGGCAGCACCGCAACGTCCGGCGATGGCACCGCCGCCGACGCCGCATATTGCCGCCCCCTCACACCCCGGCGCGCCGCCGACCGTGAGCGAGCGGCGGGAACAGCCGCGCGAGACGCTGTCGCGCCAAGCCTCGGAACGCCAGGGCCGCATCGACCACTTGCAGCAGCGTGTGCAAACATTGCAGTCGCAAAAGCCGGAAGGCGCAAGAGCGCAACGCGAGCAGCAGCGGTTGCTGCAGTCGCAGAACAGGCTGCTGGAGCGCGAGCAGCGCGTCCAACAGCGTGAGCAGCACGTCGAGCAGCGACAGCGCGAGGTGCTGTCGCGCCAGACCACGGAGCGCCAGCCCCGCATCGATCGCCTCCAGCAGCGTGTGCAGACCCTGCAGTCGCAAAAACCGGAAGGCGCACGCGCGCAACGCACACAAGAACGCGCACTGCAGGCGCAGAACCGTCTGCTGCAGCACGAGCAACGGGCGCAGCAAATCGATCTGGCGCGCCAGCAGAGGCTGGGACCGCAGGCCCCCGCTGCAACAGCCGCAGCGGCTGCCGCCGCGCGCGGGCGGTTTGCCGCGCACTTCCGCGAGCGGGCGACTGCGCAAACCCAGGCGGCCCTCGTCGCCCGCCACAGCGGCTGGGCTCCCCGGAAGGCCTGGCGACACCGCCATCCCGCGGTGTTCGTGGCATGGCTTGGGCCCGTGTTCTGGCCTTACGCCTATTCCGACATTTTTGACTACACGTTCTGGTCCTATGCCTACGAGCCCGGCTATTGGGCGTACGCGTATGACAACTTCGTCGACACCGTGTTCTGGGGCGATGACAGTCCCTATTCCGCCTATGCCAGCACCAACCCGAATGACTATCCGCAAGCCGGCGGCGGCACCCGCGCGCGCCAGCGCGCCAGCGTGAGCCCGCAAACGCTGCAGCAATTATGCGGCACACCGGACAAGGGCGTCACCGCTTGGCCGCTTGACGATATCACGCGGGCGGTGCGGCCGACGGCGGAGCAACGTGCGCTGCTCGAGGCGTTGAAGACCGCGGCCGCCAACGCCGCCGGTGTGTTCAAGGACTCCTGTGCGGAGACTTATGCACTGACGCCGCCTGGCCGCTTGCGGGCGATGATGAACCGCGTCAGCGCGACACTGGATGCGGTCAAGATCGTGCGACCGGCACTGGAGACTTTCTACAACTCGCTCAGTGACGAGCAGCAGGCCCGCTTCAACGCGCTCGGCCCCAACATCGGCGACCGCTCGCCTCGGCAGCAGGAAGCCAATGCCCAGGAAGCCAGTGCCGAAGGCTGCGGCGATCCGAAGTCCGGCCTGACCCAGTTGCCGATCCAGAGGATCGAGGCTGTGCTCCACCCCGCGGGCAAGCAGAAGGAAGCGCTCGACCGCCTCGGCGAAGCGACGGCGAAGGGCGTTGAGGGCCTACAGGCGGCCTGTCCGAACGATGTACCGCTGACGCCGGTCGGACGGCTGGGGGCGATGCAGCACCGGCTCGAGGCCATGCTTCAGGCCGCCAAGCTGGTCGAGCCCGCCCTGGACGAGTTCTATGCCACGCTGAGCAGCGAGCAGAAGGCGCGCTTCAACACGCTGCAACAGCTCGCAGGCCCGTGACGGCAGCGTCGCATTCTCTCGTTGCAATTCGAGCAGCGGCCGAGCGACGCGGGGTGCCATCATCGCCCTGCTCCACAGTTCGACCAGAACATGCGTGTCCGGGCCGCTTCTCTCTGCGAGAAGTGCGGTGGCACGGAATGCAAACAACCGCCTCGTCTTGACCTCACGCGACGGAAATCGTCTTCGGTCCAGCTTCATTCGCGGTTGGGATCGCTTGAGGCGGCTCTTTCTCATCCGAGCTGATGGCGTTGCATTGCTGGGAGTGAGCAGACAACTCAAGATCGGCCAGGTGGTCCCAGTATTCTGCTTCTGCGAGCAGCTTCCATTTGTTCATGCTGTTGTACGCGGCCTGTTGGCGGCACAGCGAACCCATCGCACGCAAGCGCTGCACTCTCTCCACTGCCTCCACTGCGAACCTCCCTTCGCGCCAGCTTGTTTACAAGCGCATTTATGTTGTCACAATTTCGCAGATTGAATTGACGAGTGATAGTCCGGTGTTTGACGGTCAATCGATGATAGCGCAATCGTCTGACTTTTCACCGACGTGAGCAGCTCCAACCCTGAGAGCTAGTCGAGCTCTCAGCGCCGCAGCCCCTTCGGCCAGCGCTGTACGCAGGCACGCACCAAGACTCGCCTCGGACGACGGGTTCCTAAGTCGCAGGTGCATTCCATTTCAGGACTGAAATCTTAATTGTCAGCGGCCTTCCCGCGATAGTGGTTAGCTGGCGATCAGACTGGGCCGGACAAGGTTTGATCCCGAAACTATTTTGGCCCGGCACATTGGACTGCAAGACCGCCTTCGGGCGGTCTCTCCTTATCGCCGTAATAGAATGGCCTGGGGCTGGAACACGCCGGGGCCTCCGGCAAAAGTCGCTAGCGTTGCCCCGCCGATCACAACAATGGCCCCGACGATTGCGCGTCGGGGCCATCCAAGATCATCAGGCGTGGGTACATCCGCCGTGCCTGCCGATCGTTGATGCCACTCATTACCGCATCCGATCTGGCGCAGACCGTGGCGAGGCTGCGGCATCGGGATGATATCATTCTGCCTGAAAGCTGACGGCTGTCCACCTCTCGTTGGTGGTACTCCAACCGGCTCGCTGAATTCGCTCGAGCCCACCGCTTCGGTGCCGTCAAGCGGAAGGCGTGCTTCAACACGCGGCAACAAGTCGCAAGCCCGTGAGAACAGCGCGCGCGTGGGAGCTAGACCACCGTCCTGTGCCGCGTAATGCACGTGCGCAGCACCTCGTCCATCGGCTTGCTCCACCAGTCGTTGGAGAAGATCTCGATCTCCGAATAGCCGGCAAAACCCTGCGCCTCGACCGCGGCGCGCGCCGATTGGATGTCGATGACGCCGTCGCCCATCATGCCGCGGTCGTTGAGGATGTCCCTGGTCGGCACCAGCCAGTCGCAGACATGGAACGCGAGCAGGCGATCCTTGCCGGCGCGGGCGATCTGGGCCATCAGCTCCGGATCCCACCAGATGTGGTAGACGTCGAGCGCGACGCCAAGCATGCCGCTGCGGCCGGGGTCGAGCCGATCGCAGATGTCGAGCGCCTGTTTCGTCGTGTTCACGCAAGCGCGGTCGGCTGCATAGGCCGGATGGAGCGGCTCGATCGCCAGCGGCAGTTTTGCCTGTTTGGCGTAGTCGAGCATGTCGGCAAGCGCTTCCTCGACCTGCCCGCGCGCTCCCGCGATATCCTTCGACGCCTCGCTGCCCGGCCGCGAATATTGCGGCAGGCCGCCAACGACGAGAACGATGCAGGGCGCGCCCAGCGCCTTGGCTTCGTCGACACAGCGGCGGTTGTCGTCGCGCACTTCGCCGCGACGCGATGCGTCCGAGGTGAACATGCCGCCACGGCAATAGCCCGACAGCTCGAGGCCGGCCTCGCGCACCGCGCGCGCGGCGCGATCGAGACCGACGGAAGCGACCTGGTCGCGCCAGGGATCGATGGCGCGGATGCCGTGCTTCGCACAGGCGTCGATGATCTCGACGAGGTCACCCTGCTTGCGGACCGTCGCCGTGTTGAGGGACAGCCAGCGATGGTCGGACGAGAAATCGCGCATCAGGAGTCCAGTCCGTGCGAGGCCAGCACGGTCTTCATCCGCTGTGTCGCCAGTTCCGGATTAGCGAGCAGGCCGGCCTGATCGGCAAGACGGAACAGCTCGGCCAGATGCAGCATCGAGCGCGCGCTCTCCTGGCCCCCGACCATGGTGAAATGATCCTGGTGGCCGTTGAGATACGCCATGAAGACGACGCCGGTCTTGTAGAAGCGCGTCGGCGCCTTGAAGATGTGGCGTGACAGCGGCACGGTCGGCCCCAGCACGTCGTGGAAGCCGGCCTCGTCGCCTGCCGCGAGGCGTGACAACGCATAAGAGGCAGCCGGCGCGATCGCGTCGAAGATGCCGAGCAGCGCGTGCGAAAAGCCCTGGTCGTCGCCGGCGATCAGCTCCGCGTAGTTGAAATCGTCGCCGGTGTACATCTTGATGCGCTTGTCCAGGCGCCTGCGCATGTCGATCTCACGCTGCTTGTCGAGCAGCGAGACCTTGACGCCATCAACCTTGGCAGCGTTGTTGTTGATGATGGCCACCGCAACGTCCATCGCCTTGTCGAGGTCCTTGGTGCCCCAATATCCGGTCAGAGCGGGATCGAACATATCGCCGAGCCAGTGGATGATCACGGGCTCGCGGACCTGCGACAGCACGCGGTTGTAGACCTTGGCGTAATCGTCGGCGCTGCGGCCGAGTTTTGCGAGAGCACGCGACGCCATCAGGATGATGCGGCCGCCGACCTTCTCGACGGCCGAGAGCTGCTCCTCATAGGCGCGAATGACGTCGTCGAGGCTCTTGGCATCCTCGACCGCAAGATGATCCGTACCCGCGCCGGAGAACACCAGCGCGTTGCGCCGCTTGGCGGCGCCGACCGAGCGGGTGATCAGCTCCAGCGAAGTCGGCCAGTCCAACCCCATGCCGCGCTGCGCGGTGTCCATGGCTTCGGCGACGCCGAGGCCGAGGTCCCAGACGTGCTCGCGGAAGGCGATGGTCTTGTCCCAGTCGACTGCGGCGGAGAGCCAGGGATCGTTGTCCGCAAAGGGATCGACAACCGTGTGCACGGCCGAGAACGCGATGCGGTTCAAAGGTCCTTCGAGCTTCGCGGGGAACGTTCGCGACGCCGCGAGCCGGTAGGTCTCGATCGAACGATCTGCCTTCGGCAACTTCAGCGACAATGACGACATCGGCTGGACGGGCTTGTTCATGTGTCCCTCCTCAGGCCTTGATCGGGGCGACGTCGATCCAGCGCCGCTCCTTCCAGCTCTTCAGCGCGCATTCGGCGAGCTGCACGCCCTTGACGCCTTCGAGCAGCGTGAACTTGTAGGGCGCGTCCTCGTAGACGTGCCGGATGAACATCTCCCACTGCTCCTTGAAGCCGTTGTCGTAGGTGACGTTGTCAGGCAGCTTCTGCCAGTCGCCGTAGAAGTCGTGCAGCCGCTTCTCGTCGGGATTCCACACCGGCCGGGGCGTTGCCTGCCGCGCCTGGATCATGCAATCTGATAGGCCCGCGACCGCCGAGCCGTGTGTGCCGTCGACCTGGAAGGTGACGAGATCGTCGCGATAGACGCGCGTCACCCAGGACATGTTGATGTGGGCGATGACGCCACCCTCGAGCTGGAAGGTCGCGTAGGCGGAATCATCCGCGGTCGCCTTGTACTTCTTGCCCTGCTCGTCAAAACGCTCGGGGATATCCGTGTTGCCGATGCAGACCACGCTCTGGACGTTGCCGAACAGGTTGTCGAGCACGTAGCGCCAGTGGCAGACCATGTCGAGGATGATGCCGCCGCCGTCCTCGTCGCGATAGTTCCAGGACGGCCGCTGCGCCTCCTGCCAGCCGCCTTCGAACACCCAATAGCCGAATTCGCCGCGCACCGAGAGGATGCGGCCGAAGAAGCCGGAATCGCGCAGGAAGGCGATCTTCTTCAGGCCGGGCAGGAACAGCTTGTCCTGCACCGTGCCGTGTTTGACGCCCTTGGCATTGGCGAGCTTGACGACCTCGAGCGCCTCCTCGAAATTCGTCGCGATCGGCTTCTCGCAATAGACGTGCTTGCCGGCGTTGATGGCCTGGGTCAGAAGACCGGGCCGCGCCTGCGTGGTCGCGGCGTCGAAGAACATGGTGTCGTTCTTGTCGGCGAGCGCAGCATCGAGATCGGTGGTCCAGCGCGTGATGTTGTAGCGCTTGGCGAGGGCTTCGACCTTGTCGGCGCTGCGGCCGACCAGGATCGGATCGGGCATCACGCGGTCGCCGTTCTTCAGCCGGACGCCGCCCTGCTCGCGAATCGCGACGATCGAGCGGATCAGATGCTGGTTGAGACCCATGCGGCCGGTAACGCCGTTCATGATGAGGCCGAGGCGTTGGGTGGTCATGCCAATTACTCCCAAGGTGATTTTGGCTGTTCGAGCGGGCGGAGCGCCGACCAGTCCGGATGGACCGACGTCGCAAAGCCCGTTGCATGAAGCGATCCCGTCAGGAGATCGCCGTTTTGAATGGAGAGGCGGATGCCCTGCCCGGCATCGGCGTAGAGATCGGGATGCGCGGCGGCGAAGGCCGCAGCTTCAGCGGCGGGCGTATCGCCGAAGCCGTCGACATAGTGATGGCCGTTACGTTCGGCATGGGTCACGCCGATGAAGGCACCGAGCGCGAGATCCTGCTGAACGGCAAGGCCCGCCTGGCAGGTCAGGTCCTCGCCGGTCACGAAGAACCGCGCACCGCCCGCGCTCCATTTCGCCGCGCGCGTCGCGTTGACGATGGACTTGTAGAGGCCCTTGCAGGACTTCGAGGAAATGCCGCAATAGCCGAGCGCACGCGCCGCCGGGAAGGCATCGTAGGAATCGTCAGCCTCGTCGATGATGAAGCCGTGCGCGGCGAGCGAGCCGAGCGGGCATTGCCGGGTGATGTCTCGCGGCATCGGCTGTTCGACATAGAGCAGCCGTGACGCGATCGACCGCAGCGCTGCATCGTGGTCGAGCCGGTCGGTCAGCGCATGCAGTGCGGTGAGATCGGCATACTGTTCGTTGGCGTCAAGCGTCACCTTGTAGTCACGCCCCAGCGTATCGAGCTCCTTGCCAATACGCGTCAACCGGGCTGCATCAGCCGCGAAATCCCCTGACAGCTTCAGCTTGAAGTAATTGGCACCGGCGTTCTCGCGTGCATCGGCAACACCGCCCTCACCTTCGACGGTATCGTCGAGGCCCACGGTGTGCCTGATGGCAACGCGCGGCAGCGGCTTTCGGCCCGCAAGAAACTGCGCGATATCCGTTTCCTTCAGGTCAGGAGAAAGTCGCGCATCGATGCCCGCGACGTTGCCGGCCATCCCGTCGAAGAAGCTGGTCTCCATGGCACGCAGCAGTGCGTCGAGGATCGCCTTGTCGATCTCTGCCGGGCCATAGGCCGCCGCAAGCGCCGGAATATTCTTTTTCGCACAAGTCGCGACCTGCGCACCGATGCACGAGGCATGCAGATCGAACGCCGTCAAGAATCCAGTCCGCGCAAGATAAAGGCCCCGCGCAATCTCCAGCGAGCGCCGCAGGCCGTCGACCGTCTGCGCCGGCGATAGCTCCGGCCGCTTGTCAAACCATTTTGGCACCAGCAGCTCGGCGCTGGCACCGACCGCATTTCCCCTGCCCTCGACCTCGATCTCGACCCGCACGAACAGCTGCGGCGTCGCGTTGATGGTGATCGCGCCAAAGCGGAACGGCCGCGCGAAATGCACGGGACGTTCAAAGAACGCGATATCTCGCAACTTCAGGCGCGGCGCCATGACTTTAATCCAGCGAACCTTGCGAGAAAAAATGCTTGCGGATGCGTTGCACGAGCTCGGTGAAGACAGGATCGGCCATTACATCGAGCGAGCGCGGGCGCGGCAGCGGCACGTCGTAGATCGCAGCGATCGCACCGGGCCGCTCGGTCATGACCAGCACGCGGTCGGCGAGGAACACGGCCTCCGGAATCGAATGCGTGATCAGGAGCACCGTCTTCTTCGTCTCGCGCTGGATCCGCATCAGCTCGACATTCATGCGCTCGCGCGTCAACGCGTCGAGTGCGCCGAACGGCTCGTCCATCAGCATGATCTTGGGATCGTGCACCAGCGCACGGCAGATCGAGGCGCGCTGCTGCATGCCGCCCGAGAGCTGCCAGGGCAGCTTCTTCTCGAAACCTTCGAGGCCGACCAACCTCAAGAGCGCCTTGGCGCGATCGAGATATTGTTGTCGCGGCAGCCGCTTCATGTCGATCGGCAGCATCACGTTCGCGAGGATGTTGCGCCAGGGCAGCAGCAGCGCGTTCTGGAAGACGATGCCGACATTGCCGTGCGGCTTCGTCACCTTCTCACCCTCGACCAGGACCTCGCCTGATGTCGGCGGCAGCAACCCCGAGATCAGCTTGAGCAGCGTGGACTTGCCGCAGCCGCTTGGGCCGACCACGACGAAGAACTCGCCGTCGTTGATGTGGAAATCGAGCGGACGCAGCGACGGCACGTCGCCGTCGCGCGTCCGGTAGGTCTTCGACACGCCGGACAGCTTGATGCCCGACGCATCGCCTGCAGCCCGGTCGCTCACCAGTCTCAGATGCGCGGCCTGCTGCACGGTTTCGCTCACGACTGCGGCTTGCTTCACGATCCGCTCTTCGGCAGATAATCGTTGGTGTAGAAGGCCTTCGGGTTCGCCTTGGCCTTGGCATCCAGTCCGCCATATTCGACCATCAGATTGACGGAGTCCGTCATGTTCTGGTCGGTGACCTGGAACGGCCGCTTGCTCTTGGTCTCAGCGGTCCGGTAGAGCGGAATGGTCAGCTCAAATCCCTGCGTCAGCGTGTCGATCTTGCCGCCCTTGGGGTTGGCATCGAGGATCGACTGCGCCGCAGCCTTCGGCTCTTTCTCGGCGGCCTCGACCGCCTTGGTCGTCGCCGACATGAAGCGGCGGACGAGATCGGCATTGACCTTCACATAGTCGGAGTTGGCGATGATGCCCGAGGAAACCATGTTGATGCCGTAGTCTGCGAACTTGATCGGATAGACATCCTTGCCGGTGGCGTCCTTGATCTTCATCGATTGATCCATGACGTAGCCGAGCAGGAGATCAGCCTGGCCGTTGATGACGGCATTGAGCTTGGTCTGGCCGTCGCCGGCGACCGTCTGGAAATCGCTCTCCTTCAGGCCGGTCTTCTTCAGGAACAGCGGCCAGATCTGGGTCATGGAGTCGGCCGGCGTGATCGCGACCGTCTTGCCCTTGATGTCTTCCGGTTTCTTGATGTTCTTGTCGGCGAAGCCCATGGCGGACATCGGGCTGGTCTGCAGCAGGACGCCAGTCGCAACCACGGGGGCGCCCTTGATCGCGGCGCGCATCATGGTGGGAACGTCGACGTAGCCGAAATCGGCGGTCTTGGCGGCGACGGCCTGCGTGGTCGCAGCCGAACCGCGGCCTTCCTGAATTTCGAGGTCAATGCCCTCGGCCGCATAGATGCCCTTGGCCTTGCCGTAATAGAACGGCGCGTGCTCGCCATAGACGTACCAGTTCAGCATCAGCACGACCTTGTCGGCTGCCTGTGCGGGCAGCGCCGCAAACACCATCAGCGCAGCCGAGACAGCTCCTATCCACCGCTTCATCGTTTCTCTCCCTTGCCCTTGTTGCGTCGGCCGTTGATGGCCGTTCGTTGCCATAGTTTTTGTTACGAGGCGAAAATCACGTCTTCGCGCTGGCTGACATGCCAGGGAATGACCAGCTTCTCGATCCGGTCCACGATCCAGAACAGGATCACCCCGAGCAGCGCCAGGATCACCAGCGCCGCGAACATCGTCGGCAGATCGAACGTGCCGATCGAGCGCTGCATCACGTAGCCGATGCCGGAATTGGAGCCGACGAACTCGCCGACTACGGCGCCGACTACGGCAAGCGTCACCGACACTTTGAGGCCGGAGAAGATCGCCGGCAGCGCATGCGGCAGATTCACCGCGAGGAAAACCCGGAACCGGCTGCCCTGCATGGCGCGCGCGAGATCGACCATGTCAGGGTCGACCGACTTGAAGCCCTGCACAGCCGAGACCACCACCGGGAAAAAGCCGAGCAGGAACGCCGAAATCACTTTTGGAATGATGCCGAAGCCAAACCACACCACGAACAGCGGCGCGATCGCGATCTTCGGCACGGATTGCGAGAACACCAGCAGCGGATAGACATAGCTCTCCACTGTCTTCGAGCCCGCGATCAGCATCGCGACGGGGATGCCGAACAGCGCCGACAGCAGGAAGCCGCAGACGGTGGCATAGGTGGTCGGCCAGGACTGGCGCAGCAGTTCCGGCCATTCGGTGCGCAGCACCGCGACGACGTCGGCCGGCGCCGGGATCTGATAGGCGGGAATTTTGAACAGCCGGATTGCGWGGTCCCAGGCCACGACGATGAAGACCAGGAACAAAAACGGCCGGACCCAGGCCGCATTCAGCATCTTGGATACCGCACTTTGCGGCTTCAACTCAGCCACGTCTCACTCCCGGCATTCTTCTTCGTTCGGGGGAGAAATTAACTCGTTGGATAAATACTGTCCAGAGCTTTCCCTGTGACGTTTTGTGCCGATTCCTGGCCTCCTGTCGTGTCCCGGACGCGCTGCTGCGCTACGTCCGGGGCACGAGACCGCCTCACCCTCGGTGTCATTCCCCGCGAAGGCGGGGAATCCAGTACGCCGCGGCTTCTCGGTTCAATCTCAACCGTCTCTGGAATACTGGATTGCCCGCCTTCGCGGGCAATGACGGCGGAGATTGAGGAAACGACGGACGATTGGTCCACCAACGCGCGGACTGGGCCGCTAAACCGTCTGCGCCACCGCGCTGCGCGACTTCGGCGCCTTGGCGATCTCGAACAGCGCGGTCGATCGCCCCGTCAGCGCGGCCAGCACGAGGCCGACCATGTGCGAAAGCCGCTCGTCCTTGGCGTCCTTGGCCAGCAGATCGCGGCCGAAGATCACGCTCAACGTGGCCGAATTGGAGAGATAGAAGAAGCAGAGCCCCGCGATCGAGATATAGAGCTGCACCGGATCGACTGCGACCTGGAAATCGCCGCTGTCGACGCCACGCAGCACCACGGTGCGGATCATCTCGACGAAGGGCGAGTGCATCGACTTGACCTTGGTCGAGCGCTTGAGGTGCTTTGCGCGCGCGAGGTTCTCGGTCTGGAGCAACGACAGGAATTCCGGGTTGCGCAGGAAGTAGCTCCAGGTGAACTCGATCAGGCGCCGGATCGCTTCGGGCGGATCGAGATGCTCGAGATCCAGCCCCCGCTCCTCGCTGCGGATCTTGTCATAAGCGCCTTCGAGCACCGCGAGATAGAGCTCGTCCTTGTTGCCGACGTGATAATAGAGCATGCGCTTGTTGGCGCCGGCCTTGGCCGCGATGCGGTCGACACGCGCGCCCGCGAGCCCGTGGGTGGAGAATTCCTGCTTGGCGGCTTCGAGAATGCGCAGCCGCATCCCCTCGGGGTCGCGCTGCCATTTCAGAGTTCGCTTTGCCGTTGCTTTCGCCAAACCGGGTGCCCGCTGGGTGATCGTCCAGATCGCATTTATCATGCGCGAGGCCCGCCGCATAGTTTCGTCATTGCGAGCGCAGCGAAGCAATCCAGACTGCCACCGCGGAGACAGCCTGGATTGCTTCGTCGCAAGAGCTCCTCGCAATGACGAACGGGGAGGCCGCCCCTTCAATCCGCCGGCTTCGGCGAGCGCTCCAGCAGCACCGTCTGGATCCCGCAGGTGCCGTTCCGCACCGTCATGATCCGCGTACCCGGCTTGCGGCCGTTGCGCACCTCGGTGACGTCGAGGCCGGCGGAGATCAGGCGGGCGCGGGTGGCGTCGATGTCGGCGACCCGCCAGCTCAGGCCCCAGAGACGGTCATGCAGGGAATCCCCACCCGCCACGGGGCGGCGCACCACTTCGACGATGAGGTCGCCGCAGCGGAAGAACATCAGCTGGCCCCAATCCTGGTGCGAGCGGTCCAGTGCGAGATCAAGGCCGAGCCGCGCGCCATAGAGCGCGGCGGCGCGATCGGAATCCTCGGTGGTGACCACGACGTGGTCGAGTCCATCGATCGGCGCGATGTCGGTCGCAGTCGACAGCGGCCGCTCCTCGGCGAGCTCGAGGAAGAACATGCGCACGCCGCGCGTCAATTCGGTTGCGGCACGCGTGCGTTTCCAGTGCAGGACCGCGCCGCTCGCGACGTCGCTGCTTTCGACCTCGGCGACCGGATCAGGCCTCAAAGCCACCCGCTCCAGCCGCCGGTGCATCTTGCTCATGTCTGCGACACGAAAGCACAGGCTGGCGAGCACGCCCTCGCGGTCGTCGAGCAGCGCGCGGATCCGGTCCGCCGCGACGTTAAAGCCGCTCGGCGCAATCAGCTCGATCGTCATGTTCGCAAGCGTGAACAGCACGCGGTCGGCGCCCTCGCCGGAATTCTGCCAGGCCGGCGCGCGCCCGAGCAGCGTCTGATACGCCGCCTTGGCCGCACCGATATCCCTCACCAGGGCAACGACGTGATCGAGGCCGGTGATCATCATTCCCCCCTTGATCGACCTGGAACCATGTTCCGAAGGACGGCGTTTGTCCGGGCTTGGCATGGACCGGTGATGGTCGTATTCCGGCCACATGCCGACCTCAAGCGCTCGGGCGGCAGATTTGCGAATAATTTCAGCGTCCCCAGAGCGGAACCGGTGTTAGAGTAAGCCCGCCGGCCGGGACCACCCAGCGCATCACGGACAACCAATGCAGGCTCTCTTTATCGGTCAGACCTATATCGACGTCGTCTTCATCACCGACCACATGCCGACCGGCGACGAAAAGCACGTGGCAACGGACTACGCGGTCTCCTTCGGCGGCAACGCGGTCACGGCGGCGTTCTGCTGCGCCAAGCTCGGCATCGTGCCCGACCTCATCGCCACGGCGGCCAACGACTGGCTGGGGCGGATGTTCCAGGACATGTGCGCGAAATACGCGATCTCGCTGCACGGGCGGAAAGTGAACCAGTCCTCGCTGTCCTTCATCATGCCCAAGGACGGTAAGCGCGCCATCGTCCGCTGCCGCGACGACGAGCACATCCATCCGTTCCCGATGCTCAATCTCGGCGGCTGCCGCGCCCTGCACATCGACGGCCATCAGCCCGATGCCGCGATCCACTATGCAAAGGTCTGCCGCGAGGCCGGAATCCTGACCTCGCTCGACGGCGGCGGCCTGCGCACCAACACGCATGAGCTGCTCGCATTCATCGACGTCGCCATCGTCGCCGAACGCCTGTGTGAGCAGATGGACCTGACGCCCGAGAAGATGCTCGACTACCTCAAGAGCCGCGGCTGCAAGATCGGCGGCGTCACCATGGGTGAGAAGGGCCTGCTCTGGTACAATGAGACGGGTGCGGTCGAGGTCATGCCGGCGATGCCGATCCCGCGCGAGCGCGTGATCGACACCAATGGCGCCGGCGACGTCTTCCACGGCGCCTATGTCTATTCCTACCTCGCCCACCCCGGCAAAAGCTGGCGCGAGCATTTTGATTTTGCCCGCGCCGCCTCGACCTTCAAGATCCAGCGCCTCGGCAACGAGGCCGGGCTGCCGACCCTTGTGGACATCGCCAAAGTCAGGCACGAGTTTGAAGTCAGGGTCTAGGGTTTTGTAAGGGCATATCATGGGGCGCGTCTTTATCGCCGGCAGCATCAACATGGATGTGGTGGCGACCGCCGATCGCCACCCAAAAGTCGGCGAGACCGTCGCCGGCCGGCAGGTGCTGTATTTTCCCGGCGGAAAGGGCGCGAACCAGGCCGTCGCGGCGTCACGGCTCGGTACGAAGACCACGCTGATCGGCCGGCTTGGCAAGGATTCATTTGGCGCTGAGTTGCGGACGTTCCTCGGTGCGCAGGGCATCGAGCTCGGCTCTGTTCGGGACGCCGACACGCATAGCGGCACCGCGATCATCACGGTGGCAGCCTCCGACAACACCATCGTCGTCATCCCCGGCAGCAATGCGCTGGTCGGCGCCGACGATGTCGCGGACGTTCCGCTGGCGAAGGGCGATGTGGCCGTCAGCCAGTTCGAGATTCCGCTGCCGACGATTGCCGCCTTCTTCCAGCGCGCCCGCAGCACCGGCGCCACGACGCTGCTCAACCCGGCACCGGCGCAAAAGATGTCCGCCGAGCTGCTGGCGCTCGTCGACATCCTCGTGCTGAACGAGACCGAGCTCGGCTTCCTCGCAGGCGTGGAGCTCTCCGATGGCGACGAGGCCGCAACAATCATCGACGTCGCGCGGCAACTTCAGGCGCGCGAGGACCAGACCATCTGCGTGACGCTCGGCAAGCGGGGCGTGCTCGCGCTCGCCGGCCGCGAGGAATTCGCGGTGTCCGGCCGCGCGGTGAAGGCGGTCGACACCACGGGCGCCGGCGATTGCTTCGTCGGCGCACTTGCAGCGCAGCTGGCGGAGGGCGTGTCCCTGCGTACAGCGCTCGCCTTCGCCAACGCGGCCGCCTCGATCAGCGTGCAGCGGATGGGCGCAGGTCCCTCGATGCCCACGGCCGCGGAAGTCGCCGCGGTCTTGTAGAGCGCGGCGCTTTCTTCACCTCGCCCCGAGAGCAGGCCGAGGGGGAAGATCAGGCCAGCGCGCTCTTCAGGTCGAAGCCTTCATCCGCGGCCTGCTCCGGCGTGATCGAGCGCTCCAGTCCGAACAGGCGTCGGCCGAACATGTGGTCGCCGGCACGGTTGACCGACTCGATGCCGAGCAGTCTGTCGCCCTTGTAGCAGAACGCCGAGAACGCTCTCTTCGCGGGATCGCCGCGCAGCACGACGCGGTCGTAGCCGGTGGTCAGCCCCGCCATCTGGAGCTTGTCGTCGCCCTGGTCGCTCCAGAACCAGGGATGGCTGTCGTAGGCCTTGCGGTCGCCGGTCAGCCGAGCCGCGAGGCAGCGGGCGTGATCGGTGGCGTTCTGCACCGATTCCAGCCGCTGCGATCCGCCGAAGCGCGGACTGGCGAACAGCGCGCAGTCGCCGATCGCGGAGATGTCAGGATCGGACGTCGAGAGATATTCGTCGACGATGATGCCGGCGGCGACGGCAAGCCCCGCCTCCGCCGCAAGCTCGATGTTCGGCAGCACGCCGACACCGACCACGACGAGGTCGGCCGGCAGATGCCTTCCGTCGCTCAAGGAAACGCCGGTGACCTTGCCGCCCTCAGCCTCGATCGAGGTTGCCTGCACACCGAGGTGAATGCGGATGCCGGCCTCGCGATGCCGCGCCTGAAAATACTCCGAGACCTCCGTCGTCACCGCGCGCGCCATCACGCGCGGGGCGAGTTCGAGCACGTCCACCTCGAGGCCCTTGATCCGCGCGGTGGCCGCGAATTCGAGGCCGATGAAGCCGGCGCCGATCACCACGACACGCGACTTCGACGGCATGATCTGTCGCAGCGCCTCGCTGTCGTCGAGGATGCGCAGATATTTCACGTCGGGCAAATTCGCATTCGGCAAATCAAGCAGCCGGTTGCGCGCGCCCGTGGCCAGCACGAGGTGGCCGTAAGGCAGCGTCTCGCCGGATGCGAGATGCACCTTGTGGCCGGCGCGATCGATCGACACTGCGCGGCCTGCGATCAGCTCGATCTTCTGATCCTGGTAGAATTTCTCCGGCCGGAACATCAGGCTCTCCGGCCCGGCCGAGCCCTTGATATAGGCCTTGGACAGCGGCGGCCGCTGATAGGGCAGATGCGCCTCGTCGTTGAGCAGGCAGACGCGATCGGAAAAGCCCGCCTGGCGCAGGGATGCCGCGACCTGGTAGCCGCCATGGCCGGCACCGACAATGATCACCGGACCACCCGTCATTGGAACAGCCCATTTCCGGAGACACGAGCGTCACCCATGTCGTCTCCTCTCTCGCTGATATTGGCTTGGCTTGCCCAGGAGGAGCCGGCGCTCGTGTCCGTTCCTAAACGAAGGCGGCCCATTTGAGCCCATCATTCCGTCCCGCGCAAGAGCGGCATGCGGGGATTGTCACCCCCGACCTTCTGCGATTTAGTTGCAGCAACGACCTCATGCCGGGGATATTCCAGATGCCAGCTCCCGTCTCCAAACCCGACGATCCCGCCTTGCTGCGGATCGACGGCCCGATCGCAACCATCACGCTCAACCGCCCCGCCGCGTTCAACTCGGTCAACCTTGCAATCGCACAGAAGCTCGAACAGCTCGCGGCCTATCTCGAAGGCGCCGACGACATCAGGGTCGTCGTGCTCGAAGGAGAAGGCCGCGCCTTCTCGGCCGGCGGCGATCTGCAGACGATCGGCGCTGCGGCCGAAACCGGCACGGTCACGCCGGTCGTCGGCGAGCTGCTGAAGCACTATCACGCCTTCATCGAGATGATCCGGCGCATGCCGAAGATTTCGCTGTCCAGCGTGCACGGCTCGGCGGCCGGCGCCGGCATGGGCCTCGCCTTCGTCACCGATCTCTGCATCGCCGCGGAGGATGCCAAGTTCACGCCGGCCTATGCCAAGATCGGGGTGTCGCCGGACGGCGGCTCGACGGTCGGGATCGTCGGTACGGTCGGATCGCGACTTGCGCTCCAGATCTTCCTGTCGGAGGACAATTTTACCGCGCAGCAGGCCTATGAATGGGGCCTGGTTGCGAAGGTCGTCCCCGCCGCAGAGTTGAAGGCGGCCACGCGAAAACTCGCCGAGCGCCTTGCGCAGAATCCGCCGGCGGCGATCGCCGGCACCAAGTCGCTGGTCTACCAGGCCGCGACCACGCCGGTGAAGCAGCAGCTCGATGCCGAGGAGCACAAGATCATCATGGCGATGAACACGGAGGATTTCCGCGTCGCCGTGAAAAAATTCACGAGCAAGGGCAAGTGAGCGTGCCGGCACCGGCGCGCTCGTTCTGCGGCCTGCGCCACGGCGCGACCGACTGGAATAGGCAGGGGCTATTTCAGGGACGAACCGACAACCCGCTGAACGCGGACGGCCTTGCGCAGGCGCACGAGGCCGCGGACATGTTGCGCGGTACCGGCATCAGCCGAATTGTCGCGAGCCCGCTGGCGCGCGCGGCCCGAACGGCCGAGATCATCGCAGACGCCATCTCGGTGCCGCTCTCGATCGATGACGGCGTCATCGAGTTCGATTTCGGAAGCTTTGAGGGCCTCCCTGTCCGCGACCTCATGATCAAGCACGGCGTCAATTCGGCGACGGGCCTCGTCTCGATCCTGCCCGCCGACGGCGAAAACTGGGACGCCATGACCGAACGGTCGCTGGCTTGCGTCTCCGCATGGCTCGACCGTCATCCTGACGACGACTTCCTGTTCGTCTGCCACGACGCGGTGATGCAGGGAATGGCGAAATCGCTCGCCGGCAGCTATTTCAAGAACAGCCACGGCACGCCGTTTCGCTACCTCCGTGAAGGCGAGCAATGGCGCGTCGAGCAGCTCGTCACTTAGGGCAGATGTAGCCTGTCCCCGCCGGCGACTTGAAGCAGCCGACCGATTCCGGCAGCACTTTCTGCGGCAGCCACAGCACCACGCTCGGGAAATAGATCGCGAACGCGATCGTGGCCAGGAACACCACATAGATCGGCAAGGCGGCGCGTAAGGCCTTGGCAAAACTGATGCCGACGAATTTCGAGGCCATCAGCAGCACCAGGCCGTATGGCGGCGTGATCAGGCCAAAGGCGAGCGTGGCGATCAGCACCACGCCCATGTGCACGGCGTTGATGTCGCCGGCCTCGGTCAGCGCGTTGACCAGCGGCATGAAGATGATGATGGTCGGCACCGGCTCGATGAAGTCACCGACCACGGTGAAGAGCAGCACCATCAGCAGCATGATCAGATGCGGATCGTTGCCAGCAATCGAGGTGATCATGTCGGCGATGTAACTCGCACCGCGTAAGTAAGCGAGCATCCAGCCGAAGGCATTGGCGGCGCCGATCGTGATCAGCGGCAGCGAGAAGATCAGGCCTGCAAGGCAGAAATCGTATGGGATCTTTTTGATATGCCCGCGGTTCAGCGCGGGGATCACGATGACGACAATCCAGACCACCGCAACGACGCCGGCTTCCGTCGGCGTGAACCAGCCGGTGAGGATGCCGCCGAGCAAAATGACAGGGATCATCAGCGGCAGGGCGGCGTCACCCGCGGCGAACACCACCTGCCGCAGCGGCGCGCGCGGCTTGCGCAGGCCGGAGGGGCCGAAGAAGTAGCAATAGATCATCAACCCGAAGCCGATCATCAGCCCGGGCACCACCCCCGCCATGAACAGGCCGGCGATCGAGACGTTGCCGACCGCGCCATAGACCACCGCCGTGATGCTCGGCGGCACCAGTGCGGCGATGGTCGAAGCGGACGCGATGATCGCCGCAATGAAGGCGGGCTCGTAGCCCTCGCGTTTCATCGGGCCGCCCAGCGCACGGCTCATCACGGCGACGTCGGCAGTGGTCGAGCCCGACATTTCCGAGAAGAACATGCTGAAGACAACGACGACCTGCGACAGCCCGCCCCTGATGTGTCCGACCAGCGATACTGACAGGTTGGCTATTCGTACCACCACGTTGGCCGAGCTCATGAGCTCGCCGACCAGCAGGAAGAACGGGATCGCCAGCAACGCTTCGGAATCGACGCCGTCGAAGATCTTCTGGATGATCGCGGCCAGCGAGACATCGGAGAGGAGCGCACCAATGAACACGCCGGCCATCAGCGAGAACGGCACGGGCACGCCGAGATAGCCGAACGACAGGAAGCAGATCGACATCAACGCCAGGACAACGGGTGCGCTCACAGCTGCGCCCTCATCTGCACGTCCGTGATGACGGGCGCTCCGTCCTCTTCGGGCGGCTCGTGATGGTCAAAGCCGTTGCGCAAGCCGTTGACGAGCTGCTCGATGGTGAACAGGCCGATCAGCACGCCGGACAGCGGGATGATCGCATAGAGCGAGGCGATCGGAGTGCCCGACGGCAAGCGAAAGCTGCCGAAGCCGCGAAGATAGTTCTGATAGCCGTACCAGATCAGGCAGAAGGCGACGCCGAGCACGACGAGACGAATGATCACTTCGACGATCAGCCGCGCCGTGCCGTGCATCGCTTCGGAGATCGCGGTGAGATAGAGGTGATCGTTGCGCCGGGTCGCGACCGCGGTCCCGACGAAGATCGCATAGATGAACAGCGTCGAGGTGACTTCCTGGAGCCACAGCCAGGGGTGGCCGATGGTGCGTGTGACGATGTCGGCGGTGACCGACAGCGAGAAGCCGAAGCAGAGCACGCCGCAGAGGACCATCAGCGCAAGCTCGAGCCAGTCGAGCCAGCGCCATTTCAGGTGGCGTTGCCGTTGCACCAGCAGTTTGTCGGCGATGGACATTGTTGCTCCCGGCTGCAGCTTTCCGTCATGGCCGGGCTTGTCCCGGTCATCCACGCACTTGGTGCGGGCTCGAAGGAAGAACGTGGATGCCCGGGACATTTGGCGCGAAGGCGCGCTTCGCGCTTCTGCCCGGGCATGACGACTTTGCTGTAACTAGTTCACCGACCGGATCAAATTCTTGATCTTCTCGGCATGCGGGCCGAGCTCCTTGGCGAGCTTGTCGAGATAGGGATCGGCGATCACCGTGAAGCTCTTCTTGTCGACGTTGTCGACGATCTTCACGCCCATCTTCTTCAGCTTGTCGGCCGCGGTGCGCTCGAGGTCGAACGCCTTCTGCGGCTCTTTCGTGCTGACCTCGTTGGCCGCCGCCTGCACCCACCCCTTCTGCTCCGCCGATAGGCTCTGCCAGAGCTTGTCGGAGACGAACACCAGCGCGTTGTTGGCCTCGTGCTCGGTGATGTTGAGGACCGGGGCGACTTCGTAGTGCTTGTTGACGAGGTAGACGTTGATGCTGTTCTCGGCGACGTCGACGACGCCGGTTTGCAAGCTGGTGTAGACGCTGCCGAATGGCATGTGCACAGTCTGGGCACCGTAGGCCGGGAACATCATGTCCTCGGTCGCGGTCGCCTGGACGCGGATCTTCAGCCCCTTGATGTCGCCGACATTGTGGATCTCCTTCTTGGAGTACATGTGGCGCACACCCTGCGAACCGGTCGCAATCACGTGCAGGCCCTGCGTGGTCTCGTCGATCATGGTCTTGAGCGCTTCGAACACGCGGGGATCGGCCAGCCCCTTGACCACGTGGTTCTCGTCGCGGAACAGGAAGTGCAGCGACATCACGCCGGCCTGCGGGGAGATCGTCGCGGTGTTGGCCGAGGAGATGATGGCGAATTCGATGTCGCCGGCCTTCACGAGCTGGAGCACCTGCGGCTCCTGCCCGAGTTGCGCGCCCGGATACTGGTCGATGATCATGGTGCCCTTGCTCAATTCCTTGAGCTTATCGGCAAAGAGGTCGCCCGCGATGGAATAGCCGGTGTTGCGCGGCTGATCGTAGGCAAAGCGATAATGCTTCACCTCCTGTGCCCCGGCCCCGGTGACGAAAAGTACGGCGGCCATGGCCACCAACCCACGCATGGATCGTGCAATCATCGTTTCCCCCTGTTTTATCGCCCGCCGCTTGTGCGGTCTGAGCGCTCGTTCGGGTGGTTCGTCACCCCTTCTCAGTCTGCTTCCCAGTCCTCTGCATGAAATCGAAGTCGCAGCCCTCGTCGGCCTGCATGATGGTCTCGTTGAACAGCCAGGCGTAGCCGCGCCGCGCCTCATCGGGTGCTGCGGCCGGCTTCAATGCGGCGCGCCGACGCTCCAGCTCGGCGGCATCGACCAGCAGCTCGATGCTGCGCTTGGCAACATCCAGCCGGATCATGTCGCCGTTCTTTACCAGCGCGAGCGGTCCGCCGACAGCGGATTCCGGCGTGATGTGAAGCACGATGGTGCCGAACGCGGTGCCGCTCATGCGCGCATCCGAAATGCGCACCATATCCTTGGTGCCGCCGCGCGCGAGCTTCTTCGGGATCGGCAGATAACCCGCCTCGGGCATGCCGGGCGCGCCCTTGGGGCCGGCGTTGCGCAACACCAGCACGTCGTCGGAGTTCACGTCGAGATCGGGATGGTCGACCCGCAAGGTCATGTCCTCGACGGATTCGAACACCACCGCACGCCCGGTGTGCTGCAACAGCTTGGGGCTCGCGGCCGACTGCTTGATGACGGCACCGCGCGGGGCGAGATTGCCGTGCAGGACGGCAAGGCCGCCTTCCTTCTTGATCGGATTGTCGCGCGGACGGATCGCATCCTGGCCCGGCACGTCCTCCGCATTCGCGACGACATCGCGCAGCGTCTGGCCGCTGATGGTTTTCGCGTCGAGATCGACGAGATCGCCGAGCTGCGCCAGCAATTTCGGCACGCCACCGGCGTGGTGGAAATGCTCCATGTAGTGTTCGCCCGACGGCTTGAGGTCGACCAGCACCGGCACTTCGCGGCCAATCTGGTCGAACACTTCGAGATCGAGGCGGTGGGGCGAGCGATGCGCCATTGCCGTCAAATGGATCAGGCCGTTGGTCGAGCCGCCGATCGCCTGGAGCACGACCTGCGCATTCTTGAAAGACGCCGGCGTCAGCAATTCGCTTGGCTTCGGCCCCTTGGTCTTGGCCATCTCGGCGGCAACCCTGCCGCTCGCTTCGGCCAGGCGAAAGCGTTCGGCGTGCGGCGCGGGAATCGTCGCGCTCATCGGCAACGACAGGCCCATGGCTTCAATCATGCAGGCCATGGTCGAGGCCGTGCCCATCACCATGCAGGTGCCGACCGATGGCGCGAGGCGCCCGTTCACCGCCTCGATCTCGGCGTCGTCGATTTCACCGGCGCGATACTTGCCCCACAACCGGCGGCAGTCGGTGCAGGCCCCTAACACCTCGCCCTTGTGATGGCCGACCACCATGGGACCGACGGGAATGACCACGGTCGGCAAATCGGCGCTGATCGCGGCCATGACCTGCGCGGGAAGGGTCTTGTCGCAGCCGCCGATCACGATCACCGAATCCATCGGCTGGGCCCGGATCATCTCCTCGGTGTCCATCGCCATCAGATTGCGCAGATACATCGAGGTCGGATGCGCAAAGCTCTCGGCGATCGAGATGGTCGGAAACACGAACGGCATCGCGCCCGACAGCATCACGCCGCGCTTGGTGGCCTCGATGATCTGCGGGACGTTGCCGTGGCAGGGATTGTAGTCGCTATAGGTGTTGGTGATGCCGACGATCGGGCGCTCCAGCGCGTCGTCGGAATAGCCCATGGCCTTGATGAACGCCTTGCGCAGGAACAGCGAGAAGCCGGCATCGCCATAGCTCGTCAGCCCTTTGCGCAAACCACTCGTCATCATACCGCTCCTTCTCGCTTCCCATTGTGCTACAGCCTGCCCCCTGATTGTCAATAAGATTGGGCCAGATCGTCGCGCTTTCTGCCCCAGACACCGCCTTCCGACACAAATTATTGACAATCTGGGTTCTCCCTGCTCCACAAGGCGGACCGGCATGAGCCGGAGGCTGAGGGCATGTCCGACATCCGCACCGCAGACACCATGCCGGTCCGGCGCGACGATCCGGACGATGTCGTCGCGCGGCTGGAAGAGGACATCATCTTCGGCCGCCTGCCGCCGGGCGCGCGCCTGACCGAAGACGCGCTGATGTCGCGCTACGGCACCTCCCGGCACTTCGTGCGCCAGGCGCTGGTCGATGCCGAACGCCGCGGCATCGTCCGCCGCGAGAAGAACGTCGGCGCCACCGTGCGGTTCTACTCGGCCGAGGAAGTCCGGCAGATCTACGAGGTCCGCGAGATGCTGACCCGGCAGGCCGCGCTGATGATCCCCCTGCCCGCACAGCAAGCCCTGATCGACGAGCTGACCGGGCTGCAACGGCAATATTGCGCGAAGGCAGATGTGCAGGATTTGCGCGGCATTCACGAGGCCAACGACGCCTTTCACCTCGCGCTGTTCTCGGCCTGCGGCAATCCCTATCTCGTCCGCTCGCTCCAGGACTACATGAGCCTGACGCTGCCGATGCGCGCCAAGAACCTCGCCGACCGCGAGGGACTTGCGCAATCGCGGCGCCAGCATGAGTTGATGATCGAGCTGTTGAAGGGCCGCGACAGCTGGGCGCTGGCGCAGCTGTGCGTGGATCACATGCAGTTCAGCAAGTCGGATTATCTGGCAAGGATTGCGGGGGAAGAGGCGCGGCGGTAGGGCTTCGCTTCGACGTCTCAGGAACTCGCGATCGGCCGGCGCGCGACGAGGACTGTGCCGATGCATTGCAGCACGATTTCACGCTTTTGATTGCGGAGATGAATCTGGTTGCGGACGACACCCCTGTCGGAATGCGACTTGGTTTCGCGCTTCTCTAGGATCGTCACCTCAAGACCAAGCTCGTCTCCCGGGCGCACCGGCGCGGGCAACCTGAGTTCATCAAAACCGAGCCCGGCCAGGACACGAAGCGAAAAGGGCTGTGTCTTGCTCAACAACGAAATGAGGATCGCGAAGGTGTGAGCACTTGATGCCGTCAGCCCCGCAAAGACCGAGCGCGCGGCAGCTTCCTCATCGACATGAAAGGGCTGCGGGTCGAACTTCCTGGCAAATTCGATGATTTCGTCCCTCGATACCTGATACGGGCCCGCTGTCCGCAATTTGCCGACCTCAGCCTCGTCGAAATACAGGATGACCATCAACGTTTCCCAAGTGCCGGCTGGATGTGATGAAACCTTAGCCGCCCTGCCGCTCAAAGTCAGCGGATCGACGCTGCCGCTCTGCTTTGGTCGGACGTGAGATGAACCCGTAGGATGGGCAGAACTCTTGCGAAACCCATCGCCTCAGTCTTTCTCTTTCGGGTTCAACTGCCGAGTAGCCCTCGAATGTTCAGTATCGCTTCAGCAGGCCGCGATCCACGCTGGCATCACCATAGTCGGCGCAAGCCCCTTTAGGATCCTTGATCAATTCCGCCAGGACGCGTTTGATCGTCTTGCTGGCCGCCTCGAACACCTCGGGACGAAACTTGCCGGGATCGTAGCTCTCGCCATCGTGGGCCTTTATCGCCGCGGAAAAGGCGTCGATCATGGCCATCGCCGCCTCAGGACTACCGAGCAGCCGGGCGCCGAGCTGAACGCCCCCGGCGCCATCGACCTCGTAACCGTCGCATCGCTGCTCCAGCACCACGGATGCGGTGACGAGCTGGTCGAGGAACGTCGCCTCGGCGTCGCTGAGCGCTCCGGCTCGCGCCGGCTCTGAGACGATCATCGCGAGCATCGCGACGGCTGATAGCGTGATTTTCAAGCGCGCCCCTGACGACCCATGACAAGGCCGTACAGGAAGAGGAGGATGATGGCTCCGACCACGCTGCCGATGAAGCCGGCGGCCTCTCCGAAATGATACCAGCCCACGGCTTGACCGAGCCAGGTCGCGACGAACGCGCCGACGATTCCCAAGACCGTCGTCAGGATGAACCCCGTGGGCTCGGACTTGTCGCCGGGCATGATGAATTTCGCGACCACGCCGACGATAAATCCAATGATGATCGTCCAAAGGATACCCATGTCCATCGCTCCATTCGGTCGGTTTGCACATCAACGTCTGAAGGAATGCGTGATCGCTTGATGGGCCAGACGATCCCGGGAACGACGTTGATCTAGATCAATGGGTGGAAGCGGCCGGGCCGAAAGCTGGCGCCTGCTCTCTCTTGCGCGGGAAGGCGCTCAATGCGCTCCGCAACGCGAAGCGGATCAATGCATGGCGATCATTGGCGAGATCACGCACACCACGACCTACCGCTATGCAAAGCCGGTGACGTTCGGCACGCACCGGGCGATGTTCCTGCCGCGGCGCGGCGCCGCGACCCGGCTGCTTCGCTGGTCCGCTGCTACCAGCCTGCCGTCAAAGGTGCATTGGGTCACCGACTCCCGCTCCAATGCCGTCACGGTGATGGACTTCAGCGAACCCGGCAGCGAGCTGACATTCACGTTTAGGGTTCGTGGAGTCTATTTCGGCATCAAGGGTCTGGCGACATTTCCGCTGGAGCCCCGGGCCGAGGAGGTCCCCGTGCAGTACACCCCGGACGAATGGACCGACCTTGCCGGTTACCTGCGCCCGCATGCCGACGATGCAGACGGCAGTCATGCGGCGTGGACCAAGAGCTTCGTTGCCGGCGATCAGGATCGGACCGCCGACGTGCTGCGCCGAATGCTCGGCAGGTTTCGGAGCGACTTCAGCTATCGCGGCAGAGATGCCGAAGGCACACAGTCACCCGGCGAAACGCTGCGCACGAAATCGGGCACCTGCCGGGACTTCGCCTGGCTGATGATCGAGACGTTGCGCCGGCTCGGCTTTGCCGCACGCTTCGTCAGCGGTTATCTCTATGATGCGGCGCTCGATGGCGGCGCCGTGGGCATGACCGGCTCCGGCGCGACCCACGCATGGGTGCAGGTATTCCTGCCCGGCGCCGGCTGGCTGGATTACGATCCAACCAACAGTTTGAGCGCCGGCTTCGACCTCATTCCGGTGGCCATTGCGCGGCATCCGGGCCAGGCCGTGCCGTTGGCTGGCTCGTGGTTCGGCGATCCCGGCGACTATTTGGGCATGTCGATCAATGTCGCCGTCAACAAGATCGGCGAAATGCTCGATCCTTCGGAAGCGTAGGCTACCGGGATAGGCGCGGCGGTCGCTGACCATGGCATTTTATCGCAACAGTACGAAGGGACATGGGCCGCTCGACGCCATCGCCGTCCCATTTGAGGCCCTGAAGGGCAGGATCCGGCAACTTTACGAAGGCGACACGTTCGGCTGCATAAAATTCCGATACGCCCTGCTCGCGCTGGACGTCGTCACTGTTCTGTTCATCATCGCGACCTCGTTCCTGCCTCGCAACAGGGCCGTCGAGTCGCTCGATGTGGTGTTCGGCGTGCTGATCCTTGCGGATTTCGCCGCACGGATGATCATCAGCCGTCAGCCGCTGCATGACCTGGCGCGGCTTTCGACCTGGACCGACATCGTCGTCATCATCTCGTTCCTTGCGCCGCTCGCCGGAGAGGCCGGCGGCTTCCTGCGCGCATTTCGAACACTGAGGCTGCTGCGCGACTACCAGATGGTGGCGCGCCTCCGGGTCGACAGCCCCTTCTTCCGGCGAAACGAGGAAGTCGTTTTTGCCGTCGTGAACCTCGGCGTGTTCATTTTCGTGATGACCGGGATCGTCTACGAGACGCAGAAGTCTCACAATCACCAGATCGCCAACTATGCCGACGCGCTCTACTTCACGGTCACCGCACTGACCACAACCGGCTTCGGCGACATCACCTTGCCCGGGACCGTCGGCCGCCTGATCACCGTCGTCATCATGATCTTTGGCGTGACCCTTTTCCTGAATCTCGCCAAGGCACTGCTCGCGCCCTCCAAGGTACGCTTCCCCTGTCCGGTTTGCGCCCTGCAGCGCCACGATGTCGACGCGGTGCATTGCAAAGCTTGTGGCACCGTATTGAACATTCCCGATGAAGGCATGGACTAGGCTGCATGCCGGCGCGAGTGCCGCGGAGAGGCCCCCTCACCTCATGACTGTAGAGAGGGGGCATGGCATTTCAGCGCTTACTCCAATCAATGATCCGGTTCGCATCGCCGTCGAACTCGTTGCTGCAGAACGCGCCGCCCTGGTAGTGGTCGCCGACCGGATCCGGCTTCAGCTTGGCCTGCTCGGCCATGGCGTGCTCGCGGAAATCCTCGGCGCGCCCCGTCGGGCGATAGCCGAATTCGTAGGCGCGGTGGTTGTCCCACCAGGCGCGCTCGTTGAGGGAGGCGCCGTAGAAGACCTCGAAATGGATGTCGGGATGTTCGAGCCCGATGCGGCAGAGCTGCACGAGGTCGTCGGGCTTCAGCCAGATCGAGAGCCGGCGCTGGTCGAGCGGCATGTCGCCGAAATTGCCGATGCGCAGGCAGGTCACCTTCAGGCCATGCTTGTCGGCGTAGAGCGCACCGACCGCCTCGCCGAACACCTTGCTGACGCCATAACGGCCGTCGGGGCGCGGGGTGACGTCGGTCCCGATCTTGTGGTGGCGGGGATAGAAGCCGACGGCGTGGTTGGACGAGGCGAACACCACGCGCTTGACGCCCTTGCGGTACGCGGCCTCGAACAGATTGTAGCCGCCGATGATATTGGCCTGGAGGATTTGGTCCCAGCTGCCTTCGACCGAATAGCCGCCGAAATGGATGATGCCGTCGACGCCCTCGCAGATCGCCTCGCACTGCGCAAGATCGGCGAGATCCGCCGCCTTGAATTTTTCGTTCGCGCCGAGATCGGCGGGCGGCTTGATGTCGGAGAGCAGGAGATCCGGATAGATCGGCGGCAGCAATTTTCGCAGGCTCGTGCCGATTCCGCCCGAAGCTCCCGTCATCAAAATACGCGGCATGTCTTCCCTCGCCTGTGGTGACCGATTTGCGGCCGTAGATAACTGATGCTAGCAGATTTGGACAGAGGGAACGCAACAACGAGAATTGCACATGAACGATGCATCGTCCCACGCTCAAGGCTGGCGGCCGGCGACCTATTACCCCGATCCGGCGATAAAAGCACTGGACCCCCGCTTCGAAAAATACTGGCTGAAGCTGTCGGCGGTGGAGCGGCTGGCGACCGGCCTGCGCTGGGCCGAGGGTCCCGTGTGGTTCGGCGACGGCCGCTATCTCCTGTGCAGCGACATCCCGAACCAGCGCATCATCAAATGGGAGGAGGAGACCGGAACCGTCTCGGTCTTCCGAAAGCCCTCGAATTTCGCCAACGGCAACACCAGGGATCGTCAGGGCCGGCTCGTCACCTGCGAGCATGGCGGCCGCCGCGTGGTGCGCACCGAATATGACGGAAGCATCACCGTGCTGATGGATTCGTTCGGCGGCAAGCCGCTGAACTCGCCGAACGACGTCGTGGTGAAGTCCGACGGCTCGATCTGGTTCACCGATCCGACCTTCGGCCTGCTCGGCAATTACGAGGGCTACAAGGCGGAGCCCGAGATCGAGCCGAACGTCTATCGGCTCGATCCCGCGACCGGCAAAGCGACCATCGTTGCCGAGGGCGTGCTCGGTCCGAACGGGCTGTGCTTCTCGCCCGACGAGAAGATCCTGTATGTCGTGGAATCGCGCGGCGTGCCGAACCGAAAGATCCTCGCCTATGACGTCTCGCTTGACGGCACCACGATCTCCAACAAGCGCGTCCACATCGATGCCGGCCCGGGCACACCGGACGGCATGCGCTGCGACATCGACGGCAATCTCTGGTGCGGCTGGGGCATGGGCGATCCCGAGCTCGACGGCGTCGTCGTATTCGCGCCCGACGGCGTCATGATCGGCCGCATCGCGCTGCCCGAGCGCTGCGCCAATCTCTGCTTCGGCGGCGTCAAGCGCAACCGCCTGTTCATGGCGGCAAGCCAGTCGATCTACGCGCTGTATGTGAACACGCAAGGCGCGGTCGGGGGATAGGCGTTCCGCAGCGACGGTCTCGTAGGGTGGGCAAAGCGAAAGCGTGCCCACCGCTTCTTGTTCGTCGCGGAATGGTGGGCACGTCGCTTCGCTCCTTTGCCCACCCTACGAGATCTCTCCTCCGTCATTGCGAGCGAAGCGAAGCAATCCAGAGTCTTTCCGTGGAGACAGTCTGGATTGCTTCGTCGCTGCGCTCCTCGCAATGACGACGGAGCAAAACAAAACGCCGGAGCGGTTTCCCGCTCCGGCGTCATGTTGGTTCTCGACGTAAGCTTACGCCGCGTTGAAGCCCGCAACGGCCTTCACTTCGAGGAAGTCCTCGAGGCCGTACTTGCCCCACTCGCGGCCGTTGCCCGACTGCTTGTAGCCGCCGAACGGCGCGGTGCGGTCGTTGGGCACGCCCTGGAGATTGACGTTGCCGGCGCGGATCTGGCGACCCACGCGCTTGGCGTCCTCAACCGAAGCGCCCGAGACGTAGCCGGCAAGGCCATACGGCGTGTCGTTGGCGATGTGCACGGCCTCAGACTCGTCCTTGGCGCCGATGATGGTCAGCACCGGTCCGAAGATCTCTTCACGGGCGATCGTCATGTCGGGAGTGACGTCGGCGAAGATGGTAGGACGGACGTAGAAGCCCTTGTTGACGCCCTCAGGCAGGCCCGGGCCGCCGGCGACGAGCGTTGCGCCCTCGTCGATGCCCTTCTTGATGAGGCCCTGGATCTTGTCCCACTGGCCGCGGTTGACGACCGGACCAATGGTAGTGCCTTCAGCGCGGGGATCACCGGCCTTGGTCTTGTCGGCGACAGCCTTCGCGATCGCAGCGACTTCCTTCATCTTCGACAGCGGCACGATCATGCGCGAGGGTGCGTTGCAGGACTGGCCGGAGTTGTTGAACATGTGCATCACGCCGCCGGTCACCGCCTTCTGCAGGTCGGCACCTTCGAGGATGACGTTCGGCGACTTGCCGCCGAGCTCCTGGCTGACGCGCTTCACGGTCGGCGCGGCGCGCTTGGCCACGTCGATGCCGGCGCGGGTCGAGCCGGTGAACGAGATCATGTCGATATCAGGATGCTCGCTCATGGCGGCGCCGACCTCGGGGCCGAGGCCGTTGACGAGGTTGAACACGCCCTTCGGCACACCCGCTTCGTGGAGGATTTCCGCGAAGATCAAAGCCGAGGTCGGGGTGAACTCCGACGGCTTCAGGATCATGGTGCAGCCGGCGGCGAGCGCAGGCGCGACCTTGCAAGCGATCTGGTTGAGCGGCCAGTTCCAGGGCGTGATCATGCCGACCACGCCGACCGGCTCGCGCAGCACCATGGCGGTGCCGACCGGTTCCTCGAAATGATAGTTCTTGAGCACGTCGAGCGTGGTCATGAGGTGGCCGAGGCCGGCGCCGGCCTGGAGCTTCTCCGCCATCGGCAGCGGCGCGCCCATCTCGTCGGAGACGGCGGCGCCGATCTCCTTGAGCCGGCCCTTGTAGACCTCGATGACTCTCGTGAGCAGCGCGACGCGCTCCTCGCGGCTGGTCTGGGAGAAAGTTGCAAAGGCGCGCTTGGCAGCAGTGACGGCCTTGTCGACGTCAGCCTTGGAGCCCAGCGCAACCTCGTACATCGCCTCTTCCGTCGCGGGATTGACCACGGCGGTGGACTTCTTGACGGCGGGATCGACCCAGGCGCCGTCGATGTAGAATTGCATGCGATTGACCATCGTTAACCTCTTCTTGGGGGCTTGGAGGGGGCGTTTCGGCAGGCATCCTTGCACGAAAGCGCCGGCAATTGAACCCGCCATATGCGGGGCCAGCGTTGCGGCGGACGGAGGATATATGAGCCGATGGCGGGAACGAGGCAAGGCTCCCTCAGGTGTCATTCCGGGACGCGGCACTTGGCGCGGGCCCGGAATCCATAACCACGATCGGGAGTATGGATTTCGGGCTCGACGCTACGCGTCGCCCCGGAATGACACGGCAGTTACCTCAACTACACCGCCATCTTCCGGTGCAGCACCGGTGCGCCGGTGGTGAGGCTTTCGGCCGCATCGATGATCGCATTCGCATCGATGCCGTAATGGCGGTAGAGGTCCGCGATCGTGCCGGTCTGGCCGAACTGCTCGACGCCGAGCGCCTCGACGCGATGACCGCGGACGCTGCCGAGCCAACCGAGCGCGGAGGGATGGCCGTCGATCACGGTCACGATGCCGCAGTCGCGCGGCAGCGGCGCGAGCAGCTTTTCGATGTGGCTGAGATGCTGCACGCCACGCCGATCGCGCCGCAATTTCCGCGCCGCGGTCCAACCCGCATGCAGGCGATCCGCCGAGGTGATCGCGAGCAGGCCGATGTCGCGCCGGCTTTCGCCGATGAAACCGGTCGCCTCGATCGCTTCGGGCGCGACCGCGCCGGTATAGGCGATCACGAGTTCGGCATTGGGTCCCGGCTTGCGCAGCCAGTAGGCGCCGTCGGTGATGCCCTGCGCAAGCTCCGGTGTCATGATCCGCTGCGCCTGCTCGATGCTGCGCGTCGAGAGCCGCAGATAGACGGAACCGCCCTCGCCCGGATCGCGCTGCATGTGATTGAAGCCCCAAGCCATGATCACGGCGAGCTCGTCGACGAAAGCCGGCTCGAACGAGGCGAGCCCGTCCTGCGCCATGCCGATCAACGGCGTCGCGATCGACTGGTGCGCGCCGCCTTCAGGCGCCAGCGTGATGCCCGAGGGCGTCGCCGCCACCATGAAGCGCGCATCCTGGTAGCAGGCGTAGTTCAATGCATCGAGGCCGCGCTCGATGAAGGGATC
Source organism: Bradyrhizobium sp. P3_C3 (assembly GCF_056402655.1). Classification (NCBI taxonomy): domain Bacteria; kingdom Pseudomonadati; phylum Pseudomonadota; class Alphaproteobacteria; order Hyphomicrobiales; family Nitrobacteraceae; genus Bradyrhizobium; species Bradyrhizobium sp. P3_C3. The sequence continues at coordinate 239,746 of NZ_JBFUGY010000013.1, read as the reverse complement.
GTAGAGGGTGCCGACCGGCAGCAGCCGCTCGCCATTGATCTGGTGCGACAGGCCCAGCGCCGAGAGCATGATGAACAGGTTCATCTCGGCGATGCCGAGCTCGAGATGCTGGCCCTTGGGCGAGAAGTCCCAATTGAACGTGGAGGGAATTTTCTCGCTGCGGAATAAGTCCGCCTTCTCGCCGCGCGCGAACAGGCCGCGCCGGTTCACCCACGGACCGAGATTGGTCGAGACCGTGACGTCGGGCGAGGTCGTGACAATGCGCCTCGCCAGCTCGCTGTCGTCGCGCGCGATCTCGTTCAGCACGAGGCCAAAGCCTTGCTGGGTCGACATCTGCGGCGACGGCTTGAACGCGAGTTGCTGGGGCACCTCGACCACGGGCGCGGTCAGCCGGCGGCCGTCCTGGTTGAACGGCACGCGCGCGAGGAAGGCGTCGAGCTCGGCGGCGTCCTGCGCGAGGCCCTCGTACTTGTCCCATTCGTGGCCCGGACGGATGTTCTGGCTCTCGCGATATTTCTCCATCTGCGTGACCGTCATCAGGCCGGCGTGGTTGTCCTTGTGGCCCTGGAACGGCAGGCCGACGCCCTTGATGGTGTAGGCGATGAAGCAGACCGGGCGATCGTGGTCGATGGACTCGAACGCCTCCAGCATGCTCGCCATGTCGTGGCCGCCGAGGTTCGACATCAGCGCCAGCAGCTGCTCGTCGCTGCGCCTGTCGATCAGCTTGGTGATCGGGCCCTGATCGCCGATCTCGTCGTGCAGATGCTTGCGGAAGGCAGCACCGCCCTGGAAGCACAGCGCCGCGTAGAGCGCGTTCGGGCAATTGTCGATCCAGCGCTTCAGCGCCTCACCGCCTGGCTCGGCAAAGGCCTCGCGCATCAGGCGGCCATATTTCACGATCACCACGTCCCAGCCGAAATTGCGGAACATGGTCTCGAACTTTTCCCAGAGCCCCTCCCGCACGACGGCGTCGAGCGACTGCCTGTTATAGTCGACCACCCACCAGGTGTTGCGCAAGCCGTGCTTCCAGCCTTCGGCGAGCGCCTCGAAAATGTTGCCCTCGTCCATCTCGGCATCACCGACCAGGGCAATCATTCGCCCTTCGCGACGATCCTTCATCCAGCCATGCGCCTTGACGTAGTCCTGCACCAGCGAGGCAAACAGCGTCTGCGCGACGCCGAGGCCGACGGAGCCGGTGGAGAAATCGACGTCGTCGACATCCTTGGTGCGCGAGGGATAGGACTGCGCGCCCTTGAACCCGCGAAAGTTCTCCAGCTTCTCGCGGGTCTGCCGGCCGAACAGGTACTGGATGGCGTGGAACACCGGGCTCGCATGCGGCTTCACCGCGACGCGATCCTCAGGGCGCAGGACGCCAAAATACAGCGCCGACATGATGGTCGCGAGCGAGGCGGACGAGGCCTGGTGTCCCCCGACCTTGAGCCCGTCCGCGTTGGCGCGGATGTGGTTGGCGTGATGGATGGTCCATGACGACAGCCACAGCGCCTTGCGGGCCAGCGCGGTCAACGTGTCCAGACGGGCGGTATCAACGGGCATGACGATGGCTCCCGGAAACAGGTCGGACGATGATACGCCTGCGGGCGGCGCCAAACTTCTCAATTTTTCGCGCCATACCACCAAATATTGGGATACCTTACCAATGGAACGCCACTTCAGACAGGTTTCATCCCAATGCCAGACCTCGACGCCATCGACCGGAAAATCCTCGCTTTGCTCCAGAACGACAGCCGGCTGACCATGCAGGAACTGGCCGACAAGGTCGGGCTCTCGGTGTCGCCCTGCCATCGCCGGGTCAAGCTGCTGGAGGAGCGCGGGGTCATCAGCCGCTACATTGCGACCGTCGACCAGAAGGCGCTGGGGCTGCATGTCAGCGTCTTCATCTCGATCAAGCTGGCGCGGCAGAAGGAGGAGGATCTGAATCGCTTCGCGCGCGCGATCTCGAAATGGGACGAGGTGCTGGAGTGCTATCTGATGACCGGCAACCGCGACTATCTCCTGCGCGTGGTGGCGGTCGACCTCGCCTCCTACGAGACCTTTCTCAAGACCAAGCTGACCCGGCTCGACGGCATTGCCTCGATCGAGTCGAGCTTCGCGCTCAGCCAGGTCAAATATTCGATCGCCCTGCCGGTCTGACGGCCCCGCCGGGCTATTTCGGAACCGGTGTCACATGGGCGCAATAAACCCCGCCGATGGTCACGGGCGACAGGCACCCTGCCGAAAGAAGGACCCATGACCGCATCCGACCGCACCCCTGAAATGGCCAAACGCGAGCGCATCATCCGGGAAATGACCGACGATCTCGACGAAGAGCTGGAGATGGAGCTCGATGACAGCAGGCTCGACGAGTTGCTGGACGAGACGGACGCGCTCCGCCCGACGGTGGATCGCAGGCTCTATTTCCGGGAATTGCTCCGCCTCCAGGGCGAACTGGTCAAGCTGCAGGACTGGGTGCAGAGCGAGAAGAAGAAGGTCGTGGTGCTGTTCGAGGGCCGCGATTCCGCGGGCAAGGGCGGCGTCATCAAGCGCATCACCCAGCGCCTCAATCCCCGCATCTGCCGCGTCGCGGCGCTCCCCGCCCCGAGCGAGCGCGAGCGCACGCAATGGTATTTCCAGCGCTACGTGTCGCATCTGCCGGCCGGCGGCGAAATGGTGCTGTTCGACCGCAGCTGGTACAACCGCGCCGGCGTCGAGCGCGTGATGGGCTTCTGCACCGACGAGCAATACCAAGAATTCTTCAAGACGGTGCCCGAGTTCGAGCGGATGCTGATCCGCTCCGGCATCATCCTGGTCAAATACTGGTTCTCGATCACCGACGACGAACAGCAGTTCCGCTTCAGCATGCGCATCAGGGATCCGCTGAAGCAGTGGAAGCTGAGCCCGATGGACGTCGAGGCGCGCAGCCGCTGGGAGGCGTATACCAAGGCCAAGGAGACGATGCTGGAGCACACGCATCTTCCGGACTCACCGTGGTGGATCGTCGACGCAGTCGACAAGAAGCGCGCGCGGCTCAACTGCATCGCGCATCTTCTCAGTCAGATGCCGTACCAGGAGGTCGCCCGCGTGCCCGTGGTGCTGCCGCCGCGCGTGCGCAACCCCGACTATCACCGCGGCCCGATTCCGCCGGAGATGTACGTGCCTTCGAAATACTGACGGCACCCGCCGCGCCTGCCGTCGGGCGAGCTTGCCGATGAGGAAAGCGAGATGCCCGTGCCGAGCGATCTGAGCTTGAGGAGAGACGCGTCGTCTCGCCGCCGCAATCGCTTTGGCCCGTGGCTCGCGCTCGCAAGCGTGCTCTCGGTGCTCACGGTCGCTCTTGCCCTCGCCTATTGGGTCTGGCAGCCGGCGACGCTACGCATCGCGGTCGGGCCAGCCGGCAGTGACGACCAGGCGCTGATTGCGGCCGTGGCGAAGGCGTTCGACGCCAGGGGTGGCGCGGTGCGGCTCGTCCCGATCGAGACCGACGGCACACTGCAAAGCCTCAATCTGCTCGGCGCCGGCAAGGCCGAGCTTGCGGTGGCTCGCGGCGACTTCGCCATGCCGGCCGACACCAATTCGGTGGCGATCCTGCGGCGGAATTTCGTGGTGTTGTGGGCGCCAGCGGCGCGCAAGGGCGCCGCCAGGCCGAAGATCATGGAGATCGCCTCCCTCACGGGGCGCCGCATCGGGGTCGTCGGCCTTGGCGATGCCAATCTCAATCTGCTCCGCGTCATCCTCGCCGAGTCAGGCGTCAATCCGCAGAAGGTCACGATCGCACAGTTCGGTATCGACCGCATCTCCGAGATGGCCCAGGACTCAACGCTCGACGCCTTCATGATGGTGGGCGCACTCGACGACAAGGCGATCGCAAGCACGATCGCCACCACCGCGCGCCTGCGCGGCGAGCCCAAGTTCCTGTCCGTCGACGTCTCCGACGCTATCGCCGAGCGGCATCCGCTCTACGAATCCGAGGAAATTCCCGCGAGTGCATTTTCCACAACGCCGCAGCGGCCGGACGACAAGGTCGACACCATCGCCGTCAATCATCTGATCGTCGCGCCCGCTTCATTGTCCGAGGACACGGTCGCTGCCTTCACCCGCGAGCTGTTTACGGTCCGTCAGTCGCTCGTGAAGGACTTGCCCGGCGCCAGTCACATCCAGAAGCCTGACACCGACAAAGACGCCGCGCTGCCGGCGCATCCGGGAGCCGCCGCCTTTATCGACGGCAACGAACGCAGCTTCATGGACAAATACAGCGACTACATCTGGGGCGTGGTGCTGCTGCTCTCCGGCCTCGGCTCGGTCGCCGCATGGCTGCGGCATTATCTGCGGCGCGAGGAGCGCAGCGAGAACGCGCTGCATCGCGACCGCCTGCTCAACGCGATCTCCAGCGTGCGCGAGGCAACCTCGCTCGACGATCTCGCCGCCATGCAGAGCGCGGCCGATGACATTTTGCGCGAAACGCTGGCCTGTCACGAAGACGGCGCTATCGAGGACGGCGATCTCGCCGCCTTCGGCCTCGTGCTGGCGCAATTCCATCAGGCGATCGTCGACCGCCGGGCCGTGATCGCCCAGGTGAGCGATGCCGACGTCGCGGCGAAACCCGACGGCGGCGTGCTTCAGCCGTTCCCTATTTCCACGGCTGCACGATGATCTTGGTGTGCGCCTCAGGGTTGGCGAGGTCGGCGAATGCTTTTGCGACGCCGTCGAGGCCGACCTCGGCGGTCACCATCGCCGCCGCATCCACCTGCCCTTCCGCGATCAGGCGCAGTGACGCTGCGAACTCATCCGGCGTGTAGCCGAGCACATATTGGACGTTGAGCTCCTTCATGATGCCGAGCATGGGTTCGCTCCTGTCGGTCTCCATGCAGACGCCGACCACCACGATGCGCGCATCACGCGGGGCGCCCTCGAACACCTGCTGTAACAGGCCGGGCACGCCGACGCATTCGAAGATGATTGCGGGCTTCAGTGCCGGCAGCATGGCCTGCAATGGCGGCCGCGCCGCCTTCTCGGCCTCCGACATCTGCGCGTGCTCGGCCCAGGTCGCATAGGGCTGCGACACCTTGGGATCGACGACGATATCGGCGCCGAGCCTTGCCGCGAGCGCACGCCGCGCCGGCGAATAGTCGGCCGCGACGATCGGATGCAGGCCCTTGATCCTCAGCGCGGCGATCACCGCGAGGCCGACCGGGCCGCAGCCGATCACGAGCGGCACCTCGCCGCCCCGGATGTTGGCTTTCGCCACGGCGTGGACGCCGACCGCGAGCGGCTCGGTCAGCGCGGCATGTTCGGGCGCGAGACCGTTGGGCACTTCGAGCAGCAGCGGCTCGCTGAGCAGCATCGCCTCGGCATAGCCGCCGATATTGTCGTTGGAATAGCCGATGCCCTCGATGCCCTGCGGCGTCACGAGCGCCGGGAGCGAACAGACGCGGGTGCCGGGCTTGAGCTTGCGCGCGGTTCCGGGACCGTAATCGACGATCTCACAGCAGAACTCATGGCCGAACACGACGTCGCGGGCGAGGTCCATCGGCTTGCGGCCGGTCTTCTTCGCCATCTCCACCATGCGGGGAGCATGCTGGCGAGCATGAAGGTCGGAGCCGCAGATGCCGCAGGCAAGCGTCCTGACCAGCACCTGACCGTTACCGGGCTTTGGCTCGGCCATCCGGTCGACGACAATCTCACCGTTCCTGAAAATCGCAGCGCGCATCCGGCTCCTCCCGTGTTGGTGGAACCGTTGATAGCACGAAGCGGGACACGCGAACTTGCGTCAGGGGTTCGGGGAACGCTCTTCCAGCACCAGCAGCTGGGCGCGGCGGATGCGCTCGCGATGGGCGATGTAAAGACCGCTGGCGACGATGAAGGCAGCACCAGTGACGGTCCAGACGTCAGGCACTTCGCCGAACAGGAAGAAGCCCAGAATGCTGACCCACAGCAACTGCGTGTACGAGAACGGCGCCAGCACCGAGGCATCGCCGTAGCGATAGGCCAGCACGATGATCCATTGGCCCACGGTCGACGCGACGCCGATCACGATGCCGAGCCCGATCGCGGTCCAGCTCGGCGTCACCCAGACGAACGGCACCATCAGGCTGAGGATCGCAACGCCCGTGAGCGCCGAATAGGCCATGGTGGTGAGGACGGCTTCGCGCCCGCTCATCATGCGCGTCAGGATCAGCGCAGCGGCCCAGCAGAATGCCGAGATGATCGGGAAGAACGCGGCGGCGTGAAACGCATTGGAGCCCGGACGCAGGATGATCATCACGCCGATGAGACCGATCGCAGTCGCGATCCAGCGGCGCATGCCGACCTTCTCGCTCAGGAAGATGATCGACAGCGCGGTGACGAACAGCGGTGAGACGAAGCCGGTGGCCGAGGCTTCCGCGATGGGGAGGAAACGGAGACCGGTGATGAAGAACAGCGAGGAGCCGAGCAGCGCGACGCCGCGCATCAATTGCAGGCCGAGGCGATCGGTGCGCATCGCATGCAGCGGCGAGCCCGGCAGCATCACCGGCGTGAACATCAGCGCGAACGTGACGAAGCGGATCCAGGTGATCTCGATCGACGGCAGGCTCGTCGACAGATACTTTGCGGTGACGTCGGAGCAGCCGAGGAATACCGTCGACAGCAGCACCAGCGCGATGCCCTTGAAGGGATGATCGACGCGCGCAGGCGCGCGGCGAGCCTCCTGCTTCTTCTCCGGCACGGGCATGGGAATACTGTCGAGCCTTGCGGCTACGGCGGGCGGCGGTGTCACGGCTGGAACCTGGGAAAACTACGATTCGGGAACGATCGTAAAAAACGACAAATGCGCCGCTTTCACAACTTCCGAAAACAGGATGCCGATATGCGCTGACGACCCCGCGCGTCAATACTCCATTAATAATAGGCGTTTGTGCACTACAACATGGGCAGACTGCGCGGCTTCGGACCGCGCGGAAACGCCGCATCGAGCGCCGAAATCTCATCCTTCGTCAGCACGAGATCGCCGGCCGCCGCATTCTCGCCGGCATGTTCCGCGGACGAGGCCTTCGGGATCGCGAACACCGTAGTTGCACGGGTGAGGAAGCTCAGCGCGACCTGCCGCGGTGTCACACGACGCGCCTCCGCGATGCGTGCCAGCACCGCGCCTCCCTTGCTGTTGCTTGCGGGAAATTCGTCGTGGCCGAACGGAGAGTATGCGACGACAGCAACGCCACGCTTCTCGCACCACGGGATGACCGCATGCTCGATCGCGCGCTCCTTCAGATGATAGAGCACCTGATTGCACGCGATGCGGCCTTCGCCGGAGACGTCGAGAATTTCGTCGAGATCGTCGGCGTCGAAATTGGAGACGCCCCAGGATTTGATCTTGCCGGCCTTCACCAACTCCTCGAACGCGGCGACCGTGTCCTCGAGCGGATAGGAACCGCGCCAGTGCAGCAGATAGCAGTCGAGACGATCGGTCTTCAGCCGCTTCAGCGAGCGTTCGCACGCCGTGATGGTGCCGCCGCGCGAGGCGTTGCTCGGCAGCACCTTTGAAACCAGGAACACCTCATCGCGGCGGCCTGCGATCGCATCCGCGATGACGAGCTCGGCATCGCCGTACATCTCGGCGGTGTCGATGTGGGTCATGTCGAGATCGAGCCCGCGCTGAAGCGCCGCGATCGCGCGCTTGCGGTCGCCATGGTCGAGATACCAGGTGCCCTGCCCGATGACGGAGACGTTCGCGCCGGTCTTGCCGAAGGGTTTTGTGTTCATGTTCGTTCCTTCAGATGCTCTACAGGCCACTGATATCCGCGACCAGCACGCTGCCTGTCGCCGACTCCGTGATATAGAGCCGATCTTTCTTGACGCCACCGATGGCGACATTGGTGCAGCTCGGTCCGGCGCACGACTTGATCCGCGCGATCAGCTCTCCGTTCGGCGCGAACACGAAGACGTGGCCGAGCGAGGCGTGGCCGACGAACAGGCGACCAGCCGCGTCCATGGTCATGCCATCAGGACCGCTGGTGCCGAACAGCGAGCAGAAGCGACCGACCTTCGACACGCTGCCGTCCTTCATGAACGGCAACCGCCACACCGCATTGTCGCGGGTCATGGCGACGAACAGCACGGTTTCGCTGGGGTCGAGCACCAGGCCGTTCGGGCTGATGCCGGTGTCAACAAGGCAATCGAGCCGGCCGCTCGACGTCAGGCGATAGACGCGGCCGCTTGCGTCGTGCAGGCCGGTCTGGCCCTGATCGGTGAACAAGATGTCGCCGTTGGAGGCGAGATGCAGATCGTTGCAGCCACGGAACGATTCCGAGTTGCGGGTGGTCAGGATGGGCCTGATGCGCCCTGCCCCGGCGTCGAGCTCCATGATACCGTGCATGTAGTCGGCCACGAGGATGCGGCCGTCGGCGGCGATCTTCAATCCGTTCGGCCAGCCCTCATATTCGATCACGAGCGACCACGCGCCATCAGGCGCGATGCGGAAGATGCGGCCGAAGGGAATGTCGACGATGTAGAGGTTGCCGTCCTTGTCGAACGACGGCCCTTCGATGAAGCTGTCGGTCGGCACACCCGGCCGGTTGGCATCGGCCCAATCGGTCCGCACGCCCTTGCGGCGGAATTGGTCCGGCATGGTGGAGAAGATCTTGGTTTCGATCAGGCGCGGCGGCGTTTCCAGGTACATCATTGTTGTTTTTGTGCATGTGGAGGGGGATCGCGGCAACATAGGGCACAATCGCGGGCGCGTCGATTGGGCGAAGGACATGGCTGCGTCCACGTCACTCTCGTGTCCCGGACGCGCTGCAGCGTGAAACGCTGCTGCGCAGAGCCGGGACCCAGCAAGGCCAAACACTCTGCTGTTAGATGGGCCCCGGCTCTGCAGCGCATCACTTCGTGCTGCGCAGCGTCCGGGGCACGAGACCGTCTCCCAGTCTGGAGAGATCCCCTACCCCGCAGCCGCCGCGACCTTCGCCTGCTTCGCCGGCGCCACTTCCGTCGTCGCGATCAGCCGCTTCAGCTCAGGGATACATGACCCGCAATTGGTGCCGGCCCTGAGCTTGGCGCCGATCTCGGCCGCCGTGCGCGCGCCGCTCGCGATGGTGTCGCAGATGGTGCCGCGGCCGACGCCGAAGCAGGCGCAGACGATGGGGCCGGTCGAGGCCGCGCCCTCCGTCGATTTGCCTGACAGCAGCATGCGGCGCTGCTCGTCGGTGACGTGATCGGCCACGAACAGGCTCTTCACCACCTCCCAGTCGCCGGCATCATGCGCGGGGCCGACGAACAGGCAGGTCTCGATGCGGTCGCCCGCGAACGAGGCCGCGCGATAAACGCCGCCGCCGAAGTCGCGATAGTCGGCGACGTCCTCGCCGGCGACGCCGTCGAGCCAGGCCGGCCAGCGCGACAGATCCGCATTGTCGGCGAAGAGATAGCCGAAGCCGCCCGTAACCGTGACACGGGTCCACATCAGGTTCGGCGGCAGATCGAGCTGCTTGCGCGACAGCGCAAAGCCGCGGAAGACGTATTCATAAGGCGCGATCGCCGCCGGCGTGGCTTTCGACTCCGGCTGGCCCGAGAACGGATCGGTGAAGGACTGCACGAGCGCCCCGACGCGGCCGTGCGAGGCGTTCATCGCGCTCCAGTGGATCGGCGCGAACAGGGTGCCGCGCTGCTGACGATCGCTGACGACGACCTTCAGGATGCACTGGCCGTAATCGGTGGTGATGCGGGCGTAGCCGTCATGCGCGATGCCGTGTTTGCTGGCATCATCCGGGTGGATCTCGACGAACGGCTCCGGCAGATGCGCGCCGAGACGCTGGCTGAGACCCGTGCGCGTCATGGTGTGCCACTGGTCGCGGATACGTCCGGTGTTGAGCCGCAGCGGACGCGACGGTCCGGTCTCGCCGCGCAGTGACGGCACCTCCGGCGCGACGAAGCGGCCTTTGCCGTCATTGGTGAAGAAGCCGCCGTTCGCGAAGAAGCGCTCGCCGGCCGCCTCGCCTTCGCGCGCCGGCCACTGCACCGGCTTCAAGGCGTCGAAGGCCTCGTCCGAGAGCGCGGTCAGCGCGCCGATGTCGAAATCGCGGCTGCCATCGTTCTCAAACGCCGAAAGCGCCGCGTGCTCGCGGAAAATATCGGCGGCGGATTTGTAGTTGAAGCTGTCGCCGAAGCCGAGCCGCTTTGCGGTCTCGCTCAGAATCCACCAGTCCGGCCGCGCCTCGCCCGGCGCCGGCAGGAACGAGCGCTGGCGCGATATGCGGCGTTCGGAGTTGGTCACCGTGCCCGACTTCTCGCCCCAGGCGAGCGCGGGCAGCAGCACGTGCGGCCCCGCCTCGACCGTGTCGTTGGAGAGCACGTTCTCGGAGACCACGAACAGCTCGAGCTTCTTCAGCGCCTCACGCACGACGTCCGCGTCCGGCAATGACACCGCCGGGTTGGTGCCCATCACCCACAGCGCCTTGACCTCGCCGCGGTTGATCGCCTCGAACAGCTGTACCGCCTTCAACCCTTCATGGGTGGCGATGCGCGGCGCCTTCCAGAATCGCCGCACGCGGTCGATGTCGGGCGGGGTGAAGTTCATATGCGCGGCGAGCTGGTTGGCGAGACCGCCGACCTCGCGGCCGCCCATCGCGTTGGGCTGGCCGGTGAGCGAGAACGGCGAGGCGCCCGGCTTGCCAATGCGCCCCGTGGCAAGATGGCAGTTCAGGATCGCGTTGACCTTGTCGGTGCCCTGCGCCGACTGGTTGACGCCCTGCGAATAGAGCGTGACGACGCGCTCGGTGTCGCGGAACATCTTGAAGAAGGCGGCGACGTCCTGTTCGGACAGACCCGTCGCCAGTGCGGTCGCGGTGACACTGCCGGCGATGTTGCGCGCGCGCGCCAGCGCGTCATCGAAGCCAGACGTGTTCTGCGCGATGTAATCCTGGTCGAGCGCGCCATTGTCGGCGAGATGGACGAGCAGGCCGGAGAACAGCGCAGTGTCGGTGCCGGGCTTGAGGCCGAGGAACAGATCGACGTCGCTGGCCGTGTCGGTACGGCGCGGATCGATCACGATCATGCGCGCGCCGCGTTCCTGCCGGTTCTTCAGCATGCGCTGGAACAGCACGGGATGGCACCAGGCGGCATTTGAGCCGACGAACACGAGCAAATCAGCCTGGTCGAGATCCTCGTAGCAGCCGGGCACGGTGTCGGCACCGAAGGCGCGGCGGTGGCCGGCGACCGAGGACGACATGCAGAGCCGCGAATTGGTGTCGACATTGGCGGTGCCGACAAAACCCTTCATCAGCTTGTTGGCGACGTAATAGTCCTCGGTCAGAAGCTGGCCGGAGAGATAGAACGCGACCGCGTCGGCGCCATCGCGCGCGACGATGTGCTGCATGCGGTGGGCAACGTGGTCGAGCGCATCGCTCCAGGCGACGCGTTCGAGCACGCCCTTGCAGCGGATCATCGGATAGAGCAACCGGCTCTCGAGCCCGACGGTCTCGCCGAGCGCGGAGCCCTTGGAGCACAGCCGGCCGAAATTGGCGGGATGATCCGGGTCGCCCGCGATCGCCGCGCCACCGTTGCCGTCGGGCGTCGCCAGCACGCCGCAGCCGACGCCGCAATAGGGACAGGTCGTCTTGGTGGCGCGGAGCGTGGGATCGATCGCCGTCATATCGAGCTGCCTTATCAAGCCGCCTTGGAGGGACGCGCCAGCGCGCGGCCGAACATCATGTCGGTGCGGATCGCCGCCACCTTGTCGCGATTGCGGATCAGCTCGAGATACCAGAGCGCATCGACGGTATCGCCGATCAGGACCGCACCGGTGAGCCGGCCGTCGGCGATGACGAGCTTCTTGTAGGTGCCGCGCGTGCGGTCTGACAGCACCAGGCTCTCGCTGCCGTCCCCGCCCATGAAGTCGCCGGCGGAGAAGACGCTGACGCCGGAGACCTTCAGATTGGTCGAGACCACGCTGCCCTGATAGGCGGCGGGACGTCCGGCGAGATGCCGCGCCAGCACGCGCGCCTGCTCGTAAGCAGGCTCGACCAGGCCATAGCAGGTGCCGCGATGCTCGGCGCATTCGCCGAGCGCAAAGATGTCGGGCGAGGCCGTCTGCATCTCGTCGTTGACGACGATGCCACGGTTGACCGCGATGCCCGCCTCTTTGGCAAGCGCCACGTTCGGCCTGATGCCGGCGGCGAAGATCACGGCATCCGCCTCGATGCGCGTGCCGTCGGCAAGCTCGACGGCTTCGACATGGCCGTCGCCGTGAATGCGGGCGGTGGAGGCATTGAGCAGGATGCGGATGCCCTTGCGTTCGACCAGCGTCTTCAGCAGGTCGGCCGCCGGCAGATCGAGCTGGCGCTCCATCAGCCGGTCCATCAGGTGCAGCAGCGTCACCGGCGCGCCGGCTTTCGCAAGGCCATAGGCGGCTTCGAGCCCGAGCAGGCCGCCGCCGACCACGACGACGCGCTTCTTCGCCGCAGCGAGCGTCAGCAGCAGATCGACGTCGCGCGTATCGCGAAAGGTGTGCACCCCGGTGAGATCGGCGCCCGGCACGTTGAGCCGCAGCGGCGTCGAGCCGGTGGCGAGCACGAGCTTGGAATATTCCACGCTCTCTTCACCTTCGATCTTGAGCTCGCGGCGGCCGGTGTCGATCTCGGTGACGCGGTAGCCGTAGCGCACGGTGACGCCGCGATGGCGCCACCAGTCCGCCGGCCTCAGCTCGATCTCGTGCGAGCCGGTCTCGCCGGCCAGCACGGAGGAGAGCAGCACGCGATTGTAAGCGAGCCGCGGCTCTTCGCCGATCACCGCGACCGCGTAGCGGCCGAGCGAGGTCTTGGCGAGCTCGTCGACCAGACGCGCGGCCGCCATACCGTTACCGACGATGACCAGCGGTTCACTCACAAGGCATCTCCTATTCGGCGGCCTGCGCCTGTGCGCCATAGGCCTCGGAAATCATGTAGCCGGACAGGACGCCATAGGCGTCGGTCCAAGCCGTGGCGAGTTCGGGTGTCCATGCCTCGCCGAGACCCTTCTCGAGGGTCCAGAGCAAGGTCGCGCCGACCACCGGATAGTGCTCGGCCTTGGCGCCATAGGCGACGTGACGCTTGGCGAGCGCCGAGGCCGCGGGAAGAATCGTCTCGAGCTTCGACAGGCCGCCGACGACGGCGGCGAGCATGCCCATCAGCTTCTTGCGCTGCTCGGTCATGTCCTCGGGAAACATCGCGCGCACGGACGGCGCCACCTCGAACAGGCGATCGTAGAACAGCACCGCGGCCGCCTCTGAAATCGGCGCGACCTTGGAAAAGCTCTGCTGGACGAGGGTGATCTGTTCTGAAGTCATGATGTTCTCCTGTCTGTTTCGGTCTGCCTTTGTCCGCGCCGTTGCGAACAAGGTTCATGGGTCAAACGTCATCAGAGAGTCTTCTCCCCGCGTACGGGGAGAAGCGACATTCGTGCCAAACTCAGACTCGCGCTTCCGCGAGGCTTGACGCGCCCTCACCCTGCGGGCTGCGACGCAGGTAGAACCACCAGGTCAGTCCGAGGCAGGAGGCGTAGAAAGCGAGATAGATCGCGAGCGCGAGCGACGGCCCGCCGGTCATGGCGATCGATTTGCCGAAACCGGTCGGGATCAGATAGCCGCCGACCGCGCCGATCGCGCCGATGAAGCCGACCGCCGCACCGCTCTCGATGCTCGCGGTCTTCAAGGCCGCCGCGCGCGCCGCATCGCCCTTGCCGCGCACTCTGAACAGGTTCTGCTCGCGGAAGATCGAGGGGATCATGCGGTAGGTCGAGCCGTTGCCGATACCCGTCGTCACGAACAGGATCAGGAACATCGCAAGGAAGCCGGTGAAGTCCTTGTGCCCGACGAAGTAGAGCACGCCGACGGTGGCGCCCGCCATCGCGATGAAATTCCAGAAGGTGAGGATGGAGCCGCCGATCTTGTCGGCGAGCAAGCCGCCGAGCGGTCGCGACAACGAACCGACCAGCGGCCCGAGGAACGCGATCGAGATCGAGATCGCCGGAAACTGCGTCTTGATCAGCAGCGGGAACGCCGCCGAGTAGCCGATGAAGGATCCGAACGTTCCGATATAGAGATACGCCATGATCCAGGTGTGCTTGCGCTTGACCACGGCAAGCTGGTTCTTGATCGACGACTTGGCCGTGGTTAGGTTGTTCATGAAGAACACCGCGCCGAACACCGCGATCGCGATCGGCAGCACCCACATCAGGCCGGCGTTCTGGAGGAAGATGCCGTCGACGGGGGACGCCTGGAACAGGTTGATGACCGCGAGCGTCATCAGGATCGGGGTCAGCAGCTGCACGCTGGAGACGCCGATATTGCCGCCGGCCGCGTTCAGCCCCAGCGCCCATCCCTTCATCCGGTCAGGGAAGAAGAAGGAGATGTTGGTCATGCTGGAGGCGAAATTGCCGCCACCGAGACCCGCGGTCGATGCGATCAGCAGCATCAGCCAGAACGGGGTGTCGGGCTGGCCGACGAAGTAGGCGAGCGACAGCGTCGGGATGAACAGGACGGCCGCGCTGAAAATGGTCCAGTTGCGGCCGCCGAAGGTCGTGACCGCGAACGTATAGGGGAAGCGCATCAATGCGCCGATCAGCCCTGGCACCGCGACGAGCTGGAACAGCTGGTCGGTGGTGTAGTGGAAGCCCGCCTGCGGCAGTTTGGTGGTGACGATGCTCCAGATCAGCCACACCGAGAAGCCGATATGCTCGGCCACGATCGACCAGATCAGGTTACGCCGGGCGATCACTTTGCCGCCCGCATTCCAGAACGCCTCGTCTTCGGGGCGCCAATCAGAAATCCACGTCGGATTTCGAGTCGGATTCGTCGTCATTGATAATCCCTTCTTGGCTCACCGCTGCGTCGTTGCAGGCTCAGCCTCCACGCGGAGGCGCGCGCCGAGGCCATGCCCCGGTGGCGAGTTCACGATGCTGATTGATGATGTTGAGGGACGTCGTCGTTGGCGTCGGAAAAGGTATTTCAATTTCCGTGCCAATTGCGCGCGTACGGGAAATACAGGGAATTCAGGAGCTTGTTCGCATTGCCCGAAGTTTTTGCAGGCGTATTTCGCTCGCAAATTTAGCGGTTCGCTCAATCCTTGTGCGGCGCACAAGGATTGAGCGAGGTGTCGATTATTTAGGCGCGCTTATCTTCCTCGTTAAACCTTCGTTTACGCGGCCTCGACGAAGCGATGACGCTCGTAGAGGAACTCGAGCACGCGGTGGCGGCACTTCAAATAGGTGGAGTTGGTCGCAAGATCGAGCCGCTTGCGGGGACGTGCGAGCGGCACCTCCAGCACCTCCCCGATGCGCGCGCTCGGCCCGTTCGTCATCATGACGATGCGATCGGATAGCAGCACCGCCTCGTCGACGTCGTGGGTGATCATCAAAATGGTGTTACCGAGCTTCTGATGCAGCGCCATCACCGAGTCCTGCAGATGCGCGCGGGTCAGCGCGTCGAGCGCGCCGAACGGCTCGTCGAGCAGCAGGACCTTCGGCTCCATCGCCAGCGCACGGGCGATGCCGACGCGCTGCTTCATGCCGCCAGAGATTTCCGAGGGACGCTTGTCCCTGGCGTGGGCCATCTGCACCAGGTTGAGATTATGCATGACCCAGGCGTCGCGTTCGGCGCGGGACTTGGTCCTGGCAAAGACCTTGTCGACGCCGAGCTTGACGTTCTCGTAGACGGTCAGCCACGGCAGCAGGCTGTGGTTCTGGAACACCACCGCGCGATCGGGCCCCGGCGAGTTGACCTCGCGGTTCTCGAGCAGCACGCCGCCGGTGGTGGCGCCGGTCAGGCCTGCGATGATGTTGAGCAGGGTCGACTTGCCGCAGCCGGAATGGCCGATGATCGAGACGTATTCGCCCTTCTCGATCGTCAGGTTGATGTCCTTCAGCACCTCCGTGCTGGCGGCGCCGCGGGTAAAGACCTTGTCGATATGGTCGAGCTTCAGATAGGCGGTCATGTGCCCTTCTCCCTCAGTTCTGCGCCGTGCCGCGGGTGACGATCTTGCCGATGCCCGCGATCAGGCGATCGAGCACGAACCCGACGATGCCGACATAGAACAGCGCCAGGATGATCTCGCTGATATGCGAGGAATTCCAGGCGTCCCAGATGAAGAAGCCGATGCCGACGCCGCCGATCAGCATTTCGGCTGCGATGATGGCGAGCCAGGACAGGCCGATGCCGATACGAAGGCCCGTGAAGATGTAAGGCGCCGCCGCCGGGATCATGATCTTGCCGAAGAACTCGAGCGGATTGAGCTGCACCACCGCGGCGACGTTGCGGTAGTCCTGCGGGATGTTGCGGATGCCGACCGCGGTGTTGATGATGATCGGCCAGATCGAGGTGATGAAGATGACGAAGATCGCCGAAGGCTGGCCGTCGCGGAACGCCGCGAGCGAGAGCGGCAGCCAGGCCAGCGGCGGGATGGTGCGCAGCACCTGGAACAGCGGATCGAGCCCGCGCATCGCCCAGACCGACTGCCCGACCAGCACGCCGAGCGCGATGCCGGCGATGGCGGAGAGCGAATAGCCGAGCGCGACGCGCTGGAGACTGGCGGAGAGATGCCAGAACAGGCCCTTGTCGATGCCACCATGATCGAAGAACGGATCGAAGATCAGTTCCTTGGTGTCCTTGAACACCTTTGACGGCGGCGGCAGCGCCGAGCCGGCGCGGCGGCACACCAGCTCCCACACCAGCGTCAACAGCGCGATCACGACCAGCGGCGGAATCACGCGCACGGCGGTCTCCCTCGCCATACGCGCGTAGGCCTCTCTGCGCGGCGGACGCTTGAGCGTCATCGCGACGACCGGCGCGGAAGCACCCGCAGGCGTCGCAGTCTCAACCTCAATCTTCGTGGCAGGCATGTTCATTGAAAATCCCTCTCCGGCTTCAAAGGACGACGCGGCCGCCTGACGGCGGCCGCGGGCTCCATCAGACTTCGACGCGCTTGATCGCGAGCGATTTCAGATAGGCAGCCGGATTTTCGGGATCGAACACCTTGCCGTCGAAGAAGGTCTCCTTGCCGCGCGAGGTGGAGGCTGGAATCTCCGAGGCTGCGACACCGAGGGTCTTGGCAGCATCGCGCCACATGTCTTCGCGGTTGACCTTGCCGATCAGCGCCTTGCTGTCGAAGGAAGCTTCATATTTGCCCCATCGGATGTCCTCGGTCATGAACCAGAGATCATGGCTCTGGAACGGATAGGAGGCGAAGTCGCGCCAGTACTTCATGATGTGCGGTGAGTTCTCGACCACCTTACCGGCATTGCCGTAGTCGAACTTGCCCTTGGCGCGATCGGCGATGTCCTCGACCGGGCAGTTGATCCACTGCCGTTTCGCCATGATGGTCGCGAGTTCCTCCTTGTTGTCCATCTTGTCGGCCCATTGCTGCGCCTCCATCACGGCCATCAGGATCGCCTTGGCAGCCTTCGGGTTCTTGTCGACCCAGGCCGCGCGCATGCCGAGCGACTTTTCGGGATGCTTGCTCCAGATCTCGCCGGTGTTGACGGCGGTGTAGCCGATGCCCTGATGCACGAGCTGCCCGGGCCAGGGCTCGCCGACGCAGAACGCGTCCATGGTGCCGACCTTCATGTTCGCCACCATTTGCGGCGGCGGCACGGTGATGGTCTCGACGTCCTTGTCGGGATCGATGCCGCCGGCGGCGAGCCAATAGCGGACCCAGAGGTCATGTGTGCCGCCCGGGAAGGTCATCGCGACCTTGGCCGACTTGCCATCGGCCTTCTTCTTCTCGAACGCCGCCTTCAGCGCCGACGCGTCGGCACCGACCTTGAGGTCGGCATATTCCTTGGCGACCGAGATGCACTGCGCATCGAGATTGAGCCGCGCCAGGATGTACATCGGGGTCGGCTGGTTGTTCTGCGTCACCTTGCCGGCGGAAATCAGATACGGCATCGGGGTCAGGATGTGCGCGCCGTCGATGCCGTTCCCCTCCGAGCCGAGCACGAGATTGTCGCGCGTGGTGCCCCATGAGGCCTGCTTCTGCACGTCGGTGTCGGGCACGCCGTATTTGGCGAACAGGCCCTTGTCCTTGGCGACGAAGAGCGGACCGGCATCGCTCAACGCGATGAAGCCGAGCTTGGCGCCCTTGACCTCGGGGCCTGCGTCCTGCGCGAAGGCGCCGGCGGGGAAATTCAGCTTGGCGGCGGCGAGAAGAGCGGCGGTGCTGCCGGCGGCCTTCAACAATTGACGGCGGCTCAAGCCCGAGGGCTGGCGGGTGCGCTTGGTCATAGGCAGTGTCGTCCTTTGCATCGTTGCAGAATTGATGGCGTCAGTGCTCGCGAGCAGCCCGTCCGTCCGTGACGCCAGAAAGAGGCGCATGCGAACGCATGGCGGGAGAGACCCCCGTCTGGTGGCGTCGGCAAATCGGATGAGAAGTCTCGCGGGACGGCTTCAATGGCGTCGGCTTGAATGATTCAAGCTTCATGCCAAGCCCGCCACGTCGAAAACCATCGAAAAATGAATGGGTTATTGATGCCGCGCCAGACTGTCGCAGGCATGCTGCGCACGCGGAACTTGCGGATTGCTCATTCCTTGTGCGCCGCACAAATCTTATGCAGCCGCCCAAGCAGAAGGCCCTGCGTTCGCAAAAGTCAGCTGAACGCGCGCAACATCCGATTGATATCGCTAGACTTTTCTAACACGCCCACACGGCACGCAACTTGCTTCTTCACCGACGTCAACGAAGACTGCGGCTTGCCGCATTGTTGCAGCCTCTGGCGGCTGCATCCCGGAAGCTCAACTGCTTCGCGGCCCTCCCGGCTCAGTCCTCGTGACGCGATTCCCAAGGCTTCCAAACCTTCCATAGCCCTCGTGCGCGGCAGAGCTGTCCGCACGGCCAATGATGTTCAGCTGCGCTCTCGGGCGTGTCGATCTCACTTACGAAGCAAAAGGAACCATTGATGTCGTATCTCGCGCCTTCGGAATTCGTCACCAAGATGGTGGATGCGGGCGAGTCCAAGATCTTCATGTCCACCCGGGATACTGCCATCCGCGCCTTCATGGCCGGCGCCATCCTCGCACTCGGCGCGTGGTTCGCCATCACCATCAACGTGAACACGGGCCAGCCGCTGATCGGTGCGATACTGTTTCCGGTCGGCTTCATCATGCTGTACCTGCTCGGCTTCGATCTGCTCACCGGCGTGTTCGTGCTCTCGCCGCTCGCTCTGATCGACAAGCGTCCCGGCGTCACGCTTGGCGGCGTACTGCGCAACTGGGGCCTGGTCTTCGTCGGCAACTTCGCCGGCGCCTTCACCGTCGCCTTCATGATGGCCTTCGTGACGACGTTCGGCTTCACGCAAGACCCCGACAAGGTCGGAGCGGCCATTGGAAACATCGGCGAAGGCCGAACGCTCGGCTATGCCGCGCACGGCGCGGCCGGCATGGCGACGCTGTTCATGCGCGGCATGCTGTGCAACTGGATGGTCTCGACCGGTGTCGTCGGCGCCATGATCTCGACCTCGGTCCCCGGCAAGGTCATCGCGATGTGGATGCCCATCATGCTGTTTTTCTACATGGTGTTCGAGCATTCCGTCGTGAACATGTTCCTGTTCCCGTCCGGCCTGATGCTCCATGCCAAATTCTCGATCATGGATTATCTGATCTGGAACGAGATCCCGACCGTACTCGGCAACCTCGTGGGCGGCCTCGCCTTCACTGGCATGACCCTCTACGCCACCCACGTCATGACCAAGCCGAAGCGTCAGGCCGGCAAGGCTGCGCCGACCCGCGTTGCGGCCTAATACGTCTCGACAGAGGAGCCTCGCCCGACCAGGGTGAGGCTCCCTTCGCCTGGTGATGACGATGACCCGCGGACTCCTGATCTCTGTCGGCCAGCACTCCGACAAGGGGCGCAAGCCCGTCAATCAGGATTTTCACGGCGTCCTGATTCCGCAAGAGCCGCTGCTCAGCCTGAAGGGCATCGCCGCCGTTCTCGCCGACGGCATATCCAGCAGCACGGTGAGCCAGATCGCCAGCGAGTCGGCGGTCAAGAGCTTCCTGATGGACTATTACTGCACGTCGGAATCCTGGACGGTGAAGACCTCCGCCCGCCGCGTGCTGGACGCGACCAATTCCTGGCTGCACGCGCAGACGCGCAAGAGCCAATATGCCTATGATCGCGACAAGGGCTATGTCTGCACCCTGACCGCCATGGTCATCAAGGCGACCACGGCGCACATCTTCCATGTCGGCGACTGTCGCGTCTACCGCGTCGCCGGCAAGGCGCTCGAGCAACTGACCGACGATCACCGCATCATCGTGTCGTCGGAGCAGACCTATCTCGGCCGCGCGCTCGGCATCAATCCGCAGCTCGAGATCGACTACCAGACGGTCGAGATCGAGGCCGGCGACACCTTTATCCTGGCGACCGACGGTGCCTACGAATTCGTCGATCAGCGTTTCATCACCAGCGCACTCGGCGAGCACGCAGCCGAGCTCGATGGCGCGGCAAAGGCGATCGTCGAGGAAGCCTATCGACGTGGCAGCGACGACAACATCACCGTCCAGATCCTGCGCATCGACGCGGTGCCGCAGCGCGAGCCGGCCGGCATCTTCAATCAGACGTCACAGCTGCCGCTTCCGCCGCTGCCGGAGCCGCGCGCGGTCTTCGACGGCTACAGGATCATCCGGGAAATCCACGGCAGCAGCCGCAGTCATATCTATCTCGCCGTCGATGTGGAGACCGAGGCACCGGTCGCGCTCAAGCTGCCGTCGATCGATTTGCGCGACAACGCCGCCTATCTCAAGCGCTTCCTGATGGAGGAGTGGATCGCGCGCCGGATCGACAGCCCGCACGTGCTGAAGCCGCTGTCACAGTCGCGACGGCGCAGCTACCTCTACGTCGCGACCGAATTCGTCGAAGGGCAGACGTTGAAGCAGTGGATGACCGACAATCCGCGCCCCGATCTCGAAACCGTCCGTGGGCTGGTCGAGCAGATCGCCGCGGGGCTGCGCGCCTTCCACCGCATGGAAATGCTGCATCAGGACCTCAGGCCCGACAACATTCTGATCGACAAGACGGGCACCGCGAAGATCATCGACTTCGGGTCGGTCAGGGTCGCGGGCGTCGCGGAGGCGGCGCCGCGAGACGAGGCCGACGACATCCTGGGAACGGTCCAGTACACGGCTCCGGAGTACTTTCTGGGGCAAGGCGGCTCGCCGCGCTCCGACATGTTTTCGCTGGCCGTGATCTGCTACCAGATGCTGACGGGAAAGCTTCCCTATGGCACCCAAATCGCCAGGATCCGGCGCAAGGCGGACGCGCGGAGACTTCAGTATCGTCCGGCCGACGACGACCGCAACGTGCCGGCCTGGGTCGACGGCGCGCTCAGGCGCGCACTCCATCCCGATCCCTACAAGCGGCACGAGGATCTGTCCGAATTCGTCTTCGAGCTTCGCACGCCTAATCCGGCCTATCTAGACGCACGGATCACGCCGCTCCTGGAGCGCAGCCCGCTGATGTTCTGGAAGCTGACCACGGCAGCGCTGGCCTGCGTCGTCGTCGTGCTGCTGGCGCTGCTGCACGCGCGATAGGGCGCAGAAGGGCGCAGACGTCCACTTCTAGCGGCCAAGTGGAACCATTATCGCTCGTCAGAGCATTGCCGCTGGTGACCCATATGCGACATCGGCCAAATAGCCCAAACATCGCGCGATTAGCTGGGTTTAAAGGTTGATTGCGGCTAGACGTTTTTGCGCTCGACTATGCCGTCGCGACGGCGTTGAATCCGCTACGCGGGCTCTTTTGTTTCAAGGAGGGAGGACCGAAAAGTGAAGACAACGATCATCGCACTTTGTGCCGCCGCTCTCATCGCCGCCGCACCAGCCGCGCTTGCGCAGGGTGTACCAGGCAAAGCACTTGGTCTGCAGCATAAGATCTCTAAGAGGCATCACCCGGGCGTCCCCGGCTACGCTCCGCTGCATGAGCTGCAAACAATGGGATCGAAGAAGGGCCATCCGGGAGCTTTCGGTTACGCGCCTAATGAACCCAGTCGTTTAGACAGAAATCTCGAAGCGTCCAGACAAGCTGGTGGTGGCGGCGGCGGTGGCGGAGGGAGTGGCATGTGAACCCACGCGCTGCACGAACAGGCGGTATCCGTCCTGCTTAATCGGGACGCTCCGAGGACGTTAAGGCCGGCTCGCCTCGCGTCTTCTTTATGTTCGCAGTATGTTTGTTGTTGGCCCAACTCGGACATCCAGTGAGGTCCGCTGTTGCGCAGCTACCAGAAGCACAGCGGACGTCGCACGCGCCCTGACTACCGAGCGGCCGAATGTGCGCTCCAGCTGCGAGCCATCACGCCGGCTCCTCCGCCTTCACCCCCAGCGGCTTCGGCGCCATGCCGCCGCCGGGCTTGAGGTGAAATTCGTAAGTCATCAGGTGCCACTGCCCGTTTGCCTTGGAGCCGTCGGGCATCGCGGGATCGTTGCGCGGCTCGACCTTGGCGACGAGGTCGTCCTTGACCCCGAACACCACGTCGGAATCGAGATATTTGTCGCCGTCCATGAAGACGTGCGTGATCAGCGGCTCGTAACCCTTGGCGTTGACCAGGAAGTGCACATGCGCGGGACGCATCGGATGCCGCTTGGTCTGCATGATCATCTCGCCGACCGGGCCATCGGTCGGGATCGGATAGCTGCAAGGCAAAATGGTGCGGAAGAAGAAGCGGCCGTCGGCGTCGGTGATGAAGCGCGCCCGCGCCGAAGCGCCGACCTCGTCGTAGTTCGGCTTCTGTGAATCGTAGAAGCCGTCATCGTCGGCATGCCAGACGTCGACGGGAACGCCCGCAAGCGGCTTGCCCTTGAGGTCGGTGACGCGGCTCTGCACGAACATCCGTTCGCCGGTCTGATTGTTCGGCGAGATGTCGGTGCCGTGGGCCGTGACCTTGTGCTCGCCGACATAGAACGGGCCGAGCACCGTGGTCTGGGTGGCGCCCTCGCGATCCCTATGGTTGACCGCGTCGACCAGCATGGAGACCCCGAGCACGTCGGAGAGCAGGATGAATTCCTGCCTTGTGTCGGTGCATTTGTGGCCGGTGCGGGTCAGGAAATCGATGGCGTATTCCCATTCCTCGAAGGTGAGACCGGTCTTGCTCACGTAATCGTGCAGCGACTTCACCAATTCCTGGAGCAGGA
The DNA here is from genome assembly GCF_056402655.1 of Bradyrhizobium sp. P3_C3. Taxonomy (NCBI): domain Bacteria; kingdom Pseudomonadati; phylum Pseudomonadota; class Alphaproteobacteria; order Hyphomicrobiales; family Nitrobacteraceae; genus Bradyrhizobium; species Bradyrhizobium sp. P3_C3. Next base: position 216,630 of record NZ_JBFUGY010000013.1, on the reverse strand, counting down.
ATTTTGCCCGCGCATCAGGCGTATTGTCGAAGCTCTTGACGACGGCTTCAGTGAGTTCGGTCTCGTTGAACTGGGTCATGCTGCGTTTGCCCTGAGTTTTCTCGTTGGCCCGGATGGGCTCCTTGGAGGCGTTCCAGAGCGCAGCCTACACCAGCAGGCCCGGCCGCGTTAAGCGCAACCGGCTTGGAATGGGGCCGGCATTTCGCTATCAACTTTCCRACAAAACGCCCCGGAGGAACTGATGCTCGCCCCTACCCCCGCCTCGCCCGAATCCGTCGGCATGTCCAAGGCTGCGCTCGACCGCGTCGATGCGCATCTGAAGAGCCGCTACATCGATGCCGGCCGCTTTCCGGGCACACACCTGCTGGTCTACCGCCGCGGCAAGGTCGCCCATAGCTCGGTGCAGGGCTTTGCCGACGTCGAGCGCAAGGCGCCGGTCAAGGACGACACCATCTACCGCATCTATTCCATGACCAAGCCGCTCACCAGCGTCGCCTTCATGATGCTGGTCGAGCAAGGCCTCGTCGCGATCGACGAGCCCGTCGCCAAGTACATTCCGGAATGGAAGGATCTCGGCGTGTTCGTCGCCGGCACCGCGCCGGCCTTCCTGACCCGGCCGCCGTCCCGGCCGATGCTGATCGTCGACCTGCTGCGGCACACCGCCGGTCTCACCTACGGCTTCCAGCAGCGCTCCAACGTCGATGCCGCCTATCGCACCGAGAAGATCGGCGAGGTCGAGAAAGCCGGCACGCTGCAGAGCATGATCGAGGCGCTGGCAAAAATTCCGCTGGAGTTCTCGCCGGGCGAATCCTGGAACTACTCGGTGGCGACCGACGTGCTTGGCTATCTCGTCGGCAAAATCTCCGGGATTCCCTTCGAGCAGTTCCTTAAAACTCGCATCCTCGATCCGCTCGGCATGACCGACACTGATTTTCACGTGCCGGCCGCCAAGGCGCATCGCTTCGCCGCCTGCTACTCCGCCGATCCGGGTGGCGGCATGACCTTCCATGCCGGCCAGCGCCGCGAGGGCCTGACGCTCCAGGACGACCCGACCCAGAGCTCGTTCCTGTCCCCGCCCTCGTTCATCTCGGGCGGCGGCGGACTATGCTCGACGGTCGCCGACTATCTCACCTTCTGCCGTGCGCTGCTCAATGGCGGCGAGCTGGGCGGCGTCCGCCTGCTCGGGCCGAAGACGCTCGCGCTGATGACGAGCAACCACATTCCGGGCGGCCGCGCGCTGCCGGAGGTATCGCGTTCGCTGTTCTCCGAAGCCACCTATAACGGCATCGGCTTCGGCCTCGGCTTTGCCGTGACCATGCGCCCGGCGGAGACGCTGATCGCCGGCAGCCCGGGCGAATATAATTGGGGCGGCGCGGCCACGACCTCGTTCTGGATCGACCCGGCCGAAGAGCTGATCACCATCTTCATGACGCAGGTGCTGCCGTCGAGCGCCTATCCGCTCCGGCGCGAACTGCGCAGCATGGTCTATGCCGCGATCACCGAGAGCAATCTCTGATCTGCGTCTCAACAAGAACGGGCCCTCGCGATCGATCGCGAGGGCCTATCGTTGCCTAGTGCATATGGCCGACCGGATAAATTCCGCCGCCGAGCACCAGAACGGCGGGCACGGCCCACAAAATCAGAACTAGCATTGCGTCATTCTCCTCAGTTGGACGTGCAGACCTTGACGGTCTTCATGCCGCTATCAGCCTCGGTGCGCGACTTGACGCCCGCGACCGCGCTGCAAAATCCCGCTCTGACGTGCTCGCCGGACGCGAAAATCGTGGCGCGGTGCAAGTCTCACCCGTATGGTCTCCCCAAAATCATAATCCGGCGCCGCTGCGCTGGAACCGGGACGCCCGCGCTTGTCAAAGCTCACTCTGCCGGTCCGGCTCGCTCTTCTGGTCACGGGAACGATGTTGCCGCTGATCGTCTTTGCGGTCGGGATTGCCTATTCCAACTACCGCCAGGACCGCAGCGACGCGACACGACGCGTGCTGGAGACGGTGCGAAGCATGCGCCTCGTGCTCGATTCCGAAGTGCAGCGAATGACCGGCGGCTTGCAGGTGCTGGCGCTCAGCAACGCCCTGCAAAGCGGCGACTTCGACGACTTCCGCCGGCTGGCAACCGGGTTCATCAGCCAATATGGCGAGGACAGCGTCCTGCTGGTGGCGGACGGGAGCGGGCACCAGCTGTTCTCGACCGTCACGAGTGAAACGACAAACCTGCCGCCCCGCAACAATCGCGAGATCGTCGAGCGGGTATTTGCGAGCAAGTCACCGCAATATTCCGACCTGTTCACCGGCTCGACCAAGAACCGGCCGATCGTGACCGTCGAGGTTCCCGTGCTGCGCAACGATGAGGTCGTCTACGCGCTCTCCTTCAGCCCGCCGATCGCGACATTCCAGAAACTGGTCGAGCAGCAGCGGCCGAACGATCAGTGGACGGTGTCGCTGCTGGACACCAAGGGTCGCGTGTTCGCGCGCGCGCCCAATCCGGCCGAGACGTTCGGCAAGCAGGCCTCCGGCGCGCTGAACGATGCGATGGCCCGGACGCCGGAGGCGACCCTTTCCACCGTTTCGCTCGATGGCGTCGCGCTGTCCTCCGCCTATACGAGATCGCGGCTGACCGGCTGGACGGTCGTGGCCGGTGTCGCCGAGAGATCGCTGATCGCCCCGCTCTGGCGCGACATCGCGATCACCAGCCTGATCGGCGGCATCCTGCTGCTGACCGGCCTGACCTTCGCGGTGCGGATGGCGACCACGATCGCGCGCGGCGAGATGCTGCACAATCTGCTGATCGAGGAGCTCAACCATCGCGTCAAGAACACGCTGGCCTTGATGCAGGCGATCGCGGTTCAGACCTTCCGAAGTTCAAGCCGGGACGAGCGGACCAAGTTCGAGGGACGGCTCGGTGCGCTCGCTGAGGCGCATAATCTCCTGAGCCAGGAGAAATGGGCAGGCTCGGAGCTGAGGGATGTGATCGCGCGCGTGCTCCAGCCGTTCCTGCTGAGCAATCCCGATCGCATCCGCATGGCCGGCCCCGCCGTGCCGCTATCGCCGCGGCTCGCCGTGGTGCTGTCGATGATCGTGCACGAGATCGCCACCAACGCCGCGAAATACGGCGCGCTGTCGAACGAGACCGGCCGGGTCACGCTGGACTGGGAGGTCATCGCCGACACGCCGAAGCCCCGGCTGCGGCTGATCTGGAGCGAGATCGGGGGACCGCCGGTGACGGAACCGGTGCAGCGCGGTTTCGGCTCGCGCCTGATCGAGCGCAGCGCGCGCGACCAGCTCGGCGGCGAGGCGACGGTCGACTTCCTGCCGCGCGGCGTCGTCTGCACGGTGACGTGCGTGCTGGACGAGGCGCGGTGAACGGATTGAAGGAACATCGGCGATGAAGATCACCAAGGTGCGCACGCACATCCTCGAAGCAAAGCTCTCGCAGCCCTTCGCCTATTCGCGCGCCTGGTACGACACGCGCACCGCGATGCTGGTCGAGATCGAGACGGATGACGGCCTGTCCGGCTGGGGCGAATGCTACGGGCCGGCGCGGATGACGGCGGCGGTGGTGCAGAGCATCGCACCCTTGCTGATCGGCGAGGATCCGCTGCGCACCGATGTGCTGTGGCAGATGGTCTACGCACGCTTGCGCGATCACGGCCAGAAGGGCGTCGTGATCCAGGGCCTGAGCGGCATCGATATCGCGTTGTGGGACATCAAGGGCAAGCATTTCGGCGTGCCAGCGCATCAGCTTCTCGGTGGCGCCGCGCGCAAGGAGATAGCGGCCTATGCGACCGGGCTCTACCGGCGCAAATCAGGCGATCCGCTCAAATACCTGCCGGAGGAAGCGGCCGGCTACGCCGCGGAAGGTTTCCGCGCCGTGAAGCTGAAGGTCGGCTTCGGCATCGCCGAGGATGCCGCGGTCACCCGCGCGGTGCGCGAGGCGATCGGCCCGGATGTCGCGCTGATGGTCGATGCGAACCACGCCTATGACGCAGTGGCGGCGATCCGGCTCGGCCGCATGATCGAGCGCTACGACATCGGCTGGTTCGAGGAGCCGGTGCCGCCGGAGGATGTCGCGGGATATCGCGCGGTGCGATCCGCGCTGACGATTCCCATCGCCGGCGGCGAATGCGAATTCACCCGTTTCGGTTTTCGCGACCTGTTCGCATCGCATGCGCTGGACATCGCCCAGCCCGACACCTGCGCCGCGGGTGGCCTCTCCGAATGCAAGAAGATCGCCGACATGAGCGAGGCGTTCGGCATCCGCTACAATCCGCATGTCTGGGGCACCGGGATCGCGATCGCGGCCTCGCTGCAGCTCCTCGCCGTGCTGCCGTCACACACGCCGACCTCGCTTGCGCCGATCGAACCGATGCTCGAATTCGACCGCACCGAGCATCCGATCCGGCAGGCGATTTTGAAGGAGCCGATCGAGCACGAGAAGGGTTTCGTGCGGGTGCCTGACAGACCTGGGCTAGGTATCGAGATCGACCGCGAGGCGCTCGCGCGCTTCGCGGTTCAATAGAAAAAGCGGTCGACGCCGTTAATTCGGCGGCACGTCGATCGGAACGAGAAACGCGAAGCCATATTTGGCGTCCTCGCCGCGCGCCTCATCGAGGCCGCGTCCAAGTTCCACCGCGGCAATCTCGGCGGGAAGCGCGAGCCTGACCTGTCGGACATGATCCGGGCACAGGAGAGGACGCCCACCTGAACGCATGCTCTCCAATTCCTGGACGAACCATGCTTCCTGCACGCGCGCCCGGGCGGATCGCAGTGAGCTGGCCGAGAACGCCAGAACCGGTCTCTGGTTGATCTCCAGCACGAAGCAGCGCTGTCGCGCCGCCTGTGCGGCGCGATTGCTCTTGCGTGCCGTCGACCTGCCTTCAGCTCGGCCACTCGCGCGTGTCATCTCAACACCATCAGAAGTTCGCCGTGGCTGACAATCTGAACACACGTGGAGACCCCGGCGTGATGTTGTTATTCCCGTCCGCGGTCGAATAGTACTTCCGGTCGAGGAAATTTTCGATGTTGAGCTGGGCCCGCCAGGTCTCGTTGAGCCTGAAGAACACGGCGGCGTCCACCCGCGTGAACTCCGGGATCAGCACGGTGTCGTCGGACGATGCGAAGAAGTTCGAGTAGTGGATCACACCGAGGCCCGCGGCCCACTGCTCCGTGAACTGATACCTGTTCCAGAGGGAAAAAGTATTGTACGGCACAAGTCCCACGCGGTTGCCGGCGACAATGGTCGCGGAGTTGTTACTGGTGATCCGCGCATCCGTGTAAGCGTAGCCGCCCGTGATCTGCCAGGCGTCCGTCACGTAGCCTGTCAGAGACGCTTCGAGGCCGCGGGTCTTGGTGGCTCCGCTCAGGATGAAGAATCCCGCATTGTTGGGATCGGCAAAGCGCTGATTGGTCCGGTCCAGTTCGTAGATCGCCGTAGCGAACTGCAGGCTCGGGAAGATGTCGTATTTGAGCCCGACTTCCTTGTTCACGAACTTCTCGGGCGCTGCGATGGCCAGGCCCGGTGTCAGAGCGCTGAACTGGTCGCCGGCGCTCGGCAGATACGAGATGCTGTAGCTGCCGTAGATCGACAGGTTTTCGAGCGGCTTGAACAGGACACCGACGCGTGGCGACACCAGATCATCGACCCGGTTGAGCTCGACGAATGTGCGGCGGTCTCGCGACGTCAGGTCGAAGTGATCGAACCGCAGGCCGCCGATCAGCTCCAGATAGCGCGTGATCTCGACCTGGTCCTGGACGTAGACGGCGCCGAGATTGAGCTTGTAGGTGTTGTTGGCATCGGTACCCCCGTTATTGGCGAAAGTGACCGGAACGTACGACGTCGGATTCCTCGGATCGATCGTGATGGTCGACGATACGCCATTGAAGAGCCCGCTCTGCCGGTAGTTCAGGCCGTTCTGACGGCCCACCTCGGCGCCGAAGACGACGGTGTGACGAATTGGGCCCGTCCCGAATTTGTAGGTGAGATCGGTCTGGTTGAAGTAATTCGTCCGGTCGGTCTCGTTGTTGTATGCTTGCAGATTGCTCGAGGTTCCGGCGGCATTGACGGCACCGGAATTGGCTCCTCCGCCCGGATAGATGTTCTGGTAGAACTTGTCGTAGTTGGCGATCTGCGACGAATTCTTGATCGTCCACCCGTTCTCGAAATCGTGCTCGACGACAGCGGTTCCGATATCCACGTCGGCGAGCGCATAGTTGAGGTTGGGGTTACCGAAGAACGCAGACGGCGACGTATCGTAGGGATAGCGCGGGAAGGCGTTTCCGGGGCGGATCTGCGAGGGGATGCCGCGATCGACGGTACGCCGGTCGTGCAGATGCTCGTAGCTCAGCTTGACCGTCGTGGTGTCGTTCGGCGCAAAGGTCGCGGTAGGATTGATCGCCCAGCGTTCGAGGTTGACGAAATCACGATAGCTCTGCGTATTTTCGTACATCGCGTTGAGGCGGAAGGCCCAGTTCTCGTTGATCGCCTGGCCGACGTCGGTGGTCACGCGGGCGCCGGGATAGGAATTGCCGCCGACCGTCACCTCGCGAATGGTCGTACCGTCCGCCTCCTTGAGTACGCGGTTGACGACGCCACCACCGCCGCCGCGGCCGAAGATCATCGCGTTCGGCCCCTTCAGGACCTCGAGCCGCTGAATGTTGTAGAAGTCGCGAAAATACTGGACGTCGTCGCGGATGCCGTTGGTGTAGAAGTCGGCGTTGCTGCGCTGGCCGCGGATGACGAGGTCGTCGCGATGCGATTCGCCCTGATGATAGATCACGCCGGGCACATAGCGGGTCGCCTCGCCGATCGAGGTGAAGGCCTGGTCCCTGATGAAATCCTTCGTCAGCACCGTCACCGACTGCGGCACGTTGAGGAGAGCCGTATTGGTCTTCGTCGCGCTGGTCACGCTCCGCGTGACATAGCCCTTCTGGCCGGTACGCGCGTCCTGATTGTTGACGCTCGGCGGCTTCTTCTCGACCGGTGCGACGGTGGTCGTCCGGCGATTCGATCGCGCTGCGCGCGAGGCGGCCGCGGTCTGCGCCCGGCGGGCGCGCTGCTGCGGAGCGGAAACGACGACTGACGGCAAGGCTCCCGCCGCCTGCCCCTGCTGTGCGGAGGCCGGGCCCGCCTCCATCGTCAGCCCGCCACTGAATGACAGCGCCGCCGTTGTCGACAGCAGAAAACCACGCAACGCCTTACGGCCACCCCAACAACCCAATTCCATCTGCAACGCCCCAAAAGCTTCGCGTGCCGCTCTGAAAGACGGCTTCGCGGTCCCAAACTGGGGCGCATCTGCAATGCGAAGAATTAGATGAGGATTAGATCGGATTTAGAATAGGTCGAGCCTCTCTACGCTCACGCCCAAATTTGTAAGAGTTCTAAATTGAGGCGCAGGCGGTTGACCATTTGGCCGCGGTGTCGAATGTGGCGCTTGGTGCTGCGACGCGCCACCACTCCAACACAGCGATTTTCCCTGAATCAATGCGCCTCCTGCTGATCGAAGACGATCCGATGTTCGGCAAGGCGCTCGTCCGCGGATTGAAGCGAAACGGAATGACCGTGGACTGGACCCGCGACGGACAGGACGGCTACGCCGCGCTACAACGCGCCGAGCACGCGATCACGCTGCTCGATATCGGACTGCCCGGCATGACCGGCTTCGAGATTCTCAAGGCCGCGCGCAGCAGGAAGGCTTCGCCCATCCTGGTGATCACGGCCCGCGACCGGGTCGAGGACATGGTCGCGGGACTCGATCTCGGCGCCGACGACTTCATCGTCAAGCCGTTCGAGTTGCGCGCCCTGCTCGCGCGCATTCGCGCGGTCATGCGCAGGGTCAACGACCGCTCCAATTCGCTGATGAGCAGCAAGGAGATCACGCTCGATCCATCGACCCATGTGGCGACCTTCCGCGGCATCCAGTCGACGCTTTCCGCGCGCGAGTTCTCGGTGATGTACGCCCTGATGGAGCGTCCCGGAACCATTCTGTCGCGAGGCCAGATCGAGAGCCGGATCTACGGCTGGAGTGACGAAGTGCAGAGCAACGCCGTTGACGTCGTCATCCACGGCCTGCGCAAGCGGTATGGCAAGGACGTCATCCGGAACATCCGCGGTGCCGGGTGGATGGTCACAAAGTCCGGATCATGAGCTCTCTTCGCAAGACGATCATCACGCGTGCGACGCTGTTGCTGGCCGCCATCGGCCTCCTGGCGACGGCAACATCGTTCGGCCTGGTCGCCTATGAGATGAACAAGTTCCTCGACGCTCAGTTGCAGGAGATCGCCGTCAATGTCGGTCCAGGCGACCGCAACGGTGCGGGTCCGCTGCTCGAAAGCGAAGACGAGGATCAGTTGGTCGTCCGCATCTGGGATCGCTCCGGCGCGCTGCTGCATCGGGCGGGTCCTCCGATCGACATTCCGTGGCAATCAGTGCCGGGATTGTCCGACGAGATCGCCGACGGGCAGGATTGGCGCGTCTATCGCTGGAGCCACGCGCAGCACGATATCCAGATCGCGCAAGCGTGGAGCGCCAGGCACGAGATCGCGCTGCACGCGGCGACAGGCGCCGCGCTTCCGCTGCTGCTCGCCATCCCGCTGGTCTGGGCCGTTCTGGGGTGGTCGATCAGCCGCACGATGGGCGGTCTGCAACGGCTGTCGGCTGAAATCGGCCAGCGCAGCGTCGATGCGCAGGAGCCCCTGCGTCCGGTGGGCGTACCGGCGGAAGTGGCTCCGCTGATCGTTGCCATCGACAAGCTCGTCGATCGTCACCGATCGGCACTCGAAGCGCAGCGCCGCTTCGTGGCGGACGCTGCGCACGAACTGAGGACACCTCTGGCCGCTCTCCAGATTCAAGCGGAAAACCTGATCGCCGCAGAACTGTCCGGACAGACTCGCGAGCTTGCCGACGAACTTCGGGACGGCGTGCGGCGCGCATCGCATCTGGCGAGCCAGTTGCTCGAAATGGCCAGAACGGAAGGCGCCTCGATCCAGAAGCATGACAACGTCGATCTTGCCGCGCTCGCGACGTCGTTGCTGGCGGACTTCTATCCGCTGGCTGAGGCGCGCAACGTCCAGCTCGCGATGACGGCGGAGACACCGTGCAGGTTCCTCGGCGATCGCGACGCGATCGCCAAGCTCATCGCCATCCTGCTGGACAACGCCATTCGCTATTCAGGTTCAGGCGGCTCGGTGGAACTCAGGGTCGTCAATGACGGCAAGATTTGCGCGCTGGAGATCGTCGACGACGGCCCAGGCATTCCCGAAGACGCAATGCCGTTCATCTACGACCGCTTCTTCAGGGCTGCGCCCCAGGGCGTCGAGGGGACCGGGCTTGGTCTTGCGATCGCCAAATCCACCGCCGACCGGCACGGCTTCAGGCTGATGCATCAGAACCGGAGCGGCGCGACCGGCATCGTCGCGCAGGTCCGGTTTGACCTGACTACCGTACCGACCGCGTGAGCTAACCGATCGTCTGCAGCGCCGGAAACGTCTCGAGCAGCCAGATGCTGACATTCGAGACCGTGCCGGTGAGGAAGCCGATGCCAGTGATCACCATCAGGACGCCCATGGCGCGCTCGACATTGACGAGCTGGCCCTTCATCCGCGCGAACAGCTTCGAGAACTGCTCGATCATCAGGGCGGCGATCAGGAAGGGAATGCCGAGGCCAGCCGAATAGACTGCGAGCAGTCCCGCCCCCTTCGTCACCGTCGCCTCCGCCGCGGCGATCGAGAGGATCGCGGCGAGGATCGGGCCGATGCAGGGCGTCCAGCCGAAGGCGAAGGCGAGGCCCATCACATAGGCGCCCCACAGGCCGACAGGCTTGGGCGCGGTCAAGCGCCCCTCGCGCATCAACAGGCCGATCCGCGTCAGTCCCAGGAAGTGCAGGCCCATGACGATGATGACGATGCCGGCGAGGATCGACAGCTCGGCCGACCAGGCACGAATCAGCCCGCCGATCAGCGAAGCGCTGGCGCCGAGCGCCACGAACACCGTGGAGAAGCCGAGCACGAACAGGAGCGCCGACATCATGATGGCGCGCTTGGACGCCGAGGCCGGCTCCTTGTTCTCGACATGCTCGATCGTGGCGCCCGTGAGATAGATCAGATAGGGCGGAACCAGGGGCAGAACGCAGGGAGAGAGGAAGCTGACGAGGCCGGCAATCAGGGCCGCCGGGATCGAGACATTTTGCATGATGCAGTCGGAGCCATCTCAGGCTCTTTGGCCGCGCACCGGGAATGCGCGCGGGCGGGAGCCGAACCGGCTCTGGTGTAGCCGATGCCGGGGAATGCGCACAACAGAGGCGCACGAAACCAGGCTCCTCCCGATGCCGTCTGCGATCACAGATGCGGCATCGGGACGCGCACAAACCTCGCCAAAAAGCGAGACTCGGCGGCGCGGCTACTTCACCACGCGGAGCAGCGGACGCCGGGGCTGGTCCTGCGTCTGCTTGGAGGGGGGCTGCGGTTCGCTTCCAGCGCTCCGCAGCATTTCGTCGCACAGCGCCTTGAGATCGGCACTGTCAATTCCTTTGAGCTTCATCCGCACGTCGAGGATGACGATGGACAGCAGCTCGGCCGACTCGCGGTTGTTGCTCTCGTTGAGAACCTTGCGGCACTCCTCAAGCGTTTCCAGCACCGACTGCAACTGTTCGTCTGAATGCGACACCGGCGTTCTTTCCGTTAGTTCGGCCTGCGAGACGTGTTTGTGGAAATCCCCTCGGCCCCCATGGGATACCGAGAATAACACGAGGCGCCGACGCCTCCGAACATGATTTCAGTATGATTTTGCCGGGAAACCGTGGCTCCCGCGAACATCGACCCGCTGCGCGGGACGCCATTATCGTCGTGGCCGGGAGTCGAACGCGCGGCACTGGATGATCGACCCATTCCGCGCGGCGACAGCTCGCGCGCAAGGACTTCCGTCACGGAAAACGCCGACAATCCTGCAGCCATTTCAGGGCTCGCAACGGAACTCACGCCACACCCCTCATTCCAACGTTGGTCGGCCGATTCGATTCTCAGCCTTAGTAACACTCGGATACCGCCCACGAGGCAGTAACGATGGCGTTCAAAAGTCGCCGTTCCCCAACCCGCAGTGGTTGTGGTTTGCGCCCAATTCTGCCAGTTTAGCAACCCGAAGGGACTTGTATGCACTCCTTGGCGGAAAGGGGCGTTCCACAGGAGGAACGCCCAAAGATCAACATCAGCGGCCTCTCCGATTGGGATGCGGCCCGCATATTCCTGGAAGTCGTTCGATGCGGCAGTTTTCGCTCGGCGTCTGAACGCCTGTCGCTGTCGATCAACGCTGTCCGCCGCCGGATTGATGATTTCGAGCGCCAGACCGGCACCACCCTGTTCACCCGCGACGTCCACGGCACGCATCTGACCGATGAAGGTGCACTGGTGGTCTCCGCCGTCGAGCGCATGGAGGCGGCCGCCTTCGACGTGCTGCGCACCAGCGATTCGACGGCCAACGCCCTGTCCGGCGAAGTTCGCGTGGCCGTCACCGAGGGTCTCGGGACGTTCTGGCTCGCCCCGCGGCTGGTCGAATTCCAGCAGGCCTATCCGAAGATCCTGGTCGACCTCCATTGCGCGATGCGCTCGGCCGATGTCTCTCGTCACGAGGCCGACGTCGCCATCCATCTGTCGCGTCCCTCCGCGCTCGACGTCAAGCTGGTGCGGCTCGGCCGCATGCACCTGATGTTCTGGGCTTCGGAAAAATACCTTGAGAAACACGGCACGCCGCGCTCGGCGCTCGAATTGATCAAGCACCGCCTCGTGCTGCAATTCGCCGACCAGCTGGCCGCCAAGGAAACCTTCGAGAGCTTCTTCCCAGGCGTTCCGGAACGTGACCTGCTGGTCATGAAGACCAACGTCTCAAGCGCCAATTATTGGGCGGTCGCGAATGGCGCCGGCATCGGCGTATTCCCGAGCTACGCCATTGCGCTTGGCGGGAAGTTGATTCCACTGGAGGTCGAGCTGAACAGGCCGCTGGATATCTGGTTGTCCTACCACCCTGGTAGCGGCCGGATTCCACGCGTTCGGCACATGATTGACTGGCTGATCGAGGCTTTCAATCCGGCGCGATTCCCGTGGTTTAAGGAAGAGTTCGTGCATCCGCATGAATTCAAGGACGAGTATATGGGCGAACCCCTGACCCAGCTCTTCGGGGGATTTTCAACCGAAGAACAAAGGTGAGAGTATGAAAGCAGCGGCGAAAAGAATGAAGCAGCGCAGCGCCGGCAAGCCGGACATTGAGCTTGGCAAGCGGATCCGTCTGCGGCGCGTCGAGATGAAGATCTCGCAGGCCGAGCTGGGCGAGAAGCTCGGCGTGAGCTTCCAGCAGGTCCAGAAATACGAGAAGGGCGTCAATCGCGTCGGCGCGGCTCGGCTTCAGCAGATCGCCACCGCCCTCGATGTGCCCGTGACCTTCTTCTATGACGGCGACAACAAGGCGCGCGAAGTCGAGAGCCTGCTGTTCCTCGATTCCGCCTTCAGCCTCCGCCTGCTGCGCGCCTACAGCAAGATCAAGGACCAGACGGTGCAGCGTCAGCTCGTCTCGCTGATGGAATCGATCGCAGCGAACGAGGCCTGAGCCGATCGGGCTCTGACCTTTACGGCCGATGTTCAATCCGCCGCGTCACGGGGGCGCGGCCGGATTGAACGAGACCCAGTCCGCGCGCTTGCGCGCGGCTCTCCTTTCGGGGCGGCCAAGCCGCCCTTTTTTCTTGCGGGTTTCTTGCTGCGGATTTCCCGGCAATTTGCCCACCATCGCCGCGGATTTCGCGAACCGATCCCACCCCTGCTGCGACACAATCGAGACGCCCCGCCTCGAGCGCGCGGGCTTTCGACTGCCGTGCTTAATGGGACCTCAACTCCGGGGCTCTAGCTTCCCGCCGATTTTTGCGAATCGGCGCACGCAGCGCGGCGAGCGGGAATTGCCAATGCGAGCGCCCGTCCGGGCCTCGTCCTCGTGGGGAAAATGGGACACATGTCGAAACGCCATGCGATGATCGTTGCCGTCGGCGTGCTCGCGAGCGCCTCCGCGCTGGCGCAAACCGAAACCACGGGACAGGCAAACCCCAGGCCGGCAACGGCGGCCGGTACAGTGCCGGCCGCGGCGAACCCGGCCCATGCTGCCGCGCCGAAGGCTGCCGCACCCGCTTCGACGGCGGAGAGCCGCTCCGCCGCGGCGCTCGCGCTGACGCACGAGCCAACCTATGACGAGGGCTCGGCCCAGCGCATCAAGGATGCCGCACTCAGCTACTCCGATCTCGCCGTGCGCGGCGGCTGGCCGACCATCCCTGCCGATGCCAAGTTCGCCCTCGGCGTCCAAGGCGCCAGCGACGAGCTGCTGCGCAAGCGACTAATCCTCTCCGGCGATCTCGCCGCCGACAAGGCCAGCGGCGCCTTCGATCAGGATCTCGCCGACGCCGTGAAGCGCTTCCAGGCCCGCCATGGACTGGCGCCGACCGGCACGGTGACGCCGCGCACGCTCGCGGCGATGAACGTCTCCGTGCAGAAGCGCATCCGGCAGCTGGAGGCTTCGCTCCAGCGGCTCGAGAACATGAATTTCGGCTTCGGCCAGCGCTATGTCGTGGTCAACATCCCCGCCGCGTTTGCCGAAGCGGTCGAGAACGATGTGGTGGTGCGGCGCTATCGCGTGATCGTCGGCAGGACCGAAAAGCCCTCGCCGACCCTGACGGCCCAGATCACCAGCGTCGTGCTCAATCCGACCTGGACGGTGCCGTCCTCGATCGCCAAGACCGAGATCTCGGCGCATATGCGCAAGGATCCGACCTATTTGTCGCGCATGCACATGGAGGTGCTCGACGCCCACGACAATCCGATCGACCCGCATTCGGTCGACTGGTCGGGCACGCACACGCCGAACTTCACCGTGCGCCAGCACAACGGCACCTTCAACGCGCTCGGCGCGGTGAAGATCGACATGCCGAATTCCTATTCGGTCTATATGCACGACACCAACCAGCGCAATCTGTTCAGCGACGACTACCGCTTCGATTCCAATGGCTGCTCGCGCGTCGACAATGTGCGCGATCTCGCCGCCTGGCTGCTGAAGGACCAGCCGAAATGGAGCCGCGCCGCGATCGATACGGAGATTGCGAGCGGCCAGCACCTCGATGTCGCCATGGCGAAGAAGGTGCCGGTGGCCTGGATCTACCTCACGGCATGGATGACCAGGGACCAGACCGTCCAGTTCCGCAACGACGTCTATAATCAGGACGAGCAGTTGCTGGAGGCCACCGCCGAAGAGGCGGCGTTCTTCAGCAATGCCGGCAGCCATCCCCTGACCGCGCACATGCACGCAACGCAGTAGAGCATGATCCGGAAAAGTGTGCAGCGGTTTTCCGAAAAGATCATGCTCAAGGAATAACCGCTTCTCGCGCCATGCAATCGCGGCACAGGCGGATGCAAAGCCGCGTCCCTCGTCGCGGTTGACCCGGGCCGCGCCCCGGCCGCACATTGCGCTCGGCCTACGACAAGCGAGCGCGCAATGCCTGACAATTCCAGCACGACCGAAACACCCCTTGCCGACGGCAAGATCCTCAAGCAGGTCATCGACGGCGTCGGCGTGATCACCTTCAACAATCCTGACAAGCGCAACGCGATGTCGCTGGAGATGTGGGAGGGATTTGGCGAGGCGCTGACGAGCCTGCGCGATGACGCGACGGTTCGCGTCGTGATCCTGCGCGGCGCCGGCGGCAAGGCATTCGTCTCCGGGGCCGACATCAGCCAGTTTGAGAAGACCCGCCACAATGCGGCGGCGTCCGAGGAATATGCCAGGCGCAGCGCCGCCCAGCGCGCGCTGCTCGCCGACTATCCCAAGCCGACCATCGCCTGCATCGAGGGATTCTGTCTAGGCGGCGGCATGCAGGTCGCGATGCTCGCCGACATCCGCCTCGCCGCAGATGGCAGCCAGTTCGGCATTCCCGCGGCAAAACTCGGCATCGCCTATGGCTATGACGGCTTGAAGCATCTGGTGTCGCTGGTCGGTCCGTCCTGGGCACGGCTTCTGATGTACACGGGCATGCGGATCGATTCCGCCGAGGCGCTGCGCATTGGCCTCGTCGAGCGCTTGTTCCCGATCGACGAGTTGTGGGGGGAGACGATGACGATCGCGCAGACCATCTCCGAGAACGCCCCGCTCGCGATCAAGGCCGCCAAGATCACTATCGCGCAGGTGTTGAAAGACGAGAGCCAGCGCGACCTGGAGGCAATCAAGGCGATCGGTCACGCCTGCATGGACAGCGCGGATTTTCGCGAGGGCCGTCAGGCCTTCATGGAAAAGCGCAAGCCGCAGTTTACGGGCAAGTAGCCTCGGCGGCCGGCCGCGCCAGCAAAAATCACGAAAACAACCCCGCCGTGACTAGAAAGTAGTCGTACAAGATGCCGACGGCTCGCGCGCCATGTTGATCGTGATGTAGCGCGCGAAGGTTGTTGCCAGCCCCGGCTGCTTCGGAACTATCCAACGTAGAAGGATCCCGTCGGGAATTCGTTTCTCTGACTGGGGTAGCTCCCCATACAGCTCGGAAAAGAATTTCACAGCCCTTTCGATCGCATCCGGTCCTGTCCCCATCGCATTTCGCATGTTTTGTTCGTCTCTTGCGTCGAAACATGTTCTTACTTACGCATAAGCGGCGGCCGGCAGTATTGTTGCGAGTACAAAGACGAAGAGCAAACGCATGCAATCAACTTCCTTCTAGGTTTCTTCGCTCCCATTTTACCTTGGGCCAATCTGGGGTCGAAATCCACGTCATGAACTCGTTGGCGGTGTCCGTTGTTGGGCCTCATAACAGAGGTCGCGCCTTTGCGAGCGCTGCAATCATTCGATACGCAACAAAGCCGGAAGGTCGCTCATCCGATGAAAGAACTCATCGCAGAAGGCTGCTAACTCTGGCTCAACTCGCGGATCACCGCCGGTAAACCCCAAGACTCTCATTCCCGCGGCCTTTGCCGCGCGAATCCCGGACAAGGAGTCCTCAATAACGACGCAACGTGAAGGGTGAACACCCAACGTTTGTGCGGCATGCAGAAACAGGCCGGGGTCTGGCTTCCACGAACCAACCTCATACGCACTAAAGATACGTCCTTCAAAGTGCCCCAGCAGTTTCGTCAACCCGAGTGCATGCGTGAGCTTCGACATGGGTCCGTTAGACGCTACGCAAACGGGAACGGTAATCTCGGCTAACGCTGCATGGATTCCTTCGACAGGCTTCAGTTCGGCATCAAAAGCCAGCGCGGTTGCTTGTCGAACGTCAGCAACGAAAGTGTCTCGGACGCCGCGGCCTAGCCGACGCTCAATTTCGCGCACGCAATCCGCCATCTTTACCCCTCGGAAAGAACGTATAGCGTCCTCCACGCTGATCGTTACGCCTTCCTCAGATGCTGTTCGGACCAGGACGGTCAGGGCAATAATCTCACTATCGACCAGGACGCCGTCCGAATCGAAGATAATGAGCTTGGGACTTGCACTGGTCATCCTTGCGATGCTCTCGCTTTGCGGGGCCATCTGAACATTAGCTATGGTCCGACAGGCCGTAGATCGTCGAACACCTCGATCAGGCGAAAGCGCTCGCACATGAGCGTCATGCCCTCGCTGAATCGTCCGAGCCGGCCGAAATAGGTCCGATGGGCGCTGCGCCAATAGGCGAGGCTTCGATCGCCTTCGCCCTCATCGTGCGCAAACGCGGCATCGACGTCATTGAAGCGCCGATAGGTGATCTCGACGGATTCAATGACGCAGCGCGGTTCTCCGCGCCCGTTGAGCACGACCCAGCGCTCACCGGGCGTGGACGTGTTAGGTTCGTCCTCCGTGCTGCAAGTCGCGGTCTTGACGCCCTTGACGACGAGTTCGACCAATTCATCCGCGAGCGCAGGATTGTCGCCGAAGGCGAAGGTCCTGAGGTGCCGATAGTGCTCGGGAACCGGATTGCTCATTGACGTCCGGCTCCACCGATATCGACCGCCTGCGGTAACTACAGCGCAGCGAGCACCGCTTTCGTAATGTCAGCCGTGCCATTGCTGCCGCCGAACTCCATCGGCTTGATGCCGCCGGCGTAGATCTGATCCACCGCACGCTCGATCTGCTCGCCGGCTTCTGCCGCGCTCTCGACGCCGTGCTTGTCGGCGAGCCAGTCCAGCATCATCGCCGCCGACAGGATCATGCCGGTGGGATTGGCCTTGCCCTGCCCCATGATATCGGGTGCGGTGCCGTGGCAGGGCTGGAACACGGCATATTTGTCGCCGATGTCGGCGGACGGCGCCATGCCGAGGCCACCGATCAGGCTCGCGGTGATGTCGGAGACGATGTCGCCGAACATGTTCTCCATCACCATCACGTCGAAATCCCAGGGACGCTTCACCAGCATCGCCGAGCAGGCATCGACATAGAGCCGGTCGGTCTTCACGTTCGGATGCTTCTTCTCGATCTCGTCGAAGATGCCGCGGAAGAACGCAAAGGCCTTGAACACGTTCGCCTTGTCGACGCAGGTCAGCATCCCCGGCTTGCCGCGCGCCTTGCGCCGCTCGGCGAGCCGAAACGAGAACTCGAACAGGCGCTCGGAGGTCTTGCGCGTGATCACCATGGTCTCGCGCGCGTCCTCATGGGTGACGACGCCCTTGCCCATCGAGGCGAACAGGCCTTCGGTGGATTCGCGGATCACGACGAGATCGATGCCGCGCTGGTCGGCGCCGACGATCGGGCTCGGCACGCCCGGAATGAGCCGCGCCGGGCGCACGCCGGCATAGAGATCGAAGATGAACCGAAGCTCGATCTGCGGCGCGATCTCGGTATTATCGGGGTAGCGCACCGACGGCAGGCCACAGGCGCCGAGCAGGATCGCATCGGCCTCCTCGCACAGCTTGATCGTGGAATCGGGCATCGACTTGCCGGTCGCGAGATAATTGTTGGCGCCGGCGGGCGCCTCGGTGAAGCGGAAGCTCAGGCCGGACTTCGCCTCGATCTTGCGCAAGACTTCGATGGCCGGTGCCATGACTTCGGGACCGATGCCGTCACCGGCGAGCACGGCAATGTGGAAGGCGTTGTTTGCGGACATTTGAGAGACCTTAGGAAGGAACGAGCCAAGGACGTCATTGCGAGGAGCGAAGCGACGAAGCAATCCAGACTGTGTCCGCGGAGGGATTTCTGGATTGCTTTGCTTCGCTTCGCTCGCAATGACGGAGGAGAGAGCGTTTATTACGGCGTCAGCACCGTGCGACCGACCACCGCGCCCTGCTGCAATTGCACCAGCGCGTCATTGGCCTTGTTGAGCGGTTGGCGCGTCACCGGGATCGGCGGCACGTTCTTGGCGCGCACGAGGTCGAGCAGCTCCTGCGTCTCGCGCAAATTGCCGACATAGCTGCCCTGGATCGTCACCGCCTTGATCGGGATCAGCGGCAGCGCCCAGGTCGCGCCGCCGCCGAACAGGCCGACGATGACGAGCTTGCCGCCCTTGGTCAGGCAATCGAAGCCGAGTTGCGTTGTCGCGGCGTTACCGACCAGATCGATCACGGCGCGGATCGGCCCGCCCGCCTTTTTGGCAAGCTGCTCCAGCGCATCCGGCGCCTTGGGATCGACGGTCGCGAGCGCGCCGGCCTTTTCGGCGGCCTCGCGCTTCCTGGCGTCGATGTCGACCATGATCGCGCCCTTGCCGCCCATTGCCTTCAGCAGCGACAGCGCCATCAGGCCAAGACCGCCGGCGCCGAACATCACGATCGGCGTGTCGAAATGCTGCTCGACCTTCTTCAGCGCGCTGTAGGTGGTGACGCCAGAGCAGGCGTAGGGCGCCGCCGAGGCGGGATCGAGCCCCTTCAGGTTGAGCAGATAGCGGGGATGAGGCACCAGCATGTGGTCGGAGTAGCCGCCGTCGCAATAGACGCCGAGCGAGCGCGGCGTCAGGCACATGTTCTCGTCACCGGCCAGGCACGTGGCGCACTTGCCGCAGCCGATCCAGGGATAGACGAGGCCGACATCGCCGAGCCTGAGATCGCCCTGGTCGGTCGGCTTCACGTCGGGGCCGAAGGCTGCGATTTCGCCGACCGTCTCATGGCCCATGGTCAGCGGCAGATTGATGCCGCGGTCCTTCAGCGACAGCGGCTTGCGGCCGTGGCCGAGATCGTAGCCGCCTTCCCAGATGTGGAGGTCGCTGTGGCAGACGCCGGCGGCCTTCACCTTGATCAGCACCTGCGTGCCCGACGGCTGCGGCGTGGCCTCGTCGAACTCCTGCAGCGGCGCCTTGAAATCGGCAACCTTGAAACTCTTCATCGGCGTCCTCCCGGCATACTTCTTGTCGTCGCCACCATGCCATGACCGGCGGGGCGAAACAAATCCGCTTCCGTCTTTAGTTTAGGCCAGCGGATGGTGGCAAGCCGCGAACTGGCCGGGTGCGACCTCGCGCAACTCCGGTATCTCCGCGCTGCATCGCTGGTCGGCCCGCGGGCAGCGGGTGCGGAAGCGGCAGCCGGACGGCGGCGCAATCGGCGATGGTGGCTCGCCGGTCGCCACACTCTCGACGGGACGCACGTCCGGATCGGGCACCGGGATCGCCTGCAACAGCAGGTCCGTGTAGGGATGCGCGGGCCTCGCGAACAATTGTTCCGACGGCCCGACCTCGCAGAGCCGGCCGAGATACATCACCGCGACGCGGTCGCTGACCGCTTTCACCACCGCGAGATCATGCGCGATGAACAGCAGCGTCAGGCCGAAGCGCGCCTTCATCTCCTCGAGCAGATTGAGGATCTGCGCGCGGATGGAGACGTCGAGCGCCGAGACCGGCTCGTCGCAGACGATGAATTCGGGGTTGAGCACCAGCGATCGTGCGATGCAGATGCGCTGGCACTGGCCGCCGGAGAATTCGTGCGGCAGACGGCCCGCTACGAGGTCAGGGTCGAGCCCGACCGCGGACAGCACGTCGTGAACGCGCCGCTTGCGCTCGGCGGCATCTTTCACGCCGGCGATGATCAGCGGCTCGGCAACGATGTCACCGATGCGTCGGCGCGGATTGAGCGAAGCGATCGGGTCCTGGAAGATCAGCTGCACGCGGCGGCGCATTTTTCGCAGCGCCTCGCCTTCCATCGCGGTGAGATCCTCGCCGTCGAACAGCACGCGGCCGGATTTGGCGCGGCGCAATTGCAGCACCGCGCGCCCCAGCGTCGACTTGCCGCAGCCGGATTCGCCGACCAGCCCCAGCGTCTCGCCGCGCGCGACCTGGAGGCTGACGCCGGAGACCGCGTGCACCGTCTTGTTGCCAAGACCATATTCGACGACGAGATTGTCGACGTTCAGGAGCGGCTCAGCGGGCATGGCAAACTGCATCATGCGCCAATCCCCTCCGTCATCTGGATCGGATGGAAGCAGGCATAGAGATGATCAGGCATCTCCGCGCCCTTCAATTCGGGCTTGGCCTCGTGACAGCGCCCTGCGGCATAGCGGCAGCGTGGCGCAAACGAGCAGCCCCTCAGCGGCCGGGTCGGATCGGGCGGACGGCCGGAGATGGCGGGCAGTGGCGTATGCGGCGCGGTCTCCAGCTTCGGGATCGCCGCCAGCAGCGCCTCGGTGTAGGGCATGTGCATGCGCTTGAACAACGCCTGCGTCGGCGCGCGCTCGACCACCCTGCCCGCATACATCACCGCGACCTCGTCGGCGCGGCCGGCGACGACGCCGAGATCGTGGGTGATGATGATCATCGCCATGTGGCGGCGGCGCTGCTCGCGCGCCAGCAGATCGAGGATCTGCGCCTGGATGGTCACGTCGAGCGCCGTGGTCGGCTCGTCCGCAATCAGGAGCTTCGGCTCGCAGGACAGCGCGATCGCAATCGCGATGCGCTGGCRCATGCCGCCGGAACATTGATGTGGATATTGCGCGAGCCGCTGCTCCGGCGCCGGAATGCCGACGGCGGCGAGCAGCTCGATGCTGCGCCTCCGCGCCGCCGGCGCATCGAGCTCGAGATGCTCCTGGATCGTCTCCATCAGCTGGGTGCCGATGGTCAGCACCGGGTTGAGCGAGGTCATCGGGTCCTGGAACACGACCGCGAGGTCGCGCCCACGCAGGCGCCGCAGACGCTCGGAGTCGAGCCGCACCAGGTCCTGGCCGTCGAACATCACGCGCCCTGTCAGCTTCGCCTTCTTCGGCAAGAGCTGAAGCACCGCGCGCGACAGCATGGTCTTGCCGCAGCCGGATTCGCCGACGATGCCGAGCGTGCGGCCCGCCTCCAGCGTCAGGTCGACATGATCCACGGCGCGCAAATTGCCGCGCGGGGTCGGCAGCTCGACCGCGACGTCCTCGATGGTCAACAGCGGCGCGCTCACAGCGCCCCCTGACGCGGGTCGGTCAGGGCCCGCAAGGTGTCGCCGACCAGGTTGAAGGCCAGCACGGTCAAGAACAGCGCTGTTGCCGGCAGGAAGGCCAGCCGCGGCGCGACGTCGAGGCTGTCGCGCCCTTCGCCGATCATGCTGCCCCAGCTCGCCATCGGCGGCGGCACGCCGAGCCCGAGGAAGGACAGTGCGCCCTCGACCACGATGGTGACGGCGACGCCGAGCAGGAAGAAGGCCAGCAGCGGCAGGATCACGTTCGGCAGCAGCTCGCGCAACAGGATGCGCGCATGGCTGGCGCCAAGCGCCTCGGCCGCGATCACGAACTCGCGCCGCGCCAGCGTCAGCGTGGCCGCGCGCGCCACGCGCATGAAGGCGGGAATGCCGAGCACGCCGAGAATCAGGGTGAGATTGGGAATCGACTGGCCGAGATAGGCGGTCACCGCGAGCGCGAAGATCAGCGGCGGAAAGGCCAGCAGCACGTCCATACTGCCGACCACCAGCGTCTCGAACCGGCCGCGGAAATAGCCGGCGAGGAGACCAAGCGCGCCGCCGAGCGCAAGGCCGATCATCGGCGCGATCAGCCCGACCGTCAGCGACACCCGCGCGCCAAAGATCAGGCGGGCAAATTCGTCGCGGCCGAGCCCGTCGGTGCCGAGCCAGTGTTCCCCGGAGAACGCCGCACGGCGCTCCAGCATGTCCATGTCTACAGGATTCTGCAGCGGCAGCACCGGCGCGAGGATCGCGAGCGTCAGGACAATCGCGAGCCAGGCGCTCGCGAACCAGAACAACAGGCCGAGCTTGCGCCGGCGCCGAACCGGCTCGGAGACCACCTCGTCCTGCATCGACAGCTCAAGCGTGGCCATGGCGGATCCTCGGATCGAGCACGGCGTAAAGCATGTCGACGATGAAATTGACGATGACGAAGCCGCAAGCGACCAGCAGCACCACGCCCTGGAGGATGACGAGGTCGCGGGTGTAGATCGCGCCAACCAGCAAGCGGCCGATGCCCGGCAGCGCGAAGATCGATTCCACGATCAGCGTGCCGCCCAGCAGGCGACCGATGTTGATGCCTGTGACCGTCACCAGGGTCAGCGACGATGGCTTCAGCGCATGCACGAACAGGATGCGCGCGGGCTTGAGGCCTTTCGCTTTCGCGAGAGCAATGTAGTCCTCCTGCAGGGTCGCGATCATGTCGGAGCGCAGCACCCGCATGATTCCAGGCCATTCCGCCAGCGCCAGCGTCAGCGCCGGCAGCACGAAGAAGCGCAGGTTCGACAGCGGCTCCTCGGTGAACGGCACATAGCCGGTCGCCGGCAGCCAGCGCAACTCGACCGCGAACAGATAGATCAACAAAATCGCCATCAGGAAGGACGGCATCGACAGCATGGCGAAGGCGCTGCCGGTCATGAAGCGGTCGAAGGCGCCACCGGCGCGCGCAGCGCAGGCGATCGCGAGCGGCACGCCGATCAGGAGCCCGATGAATTCGGCCATCAGCATCAGCTCGAGCGAGACCGGAATGCGCTCGGCTACCGCCTGCAACACCGTCTGCCCGGTGCGGAAGGAGCGGCCGAGATCGCCCTGCAGGACATGACCGAGCCAGCTCAGATAACGCCACCACAGCGGCTGGTCGAGCCCCATGTCACGGCGCAACGCCGCGACATTCTCCGGCGTCGCCTGATCGCCGAGGATGACATAGGCAAGATCGCCCGGCAGCAACGCGGCGATCAGGAAGGTGAGCAGCGAGACGGCGAGCAGCACCGGCAGGATGGCAAGGAGCCGCCGCACGACGAAGTTCAGCATCGCGCGGTCATTCCAGCCAGGTGGTCGAGACGTCGATCACGCCGTTGTAGATCTTTGGAAAGCCCTTCAGCTTCGCGCTCGACAGCGCATAATAGGTGTTCTGGAAGGTCCAGAACCAGATCGCCTCCTTGTTGATCAGGCGGCTGATCGCGCAATAGTCCTCGATACGCGCTGCGGGGTCGGCGGTGACGCGGGAGTGGTCGAGCAGCCGGTCGAGCTCCGGATCGGCGAAGTTGGCCAGCGCCAGCGGGCTGCCGCTGCGGAAGTTCGCATACATCTGCGGATCGGGATCGGCGAGGTCGACGATGCGCCAGGGTATGAGCTGGAACTGACGCATGAACGCGCGCGGCGGAATGGTGGCCTGGTCGACCTGCTCGATCTCCATGTTGGCGCCGGCGCGCTTCCAGAATTGCTGGAGCACCTGGCCGATCATGCGGCCGCGCGGCGTCGCGGTCACCATCGTCTTGAACTCGACCGGCTTGCCATAGTCCTTGATCAGCGCCTTGGCCTTCTCGACGTCGAACGGCAGCGCGCCGTCGTCCTTGCATTTGACCCAGGAGCCGTCGCCATAGGGATTGGTCGCGGGCCGGCTCAGGCCGTTGCTGATCGCCTGCGACATCTTTGGACGGTCGATCGCCATCACCAGCGCCTGCCGCACGCGGACGTCGTCGAACGGCGCCACCTTGGTGTTGAAGGCATAGACCTGCGCGCCCGAGCCCTTGTAGGTGTGCACGGTGAGCTTGGAGTCCTTCTGCGCCTTCATGATGTTGTCGGCGTCGTTCTCGTCGTCCCAGATGATGTCGGCCTCGCCCGATTGCAGCGAGGCGAAACGCGACTGCGCGTCGGGCAGCGGCTTCAGGATGATGCGGTCGAGATAGGGACGGCCCTTGTCCCAGTAGCCCGGGTTCTTCTCCAGAACCATGCGATCGCCGGCCGTCCATGATTTCAGGATGTAGGGACCGGTGCCGACGGGATTGCGATTGTAGTCGTCGCCCTTGGTCTTCCACGCCGTCGGCGAATGCACGACGTTGTTCTGGCTCTGGATGGTGTTCGTCGCCGGCAAATTCACGGAAGGATCGGTGAGATTGTAGACGACAGTATATTCATCGGGCGCCAGCACCTCCTTGACGTTGGTGATGTAGAAGGCGCAGCGGCACTTGTTGGCGGGGTCCTTCTGCCGATCGAAGTTCTCCTTGAAGGCTTGCGCATTGAACGGCGTGCCGTCGTGGAATTTCACGCCCTGGCGCAGCTTGAAGGTCCAGCTCTTGTAATCGTCCGAATGGGTCCAGGAGACTGCCAGCTTTGGCGCGGCCTCGCCCTTCTCGTCGAGCGTGGTGAGCGTATCGAAGATCGCGGCCGCAGCGGTGAAGGTCGAGGTGTCGTAGACCCCGACCTTGAGCGGATCGAAGCCCGTAATCTCCAGCTCCTGACCGACGGTGATGCTGCCGCCCGCCTTCTGCGCCTGTGCCGGCTCGGCCGGCGGAAGGAGAGAAAATGCCGCAACAAGGAAAATCGGCGCGTGCTTGCGCGCCGCGGCAGCAAGGTTCGTCATGGTTCCTCCCGGGATCCCTCGTCCGATGTTTCGGATCGTTGAATGACTCGGAGGCAAGCTTGGCGATAAATGCTCGCCACGGCAAGAGGAACACGCGAGAGATCAAACGCTGTAGTGGTGCTGCGATGCGCTCAGTTTGTCGCAGCCGTTTTGCCTGACGGAATTGGAGCATCGTCGGCGAGGCCGATCTCCTCGCGCAATTCGTCCGTGTGCTCGCCGAGCACGGCCATCGTTTTGGCGGGCGTGGTGTCGGCGCCCGACATCCGGAACGGCAGATTGAGCACCTGGAACGAGCCACCCTCGTCCTCGACGGACGAGAGCGCCTGCCGGTGCGCGAGTTGCGGATCGGCCAGCGCCTCAGACACGGTGCGATAGGCCGAGGCCGGCACACCGGCCGCGCCAAACGCGACAAGACACGCGTCGGTCGTGAGTGGCCGCGACCAGGCCTCGACGCCGTCCATCATATCAGCCCAGTTCTCGCGGCGCGCGGCGTAGGTGGAGAAGCGCGGATCGGAAATCCATTCGGGGCGGCCGATCACACCCATCAGGCACTGAAACGTCTTCTCGCTCGCGACCGTGATCATGACATAGCCATTGGCCGTCTCGGTCGGCCCGAACATCGGGCGCGGCGGTGGCTTCACCGCGAATTGCGAGCTCTGCAGCTCGATCACCGTCAAGGTCAGCATCGATTCCAGCATGGAGACGTCGATGTGCTGGCCCTGCCCGGTCACCGTGCGCTGATAGAGCGCCGAAGCAATCGCGCCAAAACCGTAGGTGCCGGTGACGACGTCGGCATGGTAGATGCCGCAATAGTCGGGACGGCTGCGGCCTGGCTGATAGGCGAGATGCGCCATGTCGTAGCCGGAGGCCGCATGGATTACCGGCGCGTAGGCCGGCAGCTCGGCCGAGGGACCGGTCTGGCCGTAGCCCGAGATCGAGCAATAGATCAGCTTTGGATTGACCGGGCGCAGGCGGCCGTAGTCCAGCCGCAGCCGGTGCATCACGCCGGGGCGAAAGTTCTCGACCAGGATATCGGCGGTCGCGGCGAGCCGGCGCACCGCCTCCTTGCCCTCCTCGGACTTGAGATCGAGCACGACGCTTTTCTTGCCGACGTTGAGCTGGCCGAATACGGTGCTGCACCCCTTGCGCAGCGGCGGCCGGGTGCGCATCGTCTCGCCGCCGTCGGTCTCGATCTTGATGACCTCGGCGCCCATGTCGGCAAGCATCCGCGCACAGTGGGGACCGGCGATGGTGGTCGAAAAATCCAGGACCCTGAGGCCCGCGAAGGCCTTTGTCGTCGTCCCCTCATGCTTATCTGCTAACGCCATGCCTGCTTACGCCCCCTCGGCCTCTTAGGAACTATCGAAGTTCTCTCTTGTTGATGCGCCGACCCTAGAGGGCGGCGGGTGAGTAGGAAAGTCTTTACCGAACGGACGCGTCTCACGGGCGGGCTTGGGAATTCCAGGACAACTGGACCCGTTCTTGCATAGCAATAAACGGGATCGGAAGAGGGCAGCTGTTCTTGAGGGTCTTGTTCGTCACAACCGAGATGGACGATTTCGTCCGCGTTGGCGGACTCGGCGCCGTTTCCGCTGCACTTCCCAGGGTGCTTCGCCCTCTCGCCGATATCCGGGTCATGTTGCCGGGCTATCGCGACATCATCGAACAACTCACGCATATTCAGGTCGTTGGCCGCTGCCCGGCGTTTGCGGAGATGCCGGCCTGCTCGCTCGGCCGGGCTGCGACCAAGGACGGGCTGCCGGTCTATGTGCTGTTGTGCTCACAACTCTACGACCGGCCCGGCAATCCCTATGGCGACGAGTCCGGACACGACTGGCCGGACAACGACATCCGCTTTGCGCGCTTTGCCTCGGCAGCCGCTGAGCTGGCCATGGGCAAGCTGGACAAGAATTGGGCAGCAGACCTGATCCATGCCAACGACTGGCAGGCCTCGCTCGTGCCGGCCTACCTCGCCTGGCGCGGGGCCAGGCTGCCGTCGATCCTGACCATCCACAACCTCGCCTACCAGGGACTCTTCCCGAAGGACTCGCTGCGGCGGATCGGCGTCCCCGAGAGTTCCTTCCATATCGACGGCGTCGAATTCTACGACCAGCTCTCCTTCCTCAAGGCCGGGCTGGTCTATGCCTCGCACCTCACTACCGTGAGCGGCACCTATGCACGCGAGATCACGACGGAGGAATTCGGCTGCGGTCTCGAAGGCCTGCTTCGTGTCCGCTCGGATGCTGCCGAGCTCACCGGCATCCTCAACGGCATCGACGAGAGCTGGGACCCGCGCTCCTGCTCCCAGCTGGCCCAGCAGTTCGGCGCCGGCGACTGGGTCGGCAAGAAGGCCAATGCGGATTATATCCGCAAGCAGTTTGGCCTGGCGGTCTCGCGCGGGCCGATGTTCGCGATCGTCGCACGCCTCGTGCACCAGAAGGGCATCGACCTCGTGCTGTCGGCCGCCGACGAGATCATCGATGCCGGCGGGCAGATCGTGGTCACCGGCTCCGGCGAGCCGGCGCTCGAGCAGGCGCTGATCGACGCCCATCGCCGCCGCCCCGACGCCATCGGCGTCACCATTGGCTTCAACGACGCCCAGGCGCGGCGCATCTTCGCGGGCAGCGATTTCACATTGATGCCGTCGCGCTTCGAGCCGTGCGGCCTCAGCCAGATGTACGCCCAGCGTTTCGGCTCGCTGCCGATCGGTCACCAGACCGGCGGCCTCGCAGAGACCATCACCGACGGCGAGACCGGCTTTCTGTTCTCAAAACCCTCGCACGAATCCTTCCTCGGCGGGGTCCGCCGCGCCTTCTCAGCTTTCGTGGCGCATGACCAGCTCGACTCCATGCGTCGCAGCGCGATGGGACGTTCGTTCTCCTGGAGCATCTCGGCCGGCAGTTATAGCGCAGTCTGGATTGCTTCGCTGCGCTCGCAATGACGATGTGGAGAGAGGCGCGCCACTCTATCGCCCGTCACTCCAAGAGCTGAGAACCTCATCCCTTCCCGCGCATATCCATTTGCGGCCGCCCGATCCAGGCGCGATTGAGACACCGGGTCATCCAGTCGGGCTGCGGCTCGCCCCGCAGCCGCGCCTGCGCTTCCTGGTAGGGACCGACATAGCGCAGCCGGTCTGGCAGTTTGGGATAGACGCGCCTCATCCATTTCAGCGCGTTGTCGGCTGCCCTCTTGTCGCGCTCCTCGAATTCAAACCCGAAGCCCGCTCGCAGGCGCTCCGGCAACAAACTCGCCGTGAGGGCGCGATACCATCGCGGTGGCCGCAGCCACGGACGGGCGCCGCCAAGGATCTGCGCGGCGATCTCGCGCGCCGCCGGGCTGACGGTCAGCGTGTCCGACTGCGCCATCGCCGCGGTGTAGGCCGCAAAGCCGGACCAGTCCGCGGGCAAATCGTCCGCCGTCAATCCAAACAAGGCACCGAACATCCGGCTCTCGCTCCAGTAGCGCTCGCGCTCCTCCGCCGAGAGTGGCGGGAGGACCAGGTCATGCGCCATCACCGCGGTCTCGACCAGCGTCGCATGAACCCAGCGCAGCGACGGAATGTCATTGGCGCAGTAGCGCGAGCCTGCCGCGAACGGACCGACGGCCTCGGGCATCTCGCCGACGATCATGCTGTGGCGCCGATGCAGTTGCCGGGACGACAACTGCGCCCGGTCGAGCGAGCCGAACACCATCGCAAAGACGATGTCGAAGGTGCGATGGAAGCGGCCGATCGGATCGGCAAGGGTGCGCGAATGCTCCGCGATGGCGGCAGCGACCCAGGGATGCGCCAGCTGCAACAACAGCGCGCGGCCGGCGCCGAGAAAGATGACGGCCTCCCGGTCGATCTGCCAGGTCACCGTGTCAGGGCCGAACACGCCGGCAACCGGTCCCGCGGCGTCGGCGCGAACCTGATCGAGGGCCAATTCCAGATCGTTCCCGGATACCAACTGCAAGGCCTTTCGGTTGCCGACGGCGCACGATCCGCAGGGCCTGTGGCAATTCGATGAAAGCGGACGCGGCCCTACTCCGCCGCCATCGGCATCTCGTCCATATGCTCGTGCAGCACCACGCCGGCGAGCGGATCGAATTCACCGATCCACGGCTTTCGCGCCAGCACCGATCTCGTGTGGGCGTAACCCGCATGCCAGCGCCGCGTAATGCCCGACGGACTGAAGTCGATATCCTTGGTATGGGTTTCGCGATCGAGCTGCGGCGCCAGCAGCCGCACCACATGCATGCGGGTCGGACAGCCGTAGCTCATCAATTCCCTCACCGCGGGATCGTTGCGCTCGCTCTCGGGCAACCGCGCGGCAAGCTGGTTGATGACGTGGCGCAGGCGATGGGCCTGCTGCTGCCGCACGATCTGGCTCGCGATGCGGCTGGAGTACTGCACGTCCTTATGGCGGTTCAAGACCTCCGCCATCGTGGTCGGCTCGGCGCCGACGGAATTCCACAGATGCACGGAGAAAATCAGCGAATCCCTGCGTGGATTGTCGTCGAATACGGCCTCCGTCGGCGTGTTCGACAGGATGCCGCCGTCCCAATAGAGCTCGCCATCGATGCGCACCGCCGGGAAGGCCGGCGGCAGCGCGCCCGAAGCCATGATATGCTTCACCGTCAGTTCGCCGTCGCGGCTGTCGAAATAGCGCATTTCGCTGGTGCCGACATGAGCCGCACCGACCGTCAGTCGCGGCGCGCAGCGATTGGCCAGATCGAAATCGACCAGCTCGCTCAGCGTCTTCTCCAGTGGCGCGGTCGAATAGAAGCCGGCGTGATCGGCGCCCAGCGGAAAGGAATCTCCCGCATGCGCCAGCGGGTTGGGCCGGAAGAAGCCGGGAATGCCGCGGGTCACAGTCGACAAATAGGCGAGCTTCTCGCTGAAGTCGGGAAAGGCGCCACCCAGAGCCCAGACCGGATTCTGCTCCATCCGCTTCCAGAACTCCTTCAGGCGCGCGAGCCTGTTCTCCGGCGCATTACCGGCGATCAGGCTCCCGTTGATGGCGCCGATCGAGGTGCCGATGACCCAGTCCGGCTCGATCCCGGCCTCGTGCAGGGCCTGGTAGACGCCCGCCTGATAGGAGCCGAGCGCACCGCCGCCTTGCAGCACCAGCACGACCTGTCCCGGCAGATCGTTAGGCCCGCACACTCCGACATTTTTCTGCATGCTCGTCACGCTCCTGCTCCGGAGAGCCTGCCCCGTCGCTTCTACGCAAAATCTTCCGGCATTGTTACGCCCGGCGACCGCCGGCCGTCCAGCGACCATGTCCGAAAAGGGCAGCGCGGAACCAACGGAGCGTTAACGCTTGACCGGGGCGTCCTGCGGCGGCTCGTCGTCGGCGATGGCGCGCCAGGCCGCGCCGTCGAGATCGTCATATTGGCCGCTCCGCAGCGACCAGAGGAAGGCGACGAGGCCGGCGCCTCCGAGCATCAGCGCGAGCGGCACCAGGATGACCAGGATTTCCATCACACGATCTCCCGTGAGGCGCTACGGGCGCGCAGCGAGTTCAGCATCACCAGGATCGACGACCCGCTCATGGCTGCCGCCGCGATCAGGGGCGTCACCACGCCGCTGATCGCGACCGGAACTGCGAGAACGTTATAGCCGATCGCCAGCCAGAGGTTCTGCCGCATCAGATGCAGCGCCTTGCGGGAGGCGTCGATCGCGGCAACGACCGGTGCCAGCGGCCGGCCGAGGAAGACGAGATCGGCGGTCGCCTGGCTGAGATGCGCGGCCGAGATCGGCGACATCGAGACATGGGCCGCCGCCAGCGAGGGCGCGTCGTTCATGCCGTCGCCGACCATCAATACTTTTGCGCCGCGCCGCTTCAGTTCCTCGATCCGTGCGATCTTGTCGGCCGGCGTGACGCCGGCGCGCCATTCGGCGATGCCCAGCGCATGGGCCGCCGCGATCACCGCGGGCTCGCGGTCGCCGGACAGAATCTCGATGCCGATATTGCGCGCCTTCAGCGCCGCGATCACAGCCTGCGCGTCCGGCCGCAGACCCTGGCGCACCGACAGAATGAACTTTTCGTTGCCCTTGCTGAAAGCCACGATGGAGGCCTCAGGATCGAGCGTTGCCCCGCCGACCATCGCCTCGGCGCCGCAAAAGGACGGACGGCCTAGTCGAAGCTCGACACTGTCCACCACAGCGCGCACGCCCTGCCCGGCCTCCTCGACCGCGCCAACGATCGGCGACCTTGCGCCGGCGGCCTGCGCGACGGCGGCGGCGACCGGATGATGGCTCGACAGCGCGAGCCGGCCGGCAAGTTCAAAAATGTCGGCGGGAATATCGGCCGCGTTCATCACTTCGAGATCGGGCAGCGTCAGCGTGCCGGTCTTGTCGAAGATGACGTGGTCGGCCTCGGCCAGCCGCTCGATGGCGTCGCCGGAATTGAGCAGCACGCCCGCCTTGAACATGGCGCCCGAGGCCACCGTCTGCACGGTCGGGATCGCGAGCCCGAGCGCGCAGGGACAGGTGATGATCAGCACGGCCACGCCGGTCACGATCGCATCGTGCCAGCCTGCACCCGCAATGACCCAGCCCAAAATGGTGATCAGCGCGGTCGCATGCACCACCGGCGCGTAGAGCCGCGAGGCGCGATCGGCGAGCCGCATGTAGCGCGAGCGCGCCTGCAGCGCGTTGTCGAGCAGCCGCGTGATCTCGGCGAGCAGCGTCGCCTCCGACGCCGCCGAGACCCGCACCCGCAGCGTGCCGGAGATGTTCATCGAGCCCGCATAGACCGCCGTGCCCTGCTCCGCCGTGACATACAGCGTCTCGCCGGTGATCAGGCTCTGGTCGATCTCGGAACGCCCCTCGATCACCGTGCCGTCGACGGCGCAACGCTCGCCGGGCCGGAGCAGCACGATGTCGCCGGGATGGATCGCCGCGACCGGCACCTGCGAAATCTCGTCGGGACCGACGAATTTTGCGGCCGTCTCCGCTTTCAAGGCGGCGAGATTGCCGGCGACCGCGCGGGTCCGCCGCCGCATGTTCTGGTCGAGGAAGCGGCCGACCAAAAGAAACGTGAGCAGCATGATCGCCGCGTCGAAATAGGCGTGCTCGGCGTGATGGATGGTCTCGACCACGGACATGCCGAGCGCAAGGCACACCCCGATCGAGATCGGCACATCCATGTTGGTGGTCTTGGCCGACAGCGCGCGCCAGGCCGAGCGGAAGAACGGCTGGCCGGCATACGCCGCCGCCGGCAGCGCGATCAGCGCCGACAGCCAGTGGAAAAAGTCGCGCTGCTCCGGCAGCATGTCGGAGACGTTGCCGGACCAGACCGGGATCGACAGCATCATCACGTTCATGGTGGCGAACGCGGCGACGCCGAGGCAGCGCAGCAGGAAGCGCGATTCCGCAACTTCCGTCGCTTCCGCACTCTCGGTCTCGTAAGGATAGGCCTTGTAGCCGAGTTCCTCGAGGCGATCGATGAAGCGGGCCGGGTCGAGCGTGCCCTGCTTCCATTCCAGCGCGACGCGGCGGTCGGTGAGATTCACGCGCGCCAGCGTGACGTCGGGGATGGCCGACAGTCCGCGCTCGATCTTGGCCATGCAGCCGGCGCAGTGAACGCCCTCGACCGCGAGATCGATGTGCTTGATACCCTCGCCCGCGGCCCGGACGTAATGCGAAAAATCCCGCGTGACCTGCATGACGAATTCCCTCAGTTCAGGATCACGCGGTTGCGCGACATGAACACGCGTGTTCCCCGCGCCTCGCCTTCGATCACGAGATCCCACTGCCCCGGCGCAACCGACGCCGCATTGCCGCGGTAGATGCCGATGCCGGCCTCCGAGAGCTCGACCTGGAGATCGGCGCGCTTGTCGGTCGGCCGCTCCAGGCGTCCGCCGAATTTCAACCCGCTCATCGGCTGGCCGCTCGCATCGCGCGCCTCGACCTGAAGCGAGGCAGCGCCATCAGTGCGGCGCTCGATATGGGCGTTGACCTTCCAGTTGCGCGCGGCTTGGTCCTGCGCCGCCGAGATTTCACGATCATAGGTGAGGCCCGCGGCATAGGGGCTGTCGACGTCGGTACCGGGCAGCGTCGCGATCGCGAGCTTCATCATGGTCACATTGACGCCGATCACGAGCCCGAAGAAGGCAACCAGCATCAGGAACACTTTTGTTCCGGTCAGCGGCTTGGTGGCCATGGCAGTCTCCTGATCCTAGGGCGAGACGAAGTTGTCGGTGGCGGTGGCGACCTCGCCGAGCCCGATGTCGGTGACGTGGAAGCGAACGGGAACCGACTTTTCCGGATTGCTTTCCGCCGGCGCGGTGACCAGCAGGCGCAGCTCGCTGGTGGAGTCGCGCGGGATCACGATCATCGGCCTATCCGGCGTCACGGAATCGATGCCGACGACGTGCGTGGTCAGGTTGGCCGGACCGTTCGCGTCGATCGCGATGACGCGGTCATAGCCGCTCTTGTTCAAGAGCCGCACCGTATAGGCATTGCGGATCGAGCCATCGCTGAGCCTGACCGCGACCGGATTACGGTCGTGCAGCACGTTGACGTCGAGCAGGCTGCGGGTCGCGAGCGTGTAGATCATGATGCCGCCAACCGCCGCGATGATCGCGCTGTAGGCGACGGTGCGGGCCCGGACGATGCGGTAGACCGGCGCCTTGCCTTCCTGGCGGCGCTGGATGTTGATGTCGTTGTCGTAGCCGATCAGCCGCTTCGGCCGGCCGATCTTGGTCATCACGTTGTCGCAGGCGTCGATGCAGAGGCCGCACTGGATGCATTCGAGCTGCGGCCCGTTGCGGATGTCGATGCCGGTCGGGCAGACCGCGACGCATTGATAGCAGTCGACGCAGTCGCCGACATGTTCGCCGAGCGCGCGCAGCTCGATTGCCTTCTTCACCGAAGTGCGCTTCTCGCCGCGGTCGTAGCGATAGGTGACGTTGAGCGCCCATTCGTCGGTGAGCGCGGCCTGGATGCGCGGCCACGGGCACATATAGGTGCAGACCTGCTCGCGCATGAAGCCGGCGAGCACATAGGTCGTCGCCGTCAGGATGCCGATCCAGATATAGGCGATCATCGGCGCCTGGAAGGTGACGAGCTCCTTCACCAGCGTCGGCGCGTCGTTGAAATAGAGCACCCAGGCGCCGCCGGTCCACCAGGCGATCAGCAGCCAGATCGAATGCTTGAGCACGATCTCGGAGATGCGCTCCAGCTTCATCGGGTCGGACGACTTGTCCTTCCTCATCCGCTCGCGCCGGTCGCCCTCGACCAGCCGCTCGACCGCATAGAACAGATCGGTCCACACCGTCTGCGGACAGAGGTAGCCGCACCAGATGCGGCCGCCGACCGAGTTCATCAGGAACAGCGCCACCGCGGCGACGATCAACAGGCCGGTGAAGTAATAGATCTCCTGCGGCCACAGCTCGATGAAAAAGAAGTAGAAACGGCTGTTGGGAAGATCGATCAGCACCGCCTGGCTGGGAGCGCCGAGGCCGCGATTCCAGCGCACGAACGGCAGGAAGTAGTAGACGCCGAGGCAGAACGCCATCAGCCCCCATTTGATTCGGCGGAACGTGCCGGAGACGCTCTGGGGATACACCTTCTTCTGGGCTACGTAGAGCGGCCCGTTGTCATCGTTCGATGTGAGGTCGTTCGGGTTCACGGTCTTGTTCATCGCCAAGAAGCTTCTCGAAAAGGTGCGATTAAACCTAGACCCGGCGCGAGCGCGTCAGTTGATCCAGCTCAAGCGGGGACACTTTTGTTCGCCCCCGCTTGTCGCGAGCAGGCTATTTTCCGCCACCCAGCGAGTGGACGTAGACCGCCATCGCCTTGATGGTCGCGGGATCGAGCCGCCCTTCCCAGGCCGGCATCACACCGGCGCGGCCCAGGCTGATGGTCTCGATCAGGCTCGCTTCGTCCGAGCCGTAGAGCCAGATCTTGTCGGTCAGGTTGGGTGCGCCCATCTCCGGGTTGCCCTTGCCGCCGTCGCCGTGGCAGGCGACGCAATTCTCCGCAAAAATCTTCTCGCCTTTCGCGGCATCAAAGCCCTTGCGGGTCGCGAGGCCCGACAGCGACCGCACGTAATTGGCGACCGTGACGATCTCTTCCGGCTTCAGCACGCCGTCCTTGCCAAAGGCGAGCATCTGGCCCTCATGCGCCTTGGCATGGCCGGAACGCGCGCCGAACTGGATGGTCTGCATGATCTGGTCGAGCGTGCCGCCCCACAGCCAGTCGTCGTCGTTGAGATTCGGAAAGCCCTTTGCGCCGGCGCCGCCGGAGCCGTGGCATGGCGCGCAATTGTCGCCGAACACGGTCTTGCCCTTGGCTCGCGCAAGCGCCAGCAAGGCCGGGTCCTTCTCGATGTCGGCGAGCGAAGCCGCACCCAGCGCCGCCATCCTGTCACCCCGGATCTTCTCGAGGTTGGCGAGCTCCACCGCGACGTCGGCGCGCGAAGAATAGCCGAACAGGCCCGTGGTATTGCTGGAGATCAGCGGCCAGGCCGGATAGACGATCCAGTAACCGATCGCCCAGACGATGGTGAGGTAGAATGAGATCACCCACCAGCGCGGCAGCGGCGTGTTGAGCTCCTTGATGCCGTCCCACTCATGTCCGGTCGTGGACTTGCCGGTGACGGAATCGATGTCGCCATGATGATCGGTCATGATCTCTTACTCCTCCCGCAACGGCAGGCGCGCTGCTTCGTCGAAAGCGGCCTTGTTGCGGGGCCATAGTGCGTAGGTGATGATCGCGAGAAAGATCGCGACGAACACCGGCGTCCAGATCGTGGTCACGAGACCGGACGCGAGATTGTCGAGTGTCAGGATGGCTTTCATCGTTGATGCCTTCTCAGCGAAGATTGGCTTTCTCGTTGTAGAGCTTGAAGTCGACCAGCGTGCCGAGCATCTGCAGGTATGCGATCAGCGCGTCCATCTCGGTCGGCGTGCCGGCCTTGCCGTCGAAATTGCGCACGACGGCCTTGGCGTAGCGCTTGCCGAAGGCGTCGGAGCCGGCATTGTCGGGATCGGCCTGGGCCTTCAGATCGGCGCCTGCGTTCGCGATCTGGTCGTCGGTGTAGGGCGTGCCGATGGCCTTGAGCGTCTTCATGTGGTCAGCGATCGTATCGGGATCGACTTCGGTCTGGCTCAGGAACGGATAGCCCGGCATCACCGACTGCGGCACGATCGCGCGCGGGTTGGTCAGATGGGTCACGTGCCAGTCGTCGGAATATTTTGCGCCGACGCGGGCGAGATCGGGACCGGTGCGCTTCGAGCCCCACTGGAACGGGTGGTCGTACATGCTCTCGGCGGCGAGCGAGAAGTGGCCGTAGCGCTCGACCTCGTCGCGCAGCGGGCGGATCATCTGCGAATGGCAGAGATAACAGCCTTCGCGGACATAGACGTTGCGGCCCGCAAGCTCCAGCGGCGTGTAGGGCCTGACGCCGTCGACCGCCTCGATCGTGCTCTTGAGGTAGAACAGCGGAGTGATCTCGACGAGACCGCCGATCGCGATCACCAGCAGAATGCCGACGATCAGGACGATCGAGTTCTTTTCGAAGATTTGGTGGCGTGTCCAGAACGACATGGAAGGCTCCTCATTCCGCCGGCTGAAGCGCGACGGGCATCTGGACTTCCACTTCGCCGACGCGAACGGTCATCCAGAGATTGTAGGCCATGATCAGCGCGCCGATCAGGAACAGCCCGCCGCCGGCGGCGCGGATGATGTAGAAGGGATGCATCGCCTCGACGCTCTCGATGAAGGAATATTCGAGGAAGCCGAGCGAGGTGTAGGCGCGCCACATCAGGCCTTGCAGGATGCCGGACACCCACATCGCCGAGATGTAGAGAACGATGCCGAGGGTCGCGATCCAGAAGTGCCAGTTGACGAGCTTCAGGCTGTAGAGGCCCTTGCGATTCCACACCCACGGCGCCAGGCAGTAGAGCGCGCCGAAGGAGACGAAGCCGACCCAGCCGAGCGCGCCGGAATGCACGTGGCCGATGGTCCAGTCGGTGTAGTGGCTGAGCGAGTTCACCACCTTGATCGACATCATCGGGCCTTCGAAGGTCGACATGCCGTAGAAGGCGACGGAGACGACGAGCATGCGCAGCACGGGATCGGTGCGGAGCTTGTCCCAGGCGCCCGACAGCGTCATCAGGCCGTTGATCATGCCGCCCCAGGAGGGCATCCACAGCATGATCGAGAAGGTCATGCCCAGCGTCTGCGTCCAGTCGGGCAGCGCCGTGTAATGCAGATGGTGCGGGCCGGCCCAGATATAGAGGAAGATCAGCGCCCAGAAGTGGATGATCGACAGCCGGTAGGAATAGATCGGCCGCTCCGCGCGCTTCGGGATGAAATAGTACATGATGGCGAGGAAGCCGGCGGTCAGGAAGAAGCCGACCGCGTTGTGGCCGTACCACCACTGGAACATCGCGTCCTGGATGCCGCCCCAGGCGACATAGGATTTCGAGCCGAACACCGAGACGGGGAGCGCGGGATTGTTACCGAGATGCAGGACCGCGATCGTCACGATGAAGGCGAGATAGAACCAGTTCGCAACGAAGATGTGCGGCTCCTTGCGCTTGATGATGGTGGCAAGGAAGACCAGCAGATAGACGACCCAGACGATGGTGAGCCAGAGGTCGGCATACCATTCCGGCTCGGCATATTCCTTCGACTGGGTGACACCGAGCAGGTAGCCGGTGCCGGCGATCAGGATGAAGAAATTGTAGCCGATCACGACGAACCAGGGCGCGAGGTCGCCCGCAAGGCGCACGCGGCAGGACTTCTGCACGACATAGAGCGACGTGCCGATCAGCACGTTGCCGCCGAAGGCGAAGATCACCGCGGAGGTGTGCAGCGGACGCAGCCGACCGAAGCTGGTCCAGGGCAGATCGAAGTTCAGTGCGGGCCATGCCAGTTGCGAGGCGATGATGAGGCCGACGAGGAAGCCGGCAATGCCCCAGAACATCGCCATGACGGCGGTGAACTTGATCGGACCCATATTGTAGTTGGGGCGGCCGTTGATCTCCGCCGGCGGCAGCGCTGCCGGACGATCGAAGTAGCGGTTGATGATGCCAAAGACCACAGCCAAGCTCGCCGCTGCGCTGAGCGCGGCATGGAAGGCAAAGGCCGAATCGAGCGCCTTGGCCGAGGCGATCACGCAAAGGAAGGCGGCGACTGCGAACACGATAGCCAGGCCGCTTTCACCGATGGTCATGGATTTGGAGATGGAGGGCTGGCTCATGCGGATTCTCTCTGAAAGAACACGCCGCCAGAAACCACATTCGACCTCGCGGCGAATTGATTGAAATCAAGATGTGCGTTTGAGTCCTAACTATCGGGCCGGCATTTTCCGGGAGGGGCCGTATTTCTGCGGGATCGCGGCCTCTGCCCCTCGCAGCAGCAGGCCGCGCAGGCCGTCGCCGTCGTGCTCGATCAGGTCGAAGGCGAACAGCACCGCCTCATGGCCTCGGCGGCGACTGCGCAGCGCGTGGAAGTCCGGTGTGCCGTCGTCAAAGAGGATCGTCGCCTCGCCGTCGATCAGGAATGATTGCGCCTTGATGCGGAGCGCGGCATCCACAATGGCCGGAAAGCGTGAGGCCCAGTCATGGCCGTTGCGCGTGAAGCAGCGGAGCCGCGCGCCATCCCGCCGGACCATCAGCCGGTAACCGTCATGCTTGATCTCATGGACCCACAGCGGGCCGGACGGTGGCCGCGCCGCCTTCGACGGCAGGCACGGTTCGATGAAGCCAGAGGGACGCCGCTGGACCATGATGCGGAGGATAGGGACGCGGGCGACTGGCACAATCAGCGAGAAAGTGCCTTCGCGTTAACCCTCAACCTGCGGCGGTGTGGTAGTGCTTCCCTTGGGGAGCTGATCCATGGCCAAAAAGACAGTGAAATTCGATCCCGACGACGGTCTGATCGTCGGCGAGGTCGGTTCGTGGGCGACCGAGAAGCACGAGCGATTGCGCAGATATATCCAAGCGTCGCACGGCGCACGCGCGCGGTTCTTGCCACCCAAGGGGACCGGCGGGGCGAGCTACATCGAGTTGTACTCGGGCGCTGGCCGGTCACTCATCACGGGCACAAGTGAGATCATCGACGGCAGTGCCGTGGTGGCCTTCAACGCTGGTCGTGCGAGCGGTCATCCCTTTTCCGCGCTGTACCTCTCTGATCTGGAGGCGCAGAACTCAGCCGCGCTTGCGCAGCGCATCACGGCCCTTGGCGGATCGGCGACCAGCTACGTCGGCGAGGCAAGCGTCGTTGTCGATCAGATCATGGACGCAATCAACCCCTACGGCCTGCACCTTGCCTTTCTTGATCCCTTCAACCTCGCGCAACTGCCGTTCTCGATCATCGAGAGAATGCTGCGGGTGCGGCGCATGGACATGATCATCCATTTCAGCTTGCAGGATTTGCAGCGCAATCTCGACAAACATTCGCGCGTCGGCGGAACGCTCGACATTTTCGCGCCAGGATGGCGTGATGCAGTGGACGTGAACCAATCAACGGCTGCTCTGCGGGCGTCATTTGTCGAGTACTGGCTCAAGTCCATCCGCGCGCTGGGGACACATCCCGCGACGGGCATACCGCTGATCGTTGGCGAGAAGAACCAGCGCCTCTATTGGCTCGTGTTTCTGAGTTCAAATCCGCTCGGACAAAAGCTGTGGAATGACGTACAGAACCTGAGCCGACAAGGATCGCTTTTCGAGGGACTGTGATGGCTGACACCTCAATCGAATGGACCGACGCGACGTGGAACCCCGTCGCGGGCTGCACGGTCATCTCGCCCGGCTGCACGAACTGCTATGCGATGCGGATGGCGGCGCGGCTGGACGCGATGGGCATGAAGAAATATCGCGGGCTCACCCGCAAGAGCGGCAGGCGCGCGGTGTGGACAGGCAAGATCAGGCTTGATCGCGAGGCGCTGAGCATCCCGGCAAGCTGGAAGAAGCCGCGCCGGATTTTCGTCAACTCGATGTCGGACCTGTTTCACGACGCTGTGCCTGCGCAGTTCGTTGCCGCCGTCTGGCGTGCAATGCAGGCAACTCCGCAGCACACCTATCAAATCCTGACGAAGCGACCGGATCGGATGGCGAAGATCACCGCATCGTTGCCCCGGCTGCCAAACGTGTGGCTCGGGACCAGCGTCGAAAGCGCCGACTATCTCGGACGCATTGACGATCTGCGGAAGGTCGATGCTGCCGTCAGGTTCGTTTCGTTCGAGCCCTTGCTCGGATCGGTGGCTCGGGCCGATCTGAGCGACATCCAGTGGGCCATCGTCGGCGGCGAAAGCGGGCCGCGCGCGCGTCCGATGGCTGAGCAGTGGGTCGTGGAGATCGAAGCCGCATGTCGCAAGGCAGGGACGGCGTTCTTCTTCAAGCAGTGGGGCGGCGTTCGCAAAAAGAGCACCGGCAGGCACTATCGCGGGCGCACGTTCGATGAGATGCCTCGCGTCGAGATACGCTTCTGAGGGCGGGCTGACTTCATGGAATTTTTGGGCATCTCGGTTGGTGTTCTCGCGCTGATCTGCGCACTTGTGTTGTTGTTTGGCAGGCAGGGCACGCGAAAGATACTCGGCTGGGGATTTGGCCTGCTGATCTTCGGGGGATTGGGTTTAGGCGCAATCGCGTGGGCTTGGTCGAGCTACCAGCATGACGGCGCGCACGTGAACAACACCGCGATGGCGACGCCCCTCGGAATTTTGCCTGCTCCTCCAACGGACGGAGCCAAGAGCTATCCCGACGAAATACTCGTGAAGGGGCCGGACAGCAGGACTTTTAGGTTCGCCGCCGGGACTGAGCAGTCAGCTATCGAAAACTACATGAAAGCTCAGTATGGGGGACCGGGGACACCTCGCGGAGATTGCTGGGCAAAAGAGCCCGGCCCTTGGTGCGAGTACCGCTCATTGAAGTAATTTAGCGACCGGGCAAAAGGGCGTCCGGGCGGCCCCGCAAAAGTGCGCATGCAACCTGCGGTACCGGTATTGTTGGCGTTTGGGGGAAACACAAATCATGACAACCGATCAGGTAATAACGATCATCGGCAGTTTGATCAGCGGCGGAATTGGTGGGCTCGCGGCAGTCTTTGCATACGCTCATGGCTATCTTAACATCGAGCGCATTGAACGCAGGAAGCAAAAGATTGATTTGCTGCAGGAGTTGATGGCCAGTCGATACGTGTTGGTCGAGGCATACTCGGCATCAGATGTGGATGTGCGAGATTTCAATCGAGCAATGGCGCGCATCCCCTACGTCTTTTCCGACAGTAAAACTGTTATAGCCGCCTTCGACAACTTTCTTTCCGACAAAACGACGGACAAGCTTATCACTATTCTGGAAGCCATTTTGGCGTCGACTGGCATGAAACAATACGCTGTCTCGCGCAGTCACCTAACAAAAACGATGTCAGTTCAACGAAGCAAAGCCTGATCCAAGCACAGCACTGGCAACGGTTCGCGGTTTCACCACGCGGTCGCGCAACGGAGCGGCGCGCGCCGCTCCATCGCAAAGGGCAGCGGCTGGCGACGGGCAAAGAGCCCTATCAATCGTAGCCCTCCAGCGTACCCAAAAACTTGAATTCCCGCCGAAGGTCTCGCTCGATCTGCCCAAGGTCAGCATCGAACTTCGCCTCATCGAGCTTGCGGATCGCCTCCAGCACCGACCGGCAGGCTTCCTCGACGTGGGCGATCTTTTGCGCGAAGGCGTGGCGCTCAATGCTCCACTCGCCGGGGCGCGAACTGCGTCCGGTCGTCAGCTTCCTATAAATCTCATCGACCCGCTTGCTATCTTGTCCAGCCATCGGCACCCCCAGCGCTCCGCGCGATCCCTCAATCATGCGCGCGCACGGCGATGAACCCAAGCGCAACCGCGTGTTCTACACAGGCGACGCGACAAGCCAAAAAGGAGGAGCGCCGCCCTTTCTCAGGAGCGACACCGGGAGCGCAGGCGCCATCGGCGAGCCATTTAGGACGGGCTACAGCGCGCGGCCAGCGCCCGGCCACAGGACAGGCGCGCGCAGGGCCGCAGCGCCCGCCCCATGAGTTTTCCCGATGCCTGTGCTACCAGAAGCGGCCCGGAGTTCGGGCGCATTCAGCGGCCTTCCCAGAGGGTCCGGCGGATCAGGACACAACGGGGGACGCATAGGGCCAACACCCTTATAATCATTAGCAAATTTCCGCCCATCCGGTTCCCACAAGGGAGAAGGAAGGAGTCACTCTTGCGCCGTCGCCTTGAGCGCCTTGATCACGTCCTCACGCGCGATGATTCCGACCAGCTTCTCGGCGCCGTCGAGCACGATGATGCTCCTGATGCGGTGCTCGACCATGATCTGGAGCACGCGCGTCAGCCGCGTGTCGGGGCTGACATAGATGAACTCGGGCGTCATGACGTCGCCGATCCTGCGGCTCATCAGGTCGCGATAGTGCGGCAGCATCTGGCTCGGCGAGAACGCGAAGCACTTCAGGATGTCGAACTTGGTGACGATCCCGACCACCTGCCCGTCGTCCTCGACCGGATAGGAGTTGAAATCATCACGCTCGAACATCTCGCTGAGCGCAAGCAGGTCGTGGTCGCGCCGCACCGTCGTGACGTTGCGCGTCATGTAGCTGTCGACGATCTC
Source organism: Bradyrhizobium sp. P3_C3 (assembly GCF_056402655.1). NCBI lineage: Bacteria > Pseudomonadati > Pseudomonadota > Alphaproteobacteria > Hyphomicrobiales > Nitrobacteraceae > Bradyrhizobium > Bradyrhizobium sp. P3_C3. The sequence goes on along the minus strand of NZ_JBFUGY010000013.1, from coordinate 174,359 downwards.
TTCAAGAAATTTGTACACAGCGCGTCCTCCGATTTTCGTTTTGGCCGACCGGCCGTCAGTGCGACAGCAGCACGCTGCGGGCGGATTGGGTGACCAGATATTCGGTGACGCCGCCGAGGATCAGCTCGCGAAAGCGCGAATGACCATAAGCGCCCGCCACGATCACGCCGGCCCCGAGGTCGCCGGCGACCTGCTCCAACTGCGCGGCAGCGGTTGCGTTCCGCACGGCCCCCGAGACGCGTGCGCTCGCGGTGACGCCGTGACGGGCGAGCCAGGCGGCAACGTCGGTGACGCCGGCCATCACCGCCGAACGGTCGTCGTCGCGCTCCGGGATTTCGACGATGGTGACGTCCCTCGCCTTGCGCAGCATCGGCAGCGCATCCGCTACCGCGCGCCGCGCCTCCGGCGTGTCCTTCCACGCCACCAGCACGCTGCGCAGGTCGAGCCAGTTGACCTTATCGGGAACGACGAGAAGCGGGCGGCCGGCCTGCATCACCAGGTCCTTGGGACTTGCAAGCGCGAACGCGTCGGAGAAGGCCGGGCTGTGGCCGCCGCTGACGATGATGTCGGCACATCGTGCCTGCGCCAGCACGAATCGCGCCGGAAAATCCATGGCGCCGCGCCACTCCACGCGGCCGTCGCGCGCCTTGGTGGCGGCGCGGAATTGCGCCTCCAGATCGGCGAGGCGCTTCCTGATCGAGGCTTCCTCCTGATCGATAAGGCTCTGGGCCTCGGCGCCGTCGGTGAAATAGAGCGGCGGCGCGAACTGCCCTGCGGCAACCCCGATAATGGCCGCCTCGAATCGCTCGGCGAGTTCGCCCGCGACCTGAAGGCGCGCCTCGTTGGACTGATCGAGCGCCAGGCTGACCATCACGGTCGCGTAAGTCATGAGATTCTCCGCACAGCTGTGAACTGGCGCGAAATCTAGCCTCGCCGTGACGGGGCAGGATGAGGTAGATCAAATCGCCGGGCGCGACCTTGCGGGAAATCCGCCAATGGAATCAGACATCCGAACTTGCCTCGGGCCGGTCCATGGGCGAAATTGCGGTCATGTTCGCGGCACCACGCCCGCCGCGCGAAGATGGGAGTCATCGATTGTCGCCGACCCGCGTAACGCATCCGCCAGACGACAGTCGCGGCGAGCATTTCCGGGTCCGGATCGAGGGATTCGGCGTCGGCACCTGGGATCTCGACCTCACGACGCGCGAGCTGGAGTGGTCGGAAACCGCGAGGATGCTGCTCGGTATCGAGCGGGGCCAGCCGGCGAGCTACGACCTCTTCCTGTCGCGTCTCGAGCCCGGCGACCGCGCGCGCGTCGAGAACGCGATCAAGCAGGTCTCCGAGCATGGCGGCGGCTTCGACGTCTCCTTCAGGATTTCCGGCAACTCCGGCCGAGGCAAATGGATCAGGGCCCGCGCCGGCTTGATTCGAGACGAATCCGGCGTCGCGCGCCATCTCAGCGGCATCTTCCTCGATATCGACGAGGAGAAGCAGGTCGAGGAAGCCCTGCGCACGCGTGAGACCCACCTTCGCTCGATCCTTCACACCATTCCCGACGCCATGATCGTCATCGACGGTCGCGGCATCATGCAACTGTTCAGCACCGCCGCCGAGCGCCTGTTCGGCTGGTCCGAGCAGGAGGCGATCGGCCAGAACGTCAGCATCCTGATGCCGGAGCCCGACCGCACCCGCCACGACAGCTACATCGCGCGCTATCGCAGCACGAACGATCCGCACATCATCGGCATCGGCCGCATCGTGACCGGCAAGCGCCGCGACGGCACGACCTTTCCGATGCACCTGTCGATCGGCGAGATGCAGTCCGGAGGCGAGCCCTATTTCACCGGCTTCGTCCGCGACCTCACCGAGCACCAGCAGACCCAGGCGCGGCTCCAGGAATTGCAGTCCGAGCTCGTCCACGTGTCGCGGCTGACCGCGATGGGCGAGATGGCCTCGGCGCTGGCCCACGAGATCAACCAGCCTCTGGCGGCGATCAGCAATTACATGAAGGGATCGCGGCGGCTGCTGGCCGGCAGCACCGACCCCAACACGCCGAAGATCGAAAGTGCGATGGATCGCGCCGCGGAGCAGGCCTTGCGCGCCGGCCAGATCATCCGCCGCCTGCGCGACTTCGTCTCCCGCGGCGAGTCCGAGAAGCGGGTCGAGAGCCTGTCCAAGCTGATCGAGGAGGCCGGCGCGCTCGGACTTGCCGGCGCGCGCGAGCAGAACGTGCAGCTCCGCTTCAGCCTCGATCCCGACGCCGATCTCGTGCTCGCCGACCGCGTTCAGATCCAGCAGGTGCTGGTCAATCTGTTCCGCAACGCGCTGGAAGCGATGGCGCAGTCGCCGCAGCGCGAGCTCGTCGTCGCCAACACGCGCGTCGGTGACGACATGATCGAGGTCGAGGTGTCCGACACCGGCTCCGGCTTCCAGGGCGACGTCATTCCCAACCTGTTCCAGACCTTCTTCACCACCAAGGAAACCGGCATGGGCGTGGGACTGTCCATCAGCCGCTCGATCATCGAGGCTCACGGCGGACGCATGTGGGCCGAGAGCAACCCATCAGGCGGCGCGACATTCCGCTTCACTCTCCCGGCAGCCGATGAGAATTGATCCATGACGACCAAGGGACATGTCTACGTCATCGATGACGACGAGGCGATGCGGGACTCGCTGAACTTCCTGCTGGATTCCTCCGGCTTCGGCGTCACCCTGTTTGACGATGCGCAAGCCTTCCTCGATGTCCTGCCCGGCCTCGCGTTCGGCTRCGTCGTCTCCGACGTGCGCATGCCTGGCATCGACGGGATCGAGCTGTTGAAGCGGATGAAGGCGCAGCAAAGCCCGTTCCCGATCCTGATCATGACCGGCCATGGCGACGTGCCGCTCGCGGTCGAGGCGATGAAGTTGGGGGCGGTCGACTTTCTCGAGAAGCCGTTCGAGGACGACCGCCTCACCACCATGATCGAGACGGCGATCCGCCAGGCCGAGCCGGCGGCGAAGAACGAGGCGATCTCGCAGGACATCGCCGCCCGCGTAGCCTCCCTCAGCCCGCGCGAGCGCCAGGTCATGGAAGGGCTGATCGCGGGCCTCTCCAACAAGCTGATCGCCCGTGAATACGACATCAGCCCCCGCACCATCGAGGTCTACCGGGCCAACGTCATGACCAAGATGCAGGCCAACAGCCTCTCCGAGCTGGTCCGCCTGGCGATGCGCGCCGGGATGTTGAAGGATTGAGGCAGGTCAAAATCATTCTCCMGGGCCGTGCTAGCCAGATGGGATGATCGAGATCGGCTCACACCATCAGCGGCTTCCAGTGACGTCATCCGCAAAGCCCACCGTCTACGTGGTCGACGATGATGCCGCTGTGCTGGGATCCCTGCAATTCCTGCTGGAAACCGACGGCTTTGCCGTGCGGACCTTCAGGAACGCGACGGCGCTGCTGAATGCCAGTGGTGCGCAGGGGGCGGACTGCTACGTGATCGACTACAAGATGCCCGACATCAACGGCATCGAGCTGGCCGGCCGGTTGCGCCAGTCCGACGAGGGCACGCCCGTGATCCTGATCACCGGCTATCCCGATGGGAATATCTCGGCCCGGGCGGCCGCCGCAGGCGTCAAGGACGTGATTTTGAAGCCGCTTCTCGACGAAACCCTGGTCAAGTCCATCCGCCACGCCATCCAGGACGGCCGCGGCAACTGACCTACGGGGTTCTACGTAGGTAGACCCCCTTAAGATATCTCGCGAAATTTTCGAGGCACCCGAACCCGCGTACCAAAGCGTCATCACAACGGAGATGGCGCAGATGCTGACCGAGACGCTCAACACCCAGGCGATCAACACGCAAGTTCGTGGCAAGATTGCTCCAGCCCATCCCGTCTCCGACCAGTTCGGCGCGATCGCCGGCCATGTCGGCCTCGTCGCCACGGAGTTCTCCCACCGCAAGGACGAGGAGATCTACGGCGAGGACGAGCCGGCCGAATATGTCTACCAGGTCATCACCGGCGCGGTGCGCAGCTACAAGCTGCTCTCCGACGGCCGCCGCCAGATCGGCTCCTTCCATCTTCCCGGTGACGTGTTCGGCCTTGAATCCGGTCCCAGCCACCGCCTCGCCGCTGAAGCCATCATCGATACGACCGTGCGCCTGGTGAAGCGCGCGAGCCTGGAGAAGGCCGCCGGCACCGACGTGCAGGTCGCCCGCAAGCTCTGGGCCATGACCGCCGGCGAGCTACGTCACGCCGAAGACCACATGCTGCTGCTCGGACGCAAGACCGCGATGGAGCGCGTCGCAACCTTCCTGCTCGAGATGGACCGCCGCCTTGCGGTAGCCGGCATGATGGCACTGCCGATGTGCCGCCGCGACATCGGCGACTATCTCGGACTCACGCTGGAGACCGTGTCGCGCGCGCTGTCGCAGCTTCACGCCCAGGGCATTTTGGGATTTTCCGGCGCCCGCCAGATCGTTCTGCGCAACCGCCAGCGCCTGCACAATCTCGACGCCTGATTTCTGTCTTCCTCCCCACCCGCTTTGGCCGGCTGAATTCGTTCAGCCGGCCATTTTTTTCGGCGCGATCATGCCGGTGCGCCGGGTTTCCGGCATCACAAAGAGGATCAGCAAAAGCCCGGTCGCGGCGACGCCGGACAGCCCGATGAAGGCGGTGGCATTGCCGAACTTGTCGCTGACATAGCCGCCAAGCGCCGTGCTCAAGGACGCCCCGATGCCGGTCGCGGTCCCGACGATGCCCTGCGCCAGATTGAAATGGCCGCTGCCGAAGGCGACGTCGGCCACGATCAGCGGGATCATCACCGCGAACACCGCCGCCGTGATGCCGTCGAACACCTGCACCGCGACCAGCAGATAGGGATCGCGCACGGTCGCAAACAGAAGGCCCCGGATCGTCAGCGCAGCGAATCCGATCAGCAGCAGCGGGCGCCGGCCCCAGAGCTGCGCCTTGCGCCCGACCGTCGGCGACAGCAGCGCCACGATCGCCTGCGGCACCACGATGCAGAAGGCGACGAGCACCGTCGCCCACTGGCTCGACCGCGCCGTCACCGCGCTCGCCATCAGCGGCATCATCGCGGCGTTCGCCAATTGCAGCAGCAGCACGCTCAGCGCGAAGACGATGAGCGGGCGTTGCCGGATCAGGTGCCAGAGATTGGTGTCGCCTGGAACCGGCGCCTCGCGCGGCATCTCGCCGTGACAGCGCGCGATGTCGACTTCCTCCTCGCGGATGCGCGACAGCGCGATCAGGGTCGGAATCGCGAGCAGGAAGGTGACCAGGAACACCGAGCGGCTCGACAGCAGATAGCCGGCCGTGCCCATCACGGCGGCGGCGACGCCGTTGCCGAGGGACGCAAAGCGCGCATTGCGGCCGAGCCGCTCGCCGATCGCAAGCGGACCGACCAGGCCGAGGCTGATCGCCGCGATCGCCGGCCCCAGCACGCAGCTCGCCGCCGCATGCAGCGTGGCCGCAGCAACCACCACGGGGAAGATCGGCATCGCCGCATAGGCGAGCGCACAGAAGCCGATGGTCGCGATCGCAAGGCCTGCGACCAGCCGCTCGGACTTCGCGGCATCGATGATCGCGCCACCGGGCATCTGTCCGATCAGCGCGACGATGCCACCGATCGACAGCACGAGGCCGATCTCGACCTGAGTCCATTTCTGCGTCGTGAGGTAGACCGCGATGAAGGGACCGAACCCGGTCTGAACGTCGGCGAGGAAGAAGATGAACCAGTCGAGGCCGCGCAGGCTCTGGCGCGACGGCGCCGGAAGGCCCGCAGGCGGCGGCGCGGCAACGTCGTACCGTTCAACGCGGCTATCGCGATCTGCGTGGTTCGGCGTCCTCGACAACAGCACCGGCGGCCATCCCTCCCCGCGCCTCACTGAATCGCTTGCAGCGGCTGCAGGCTGCCGGACGCGCCGAGCACCACCATCGGCGTGTCTTCCTTGTATTCCGGCGCGGCTGCGACCTGCGCCTTGGTCAATTCCAGTGTGATGCTGTCCTTCTTGTTGGCAATCTTGCCGAACCGCATCGCGTTCCAGTCCACCACGATCTTGCGGCTGCCGACGCCGAGGAAGCCGCCGAAATCGATCACGGCGGCGCGCACATGGCCGGTGCGGTCGACGATGATGTCGACAATGCGGCCCATATCCTCGTCGGCTGCGCTGCGCACGTCACGGCCGAGCACGCCATGGGCGTCGCTCGCACCGATGATGGTCACGGACGGCGGCGGCGCGGCGTCCTTCGGCGTGACCGGCACGGTGGAGGTCGGCGGGTGCACCGCGGCCGGCGCGTTCGCTTCGCTGGGGGGCGTCGTTGGGCCCGCGGGCGGTTCCTCCGCGGCACGCGATGCGGCGACCGTCAATCCCGCGACGATCGCCGCGCTCAGAACCAACCATCCGGCGGTACGCATAAAACCCTCCTCGCAGGCGCCGCTAGCGCGCCAGCACGATCGAGACCTGGATCTGGCCGCGCGTGCGCAAGACCTCCAGCGCGACGTCGTCGCCGTGACGACTGACGCGCAGATCCACGCTGGAATTGCCCAATCGCAGATCGCGCAGGATCACCTCGTTCAGGAACGCCGGCAGATGCGGATTGCGCAGGCGAATCTCGCCGCGCGCCACGTCGAACTCGATGCCGAGCGCTGCCTCCAGCAGCGTGAATGGCGTCGCGCTGGCCCAGGCCTGCGGCGCGCAGGCGACCGGATAGAGCGTCGGGCCGCGCCGCTTCTCGCGCCGGAAGCCGCAAAACAATTCGGGCAGCCGCCGCAGGTCCATGTAGGTCGCCGCGTCGAACAAACCCTTGAAGACATGCGCGACCGAATGCTTGAGCCCGTAGCGCGCGAGCCCGAGCGCGATCAGCGCATTGTCGTGCGGCCAGATCGAGCCGTCATGATAGGACATCGGGTTGTAGCGCACCTCGCCTTGCGCGACCGTGCGGATGCCCCAGCCCGAGAAGAAGTGCGGCGCCATCAGATCGGCGGCGACAAGACGTGCGCGGTCCTCGCGGATCATGCCGCTGAACAGCACCTGCCCGGCATTGGATGTCCGCACCTTGCAAGGTCGTTTCCTGCCGTCGAGCGCGAGCGCATAGGTACCGAGCTCCTCGCACCAGAATGCTTTCTCGAACCGCTCGGCCAGCGCCTTGGCCTCGGTCTCGAGCTTTCTGGCGAGGTCCGGCTTGCCGAGCCGCAACGCGCAACGTGCGGCGAGTTGTTTGGCGGCAAAGACGTAACCCTGCACCTCGGCAAGCGCGAGATTGCCTTCCGCGAGCTGGCCATCGGCATGGAAGATCGCGTCATACGAGTCCTTCCAGCCCTGGTTGGCGAGGCCCTTTTCGGTGGCGCGCTGGTATTCGACGAAGCCGTCCCTGTCGGGGTCGCCCGGGCCGTCGATCCAGGCCAGCCCCGCCTCGATCGCCGGCCACAGCTCAGTCAGGGTCTTTTCGTCGCCGGTGCGCTCAAAATAGCTTCCGGCGAGCAGCACGAACAAGGCGGTCGAATCCACGCTGCCGTAATATTGCGCGAACGGCACCTCGCGGAGCGCAGCCATCTCGCCGCCACGCATCTCGTGCAGGATTTTTCCGGGCGCCGCATCGTTCAGCGGATCGACCGTCTCTGCCTGAAAATGCGCGAGCCGCCGCAGCACGCCCTTCGCGACCCGCGGATCGATCCACAGCATCTGAAGCGCGGTGATCAGGCCGTCGCGGCCGAACGTCGTCGAGTACCAGGGAATGCCGGCATAGGGGTAACGCCCCTGCGGCGTCTCCGTCATCAGCATGTTGAGGTCGGCCATGGCCTGGCACAGCACCTCGTTGAAGATGTTGTTCGACGTCTCGATGCTGGCCATGCCCGTCGTCGACTGGCGCATCTCGCGGCGATGGGCGAGCAGACCCCTGAAAAAGCGCGCGGGCTTCTCCGCGATCGGCCGGTTGCAGGACACCGCCACGAACAGGGATTTCGACTGGTGCGGGTCCAGGTCGAGCTGCCAGGTCGCGGCATTCACCGACAGCCGCGTCGGACGCGGGTCGAAATGCAGGCCGGTGGTACGCACGACATCGTCAAGCCCGCGATAGTGGAACAGCACGTCGGTCGGCCCGAGCAACTTGCTGGTGCCGGTCCCGCGGTGCGGGCGCCGCTCGCCGCGCACCTCGAACAGATCGGCAAAGTCGCTGTCGAACAGCAGCGTCAGCTCCGGGCTGGCGCGACGGTCGCCATGGTTCTGCACGCCGATGCGCTGATAGGCCGTGCCGCGCCACAGGAAGATCGTGCGCACGATGTGCAGCAGGTCTTTCTGCAGCACGATGCGGCCCTGCCGATAGATATCGGGATTGGTGAGATCGACGGTCAGGGCMGAATTGTCATCGCGAAGATTCGAGCCGAGCAGCAGCGGCTGGAGATCGTCGAGCACGAGCTCCAGCCGCGCCAGATAGCGCGTGTCGCAGTTGAACAGGCCGTCCGGCCCGCCGGCGGAAGCGCCGATGTCGCCATGGCTGTCCAGCACGATGAAGGTGTCGTCGTGCTTGAGCGACCGACGGGGCCGCGCGGCGGGCCCCGTCATCGGAATGTAGAACGCCTGCTCCGCGACGGCCTCCTCCGTCTGCGTTACCGAGATGATCTGGGTTACGGCTTCGGCTGCCATGAGCTGCTCCCCTGCGGCCAGTTTTTCGAACGCGACCAACGCAAACGCAACTGTTGGACTTACGCGGCGAACTTCGCCAGCCGGCTCATCTCCTGCGTCACCAGCTCACGGTAGGGGCCGTGGCCCTGCATCAGGCGGTCGGGCGCGCCGTCCTCGATGATCTTGCCATTCTTCAGCACCAGGACGCGATCGAAATTGCGCAGCGTCGCCAGCCGGTGCGCGATCGCGATCACGGTGCGGCCGCGCATCAAGCGCGACAGCGCCTCGCGGATCGCCTCCTCGGATTCGCTGTCGAGCGCGGCGGTGGCCTCGTCCAGCAGCAGGATCGGCGCGTCCTTCAGGAAGGCCCGCGCGATCGCGATGCGCTGGCGCTGGCCGCCGGACATTTTCACGCCGCGGTCGCCGACCATGGTGTCGAGACCTTCCGGCAGGCTGTCGATGAAATCGCAGCGCGCCGCGATCGCCGCGCGCAGCACCTCGTCGTCGGTCGCGTTCGGACGGCCGTAGCGGATGTTCTCGCGGATGGAGCGGTGGAACAGCGAGATATCCTGCGGCACGACCGAAATGGCCTCACGCAGGCTCAGCTGGGTCACCTTGGAAATATCCTGGCCATCGACGGTCACGCTGCCTTCATCGACATCGTAGAACCGCTGCAGCAACGTGAACAGGGTCGATTTCCCTCCGCCCGACTGGCCGACCAGGCCGACGCGCTGGCCGGGCTGAAGCCGCAGGCTGAACCGTTCAAAGATTTTTTCGCCGCCGGGATAGCCGAAGGTGACATTGTTGTACGCGATCGCGGCGCCGCTCTTCATCAGCGGCTCGGCCTCGGGATGATCGCGCAGTTCATGCGGCACGAGCAAGGTCGCGATCGCCTCGGTCAGGCGCGCGACGTGCTGGGTGACATCGACCAGCGCCACCGCGAGGTCGCGCGTCGCATTGAGGATGGAGAGGCCGAGCGTACAGACCAGCACGACATCGCCGGTGGTTGCCTCGCCCTGCTGCCAGAGCGTGATCGCCCAGGCCATCAGCGCCACCGTCAGGACGACCGTCACGCCGGCATGCGTGAGCCGCAGCTTTTCCAGATAACGCAGGCTACGGCCGCGCGCGGTCAGTTCCCGGTTCACCGTCGCGTCGAACCGCTCGTGCTCATGGCCGATGCCGCAGAAGGCGCGGACCAGCGGCATGTTGCTGATGACGTCGATCATCTCGCCGTCGACGACAGCGGCCTTGTCGGCAAAGTCGTCATGCAGCGGCTTGCCGGCCGCGGCCAGATGGAACATCGCTATCACCATACCGCCCGCGACCACGATCAGGCCGAGTGCCATATAGGGACTGACGGTTCCAATCAGACCGATGGCCGCAATTGTGGCAATGCACGGCGGCAACACATTCCAGACGAACATGTTCTCGACCGTGAACACCGCGTTTGAGGTCGCGGTGATACGGCTCGTCAGCATGCCCGGCATGCGATCCGAGAAATAGCTCGGCGCGTGTCCCGTCAGATGACGAAATATGTCACGGCGTAAATCGCCCGTGACACGAACGAAGGTGAAGCTCGCGGTCCAGCTCGCGATCCGCCACAGGAAATTATCCGCCGCGATCAGCGACATGAGTAAAATGAATGCCAGCCATACGCTGCCACCGTGCGAAGTTCCCGCGGACAGGCTGTCGACCAGGGATTTGACGCCGTACTGCGTGCCCACGGAACAGGCAACGGCTGCAACGACAGCGGTCAGGATCACGAGATGCGATGCCGGCCGTCGTCGCAGATAGCGCAAGACAAAGGCAAATGGCCTGCGCGCGTAACCAGAAAGATGATCCATGTGACTGCGACCCCGTCGTATTGATTTCGATTTTTCTATTAGCCGATTGAACATCGACCGCTTCGCCTCGGTTCCCGGGCCGGGCCATCACGACATGCGGATGCGGACGATGTGAGAAGAGGAGATGGCAGCATCGCGGCCGACTGAAGTGTGTCGAAGAAGTAACGTTCGTTGAAGGAACTTCGCAATTGCGAGAACGTTCCCTCGTCTGGCATGCCGGTGCCGAGACACGGCGGGGGTTTTACTTCCATGATCACAGAGGAGATGGCGAGATGCGCATCGCGCAGGTAGCTCCGTTGACTGAGGCTGTTCCACCCAAGCTGTATGGCGGCACCGAGCGGGTGGTGCACTGGTTGACGGAGGAGTTGGTTGCCCTTGGACACGATGTCACGCTGTTCGCCAGCGGTGACTCGCAGACGTCGGCGAAGCTGGACGCACTTTGGCCGCGGGCGCTTCGCCTCGACGGTTCCGTGCGTGATCCCAACGCGCTGCATATGGTGCTCCTGGAGCGCGTGCGGCAGAAATGTGACGACGAGGAGTTCGACTTCCTCCACTTCCATCTCGATTACTATCCGTGGTCCCTGTTCCACCGGCAGCCGACCCCGTTCGTGACCACGCTGCACGGCCGGCTCGACCTGCCGGAGCATCAGCCCGTGTTCAACACCTTCTCGAAAATGCCTGTCATCTCGATCTCGAACGCGCAGCGCAGGCCGGTGCCGCAGGCGAACTGGGTGACGACGATCCACCACGGCCTGCCGGAGAACTTGCTGACGCCGAAGCCGGCGAAGCAGGAATATCTCGCCGTGCTCGGCCGCATCGCGCCCGAGAAGGGCGTCGACCGCGCCATCAAGATCGCGATGCATTGCGGCATCCCGCTGAAGATCGCGGCCAAGGTCGATCGCGCCGACCAAGACTATTACGACGAGCTGATCAAGCCGATGATCCAGAACAATCCGCTGGTCGACTTCATCGGCGAGATCGGTGACCACGAGAAATCCGACTTCCTGAGCGGCGCGCTCGGCCTCCTGCTGCCGATCGACTGGCCGGAGCCGTTTGGCCTCGTGATGATCGAAGCGATGGCCTGCGGCACGCCGGTCGTCGCCTTCAACCGCGGCTCGGTGCCCGAGATCATCGACGAGGGCCTCACCGGCTTCGTGGTCGAGGACATCATCAGCGCCGCCGGCGTCGTCAAACGCCTGCCGCAACTCGATCGCGCGGCCATCCGCAAGCAGTTCGAGAAGCGCTTCACGGCGCGGCGGATGGCGCTGGATTATCTCGCGGCCTATCGCAGCCTGACGGAAGCGCAGGCGCCGCGGATCAAGCTGGTCAGCAGCGCGGAGTAAGAGCCGCTTTCACCTCACGACACACTGTCATGCCCCGGCTTGACCGGGGCATCCAGTACTCCGCGGCTTCTCGGCTCAAGCACTGCGGTCTCTGGAATACTGGATCGCCCGGTCAAGCCGGGCGATGACAGCGAGAGTGCGGAGGGCGATGCCAGCGAGAACGTGGCGGCGGCGGTGCCCTAACTCACCACCGCCCGCTTCGGCTCGACGATCTCGAACATCCGCGGGAATTCGTCCATCAGGCCCATCAGCTCGGCAAGCCGCATCGGGTTGCCCTTGAGTTTGATCTTGCCGGCGGCGACCGCTTCCGGAAAGCTCGTCAGTTTCGCGATGACTTCATCGAGCGTTGCGCGCGCGAGCGTGAAACTGGCGTCCGCGCCTTCCGCCTGCACGCCCTCCGTATAAGTCAGCGCGCAATTCTCCAAATTGAGCGCAAAGATCTCGCCGGTATCGGAAAAGCTCCAGTTCAGCACGATGTGCTTGCCCTCGGCCTTCGGGCCGTTTAGCCGAATGCCGAGCACGTCCCAGAGCTGCTCGGTGCGTAGCGCCGCCAGCGTCTCGCGCGGCATCGGCGGACGCGGCGGGGTCTTGGGCATGCCCTGACGCAGTTCCTGCGCGCCGAACAGATAGGCGTTGCGCCAGGTCGAGCTCTCGGCGGCATAACCGAGCTGCTCGAGCGTATCCGCGAGCAACGCACGCGCCGCTTCATTCTCCGGCTCCGCGAAGACGAGATGGCCGAGCGCCTGCGCGACAAAGCGAAACTCGCCTTTGTCGAAGTCCTTGCGTGCGCGCGCGAGGATGGCCTCGGCGCCGCCCATGTACTCGACATACTTCTTGCCGGATTCCACCGGCGGCAGCGGATCGAGATTGACCGGGTTGGCATCGTACCAGCCGAGATACTTCTGGTAGATCGCCTTCACGTTATGCCGGATATGGCCGTAATAACCGCGGCCGTGCCAGGCGCCCTCCAGGCTCTTCGGCAACTGGATCGTCTCGGCGATCTCGGCTGCGGTGAGGCCGTGGTTCATCAGGCGGATGGTCTGGTCATGCGCGAACTTGTAGAGATCGCGCTGCTGCCGGATCATCGTGCCGATGCGCTCGCGCCCCCACATCGGCCAGTGATGCTGGCCGCACATCGCCTCCGCCTTGCCGTCCCAGAGCCGCAAGGCCTCGTTGAGGTACTTCGACCATGCCAGTGCATCGCGCACATCGGCACCGCGGAACGGCAGCAGATTGTGGAAATTGTGCGTGCAGTTCTCGGCGAGGTTCAGCAGCTTGTAGCGCGGGATGAAGAAGTGCATCTCCGCCGGCGCTTCGCTGTTCGGCGCCATCTGGAATTCGAATTCGACGCCGTCGATCACGCGCGTGTCGCCGGTCGCCATGATCAGGTCGGTCGGACGCAGCAGCGCCACGGCGCCCGCCGCCATCGACTTGCCGAGCCCGTTGTCGACCTGCCCCCGCACGCCTTTGGCGAGGAACGGCCCGAACTGGTATTGTGCCCGCCGCAGCATCGCCGGCCCCGCGATGATGTTCTCGGAGACGGCATGCTCCATGAACAGGTTCGGCGCGATGATCGGCACGGCGCCGGTTGCCAGCGCGTCCTCCTCCAGCACGCCGCGCGCGCCGCCCCAATGGTCGGTATGGGTGTGGGTGAAAATGACGGCGGCCACCGGCTTCTGGCCACGATGCCTGTAATAGAGATCGAGCGCGGCACGTGCGCCCTCGATCGACGTCAGCGTGTCCACGACGATGACACCGCTGTCGCCCTCGATCAGCGTCATGTTGGCGATGTCGAGCCCGCGCACCTGGTAGACCCCGGGCACCACCTCGAACAGGCCGTGATGCATGTTGAGCCGCGCCTGTCGCCACAAGCTCGGATTGACGGTCGGCGGCGCCGTCTCGCTGGAGAGGAAGCCATAGGGCTTCAGGCTCCACACCGTCCGCCCCTGCGGGTTGGCGATCTCCGCATTCTCGATCGTACCAAGGAAGCCGCGCGCGGCATCGTCGAAATCCCGCGTGTCGGAAAACGGCAGCGCATTCAGCATCGCCGCTTGCTGCGCGATCACGGACGGCGTTGCGTCCTTCGGCTCGTTGCTGGTCATTCTTGTTTCCTCCCGGCCTGTGCGAGCATCTAACCGCATCTCGCGGGTGATTGCTATCGCTGGCGTGGGCAAGGGAGACGATACGTGCGCTGCTGCTTCTTCCCTTCTCCCCTTGTGGGAGAAGGTGGCGCGAAGCGCCGGATGAGGGGTTCTCTCCGCTCGCGCGATCGTTCGTGGGGATAGAGACCCCTCACCCGGCTTCGCTTCGCGAAGCCACCCTCTCCCACAAGGGGAGAGGGTCCACCGTCTATGCGGCCACGCCTTCAATCGGCTGGCTTGACGCAATGATCTTATCCGCCATCCGCAAATCCCGCGCCAGCACATAGCCGCCGCGTTCCTGCTTGGCCCGATAGAGTGCCTTGTCGGAGCGCGACAACAGCGCCTCCGCGGTGCGCCCGTCGTCCGGCGCGACGGCAACGCCGACGCTGACGCCGAGCTCGATCATTTGTCCGTCGATATCGTAGGGCATGCTGATCGACTGCACGATGCGCTGTGCCATCGCTTCCGCATCAGCCGCCGCACGCTGCACCAGGACGAACTCGTCGCCGCCCATCCGGACCACGAGGTCAACCTGCGCGGCAAGCGCCTTGAGCCGCCCGGCGACCTGCTTCAGCAGTGCGTCACCGACGGGATGCCCGAACCGGTCGTTCGCCTCCTTGAAGCGGTCGAGATCGAGCGTATGGACGGCAATCATCCCGGCCGCCAGCATCTGCGGCAGGTCCGTGGCCAGCACCGAACGATTGGACACGCCGGTCATCGGGTCCAGGCGCGACAGCTGCTCGAACTGCCGCTTGAGCGTGATCTGGTTGATCGAGGCGTTGAAGCTCAGCCGCACCATCTCGAAGCTCGCGACCACATACATCAGGATGAGGAGCCCGAGCCCGACGTGACGCAGATCAGGTTGCATGAAGGTCACGATCGCGGCAGGCGCGGCGATCGCGACGAGATCGAGCAGCGCCGCGACGGGACGCAGCGCCAGCCGCGCCACCACGCCGGCGCCAAAGCCGAAGCCGATGCCGATCGCCATCACGGAACAGAGCGCGTCACCCAGCACGATGCTGCGCGCGGCAAAAACGCCGAGCACGGACGCCGTTGCAACGGTGCCGGCAACATAGCGCCGCTCCCAGCGCGCGGCCTCGGCCCGACCGAGCTGCGGCGGACATGCGAGGCGGCGACGGAAGGCGAAGATCTCGAACAGACGGATGACAGCCACCACGACGCCGACAACCGTCAGGCCAGCCGTCACGATGTCGCCGGTCTCATAGGTCGTGATCGCGCCGACCATCGCCTGGCAGGCGGCCGCAAGAATGGTGGGCATCGTCGTGCCGTGAAGGCCCGTGATGACTTCCATATAGACGGCGTCCGAAATCGACGCCCGTCCGGATTCCATTCTGTTGAAGAACATGCCAGCCCCATCCGCTGGCATTCTTCTACCGCAGACCCGTAAAAATGGGTTCCCAGCGCTGCGATGGCATTTGAGCGGACGGGTTTACCGCGCGTTAGCCATGTCTGGTCGAGATCGGCTAGTGCATCCCCAGCACCCTCGGCAGCCACAGCGTCAAATCGGGCCAGTAGGTCACGATGACGAGGAAGCCGAGCATGGTGATGAGCCACGGCAACACGGCGACCGCGAGCTCGGTTATTCGCATGCGCGCTATCATCGAGGCGACATAGAGATTTAACCCGACAGGCGGATGGCAGAGGCCGACCTCCATGTTGACGTCCATCACGATGCCGAAATGCACGAGGTCGATGCCGAGCTTCTTGGCCGCCGGCGCCAGGATCGGCGCCATGATCAGGATGATCGAGTTCGGCTCCATGAAATTGCCGGCGAGCAGCAGGAGGATGTTGACGACCAAGAGGAAGCCGACCCAGCCGAGGTTCTGCGCCGCGATCCAGTCGGCCAAGGTCGCCGGCAGGTTCTCGTTGGAGAGCACGAAGGAGAACAGCACCGCGTTGGTGACGATGTAGAGCAGCATCGCGCTGGTGTTGGCGGCGCGCAGCAACACCCGCGGCACGTCCACGATCTTGATCGCCTTGTAGACGAACACCGCGATGATAAAGGAGTAGACCGCAGCCATCGCAGCCGCCTCGGTGGCCGTGAACAGGCCGCTGTAGATGCCGCCGATGATGATGACGACCAGCATCAATCCCCAGATGCTCTCGCGGAAGGTGCGGACGGTCTCGCCCCAGCTCGCCTTCGGCAGGCGTGGATAGTCGCGCTTGCGTGCGAGCCACCAGGTGACGATGCAGAGCATCGTCGTCAGCATGATGCCCGGCAGCAGGCCCGCGACGAACAGCGCGCCGATCGAGGTATTGGTGGAGACCGCATAGACGATCTTCGGAATCGAGGGCAGCATCAGGATGCCGAGCGAGCCGGCAACGGTGATGATGCCGGCGCCGAAATGCATGGGATAGCCGTGCCGCACCATCTCCGGCAGCACGATGGCGCCGATCGCGGCGACGGTCGCGACGCTCGAGCCGCACACCAGCGCGAACATCGCGCAGGCGACGATGCCGGCGAGGCCGAGGCCGCCGTGCCAGTGGCCGATCAGCGAGGTCGCGAAATTGATCATGCGGCGCGCGACGCCACCATGGGTGAGGAAATTGCCGGCGAGGATGAAAAACGGGATCGCCATGATCTCGAACCCCTCGATGCCGGTGAAGAGCTTCATCGAGACCGCTTCGATCGGCACCGTGGTCAGCGTGAACAGGAACGTCATCACGGTGAGGCCAAGCGCGATCGAGACCGGGATGCCGGTCAGCATCAGCGCGATCAGCAGCGCGAACACGGTCGCGGCACGCATCCAGTGCGGCAGCACCACCACGCCAAACTTCTCGGCGAGACACATCGCGAAGATCAGGATCGGCGCCATGATCAGGATGACGCCGAGCGGCGACACTTTTCGCGCGGCCGCCCTGGTCGCCGCGCCGGCGGGCTGCGGATGCAGCGCCGGCGAGACGTCGGCCTCCACGCCCTCGACATGGCTCTCGTCGTGATGCGGCAGATGGCCGGTCCAGTAGTAGGACCACGAGACCTGGAGGAAGCGGAAGCACATCAGGCCCGAGCCGAGCGGGATCGCCAGATAGACGAACCACATCGGCGCTTCCAGGTCATTGGACTGCTGGCCGGTCTTGAACATCTCGGCGACGAAGGAGGCGCCGAAGGCCGCGATCATGCCCGTGAACAGCGCGCCGCACAGCAGCGAGAACAGGATCACGTGCTTGCGCGAATGTTCGGGCAGGCGGTTGACGAGCAGGTCGACGCCGACATGGATGCCGGTGCGCACGCCATAGGCCGCGCCGAACTTCGCCATCCAAATGAACATGTAGATGCAGAGTTCCTGCGCCCAAGACAGGTCGAGTTCGGACAGGAAGGTGAACACCGCCATCGACAGCGTCGCGAGCCAGCTCATCCCGTGCGCAGCCGCCCATCTGGAGAGGACGATCGATTCGCCTGCGCCGTAACGGTGCACCACGGCGATGAAGATCAAGCCGGTTGCAGCCGCGATGAGCGTCGCGATCAGCCATTCTTCGAGATGGTTGAGCGCCTGATTGAGCACGCGAAGCAAATCAAAGTCCCCCTATCGATGCGAAACGGCCGGAAGTGCGCACACTCCCGACCGTTCGTATTGTCCTTGCGGAAAACGCGTCAGTTCATCTTGACGTCGAGTTCCTTGGCGACGAGATCGAGCACCTCCTGCCCGACCCGACCCTTTGCCCATGTATAAGTCGGCCGCATTGCTTCCTGCCACGCCTTGCGGTCGGCGTCAGTCAGATAATGCAGCTTGGTCTTGCCCGCCTTCTTGATCTCGGCCAGCGCGTCCTCGTTCTCCTGGTGCGCGATCTGGTTGGTGTACTCGGTTGCATCCACCATCGCCTTCTCGACCTGGGTGCGGATGTCGGGCGGCAGGCTGGACCAGAATTTCGAGTTGACGATGACCGCATATTGCAGATGCGCGTGATAGGACACTGTGATGTCCTTCTGCACCTCGTAGAACTTCTGGGTCAGGTAGTTCGACGCGGTGTTCTCGCAGCCGTCGACCACGCCGGTTTGCAGCGCCTGGTAGACTTCGGAGAACGCCATGATCTGCGGGATCGAGCCCATCAGGCGGAAATACTGGTCGGCGATCTTCGATCCGGAGATGCGGAATTTCAGGCCCTTGAAATCCTCAGGCTTCATCAACGCGCGGTTCGACGACACCATGTGGAAACCGTTGTCCCAATAGGCGAGCCCCGTGATGCCCTTGGCTTCGAGCTTCTGGAACAACCACTTGCCGATCGTGCCCTTCATCGCGTTGGAATAGGTTTCGTCGTCCTTGAACAGCCAGGGCAGATCGAGCGCCTCGAATTCCTTGATGCCGAGCGGCGCGAATTTCGCGGTCGAAGGCGCCAGCATCTGCACCGAACCGAGCTGAAGCGCCTCGATCTCCTCCTTGTCCTTGTAGAGCGAGGAGTTCGGATAGACTTCGATCTTGACCTTGCCGTCGGTGTACTTCTCGGCGAGTTCCTTGAACTTCAGCGCGCCCTTGCCCTTCGGGGTGTCGTTGGCGACGACGTGGCTGAACTTGATGACGATCGGGCTCTGGGCCTGTGCCACCGCTGGGGTCACAAGAATAGCTGCGGCGGCGACCGCAAGAAGCAGCTTGCGCATGAAGTAACCTCCCAACAACCTCTAAAACCGGGTTCTTTTTGTTTTGCAGCCCGGTTTGCAGCCCAGTAGTGGCAGCAATCCACCACCCGAACAACTAGACCTAAGCCCAATTTGCCGCAGGCAAGCTAGCTTGATGGCTGTTGTCCGCGCAACCCGGGACCTGCTTCCAGTCCCGGGTTGCGAACGGTTTATGTCGCATTGCGGCAGTGCGATCAGCTCTTGCGCTGGGCGACCATGAACAGACGCCGGAACGGAAACAGCGTCTGCCCCGCCGCATTCTTCGGATAGGCCTTCGCCACCCGCTCGCCATAGGCGGCCTCGAACGCGGCCTTCTCGTCGCCCTGCAGGATGTCGAGATAGCGCGTCAGCCAGGTCCCCTTGGTCCATTCCTTCACGGGGTTGTCGCCTTCGAGCACCTGCAGATACTCGGTCTCCCAGATGTCGACGTTCTGGGAAAGCGGCGCCAGCAGATCATGATAGAAGGCCGGCCCTTCGACCGGCGGCGGGGTGACGAGATGCTCGACCTTTGACCGCCACGGACCGTTCAGCGCCGTCTCACCGATCAGCACATGCGATGGCGCGAGGAAGTTGCGCGGCATCTGCACCGCAAGCATGCCGCCGGGCGTCACCTTCGCCATGACTGACGGAAACAGCGCCGCATGATTGGGCAGCCAGTGCAGTGCGGCATTGGAATAGATCAAATCGTATTGCCTGGCGGGGCGCCAATGGCCGAGATCCTCGTGCGACCATTCCACATCCGGCGCCGCCTTGCGGCCCGCGGCCACCATCTCGGCCGAGCCCTCGACACCGGTCACGGTCGCGTCCGGCCAGCGTTCCTTGATCAGTTTTGTCACGTTGCCGGCCCCTGCCCCGAGATCGGCGATCGCGCGCGGGGCGAAATCCGGAATCCGCATCAACAGGTCGACGGCGGGCCGAAGCCGATGGCCGGAGAATTTCAGGTATTGCTGCGGATCCCAGACCATTGCTCAACGCCTTTTCTTTTTCGTGTTTCCTTCGTCGAGGCTCTTGGTTACCACTGCTCGTCCCGCTCAGGCAATTCGCGAAGCCCGCGGGACGGGCAGGAAACGAACGACAAGAAGCAAAAAGCAAACAAGAGAGCGTGTGACCATGGACCTCGGGCTCAAATCGAAAACCGCAGTCGTGACAGGGGCGAGCATCGGCATCGGCCGCGCCATCGCCAAGGGCCTGGCTGCCGAAGGCGTCCGCCTCGTCGGCGTGGCGCGGCGCACTGATCTCCTTGCCGAGCTGGTGAAGGAAGTCGGCTCCGGCCTGATCACGCCGTTCGAGCAGGACGTGATGGCCAAGGACGCCGCGGAGAACATCGCGGCCTTTGCGCAAAAGGAGCTCGGCCATGTCGACATCCTCATCAACAATGCCGGCGGCAGCCGCCCGCTGCCGGTCGATGCGACCGACAGCAAATGGGACGAGGCGATCGCGCTGAACTTCACCAGCTACCGCCGCATCGCGCATGCGCTGCTGCCGCAGATGATCGAACGCAAATGGGGCCGCATCGTCAACATCACCGGCAAGTCCGAGCCGGAAGGCCTCAACGCTGCGTTCGCCGCGAAGGCCGCCGTGCACGCCTGGGCCAAGGGCCTGTCGCGCGAGATCGGCGAGCACGGCATCACCATCAACTGCATCCCGCCCGGCCGCATCATGAGCGAGCAGATCCGCCGCAACTATCCGCCGGATTATCGCGAGCGCTTTGCCGAGGAAGAGATCCCGGTCGGCTATTGGGGCGAGCCGGAGGATCTCGCGGCGCTCGCGGTGTTTCTGGCCTCACCGGTGGCAAGGTACATCACGGGCACGGTGATCCCGGTGGATGGGGGGCTGCGGCGGTATCAGTTCTGAGGGCTTGCCCTGGCTTCGCATACAGTGCGCCCCGCCGCTCCGCTCCTGCGGGAATAGCGCGCGACGAACCCCATCGACAGCAACCAGAGAGGTCTCGATGATTGAGAGATACTCAGACCACGCGGCAAACGAGCGGACTTTTCTCGCCTGGGTCAGGACGGGCATCGCAATCATCGCGTTTGGCTTTGTCGTCGAGAAATTCAACCTCTTCGTCCGAACTATCGCTGAAGCCAACAGGACGGAGATCGGGTCCCGACTGCAATTCGATCGCTTCACGGGAGCGTTCAGTCACTATGACGGCCTCGCGCTGATCGCGATCGGGATCGCAATCATCGTGATTTCGCTCTTTCGCTTCATCAGGACTGGCCGAATGATTGACGATGCACAATCTCATTCCGCCGGCGGCATCAAGACAGAACTGGTGCTCGCCGTTGTGCTGGGCCTGATCGTTACAGCGATGACCGTCTATTTTGCGCTCTGACTTTGGACCTAGCGGTGGCGCCGGCTTCCATCGACAACGTCTGGAGATCGCTTTGCATCACCATACGGGTCTGGGCATCGAGAGCGCCGAACGGCTCGTCCATCAGGATCAAATCGGGGCCGACCTCGGTGTTGACTGACGTGATGTTGCGGCCGCGATGATAGACCGCATGTCTATACATATTCCAAGTTGCCGAAATGAGCAAGCCGAGGCCAATGGTGAGAATTTGGGCTTCGCGGGTTGAATGAAAGGCAGGGCCGGCTGCGGCATCGCCGCGGCGGCGCGTTGGGGTTGCGGCGTTCGCCGCACACTCGTCCACATCTACTGGCGTCGCCGCCGTCAATGACGCAGAGGCGGTCCCTTTAAGAAACACGCTCGGTCGGCGGCCGGGCTCTCTGGTCATGCATCAGTCGACGTGACTGCATTTCCTGCCGTCGACAACGCGCGTGGATGAGAGGCAAGCCGGATGATGTGCGGCGAGGCTGCTCCGCTATAGAGACTGTCGAGAATGGCGGAACGGTTCTTCAGGACCCCGCGCTGATTGATGTAGCCCTTGTCCGTTGTCTCGCCTGCCGCGAGCGACAGCGGCTGGATCTGGATGGCAACGGCCGATATCCGCGCGTTGGTCGCTGCCGCCAGGTTATGCTCGGTCAAGACCCGATGGACGTATGCGCGAACGCCGGAATCCAATGAAAGGGTGTCACCGGAATCCGCGCCTGTTGCGCCGTTAGCATGTCGCCTTGCACGGTCCGGATTGAGCCATACCAGCGCGACGAGAGAATCGCGGCCCTCGCCTCCGATGACCAGATCCTGCAGCACGCCGCCCATCCGGTTCAGGATGGCGGCACGCAGCTCGCCGACGAGCACCCACGTGCCTGTCATCATTTTGAAATTCTCCGAGAGACGCCCGGAAAACCTCAGGCCGCGGCAGAGATCGGCGGGATCGATGAACGAGACCGCGTCGCCTACCCGATAGAAGCCCTCTTCGTCGAATGCTGCTGCGGACAATTCGGGTAATCCGAGATAACCGGGCATGACGTTCGGGCCACGGACCCGCGCCTCGTAACCGTCCATCGCCGGAACCAGCTTGAGTTCGATGCCGGGTGCCGGCAAGCCGATCTCTCCCGGCGCTTCGCACGGTCGATAAGACACGCAGATGGTCGGCCCGGCTTCCGTGGCACCGTATCCGGCCAAAATCGGAACTCGCTCGCCGCGGACTTCGATTGCATATTCCTGAAGCGTTGCCATTACGGACGCCGGGATCGCCGCGCCCCCGAAAATCATTCTGTCGATGCGATGGAAGAACTTCCGCCTCAGGTCTGGATCCTCGCCGAGCGCGGCGCATAACAACGCGTAACCGGTTGGGACATTGAATGAGGCCGTCGGAGAAACGTCGTGCAGATTGGCGATTGTTCGATGAAACGCTTCGGGCGTCGGTCGGCCATCGTCGATATAGAGAGAGC
The DNA here is from genome assembly GCF_056402655.1 of Bradyrhizobium sp. P3_C3. Taxonomy (NCBI): domain Bacteria; kingdom Pseudomonadati; phylum Pseudomonadota; class Alphaproteobacteria; order Hyphomicrobiales; family Nitrobacteraceae; genus Bradyrhizobium; species Bradyrhizobium sp. P3_C3. Next base: position 151,979 of record NZ_JBFUGY010000013.1, on the reverse strand, counting down.
CGCCGTTCTTCAGAATCCCATTCAGTATGACGTTGCAGCCCATGGTATGATGCCAGGGCAGCCATTCGATCTGAACCAGGGGCTGCGAGACCGGTGTGACCTGAGCGGCCATCTGCAGCACGCTCGACATCATGCGATGGGTATTGATCACTCCCTTGGGAGAGCCGGTCGATCCCGACGTGAACAGGATTCTGCCGACGGTCTCCGGTCCGAGTGCTGCGAACGCCGCCTCAAACGCGTGACCCGGTGTCGCGGCGGATAGCTCCGACAGCGGCGTGGTATCCGCCGCCTCTTCCGCCGTTATCCATTCGGCCTGCGCAAAGCCGGGAATGGCACGGGCTTGCACGAAGGGATCCGCCTTCTGGGCAAACACAAACTTCGGCGTGAGGACCTTCGCGATGTCTTCGATGCGGCTGAGGCCACCTGGCAGAAGACTGTAGCTTGGCGAGATCGGCGCAACCTGCAGACCGATCGACATCGCGGCGAACTGGATCACCGCATTCTCGATCGAATTGCCGGACAGGATGGCCAGCGTATCGCCCGCTGCGCCACCCCGATCAATCAGCGCCTGCCCGACCGAGCGCACTCGAGACCAGAATTCGCCATAGCTGATCGACTGCCATGCATTGTCGCGGGTTCGTTGCGCGAGAAAGACGCGGTCCGGCGTTTCCTGAGCCCAGTGGGGAAGGTATGCGCAAATCGTCCCGCTCACTCCAGCGAGCATAATCCGCGATCGCAATATCAGGGTGCCGTCATCCCTTCTCGTGACCTCGATGTCGGTCGGTGGTGAAGGCATAGAACAATATGGCGTGGAAGCAGAATGGTCGAGAGCAGGCTGCACAGGCTTTCTCCTTTCGATATCCGCGAAGGCCCGGCTGAGGCGGCGGCGATCGACGCAAACGATCTGTAGTCCTCACGCGCAATGAGGCTCCTGCAGAACGTCGGGAGGGCAATATCTCGATGCTACGTTGCGTGAGAATTTCATCTTCGCGAGGATCGCGTTGCATTTGCAATGTCGCTGATCCGGCGCCACGGACACCAGTGAGGGTTCCAATGGGGGATTCACGGGTGCCGAGAGTTCGCGCAAGACGTCCGCCCGTGAGTTCACGCGCGATGCCCGGAAGCAACCCCGCTGCTAAACGCGCTCGTCGGCTATGGACCAGTTGCCAGAGGCTGCGACCTATTCATGCAGCAGCGATTGCCAGTCCGGAGGCACCGCGCCGTCCGGCCCGGGCACCGGCTGGTCCAACGGATGCGCGTGCGGGCCTTGCAGCTTCGGGCCCGCGAAGGGCTGTCCCGTGCGATAGTCGTAAAACCACCGTTCGCCCGGCTCGAAGCTCGTGATGATCGGGTGACCCGTCGCCGCGTTATGCTTCGTTGCATGCTGATTGGGTGACGTATCACAGCAGCCGATGTGACCGCATTCGACACATCTGCGAAGATGAAACCACCATCCGCCAGCAGCCGAGCATTCCGCGCAACCCGTTCCGCTTGGCTTGGCCGCGAGGTTGATGCCATCCCTGTCAGACTTCATCGATCCACTCACTGAAAGTGATTGCGGTCATCGCAAATCTTCGCCGCCATCGCATTTTGCCAGTGTTTCGCCCGACGGGTCAACCTCGCGACATCAGGGAGCATCTCGCGGGAGAATTGGAGAGGCGTTCACACAAAGTTGCGGCGGCGATGCACAGGCGTGACGCGAGGCATCGTTCGGCGACGAAAAATCGGCGTATTCCAATCCCCAACAATCATTGCCCCGCTGCGGCCGCACCACAGACAGCGGAGGGACGAAACGTTCTGCCGATAGAAGCACCACAGGCCTTGGCTTTGCCAGTTCGTCACGGGAGACGTGCAACATGAACAAATGGGATCAAAAATCTCGAGGGCATCACGCCTGCCCCACCTGCTACGGCCCGCCCTCGTCGCGCCGCGGCTTCCTCGCTGGCGTCGGTGCGCTTGGCCTTGCCTCGGCCATCCCCGCCGTTGCGGTACACGGACAGGCCGGGCCGGCGCTGATCGATACTCACCTTCATTTCTATCCGCCTGAGTATCAAAAGCTCTGGCTTGGCTACGAAGACGCACGCAAGCAGCCGCACTTTCCCGGCCAGGTGGCCTGGACCCGCGAGAAGCTCGTCGAGGACATGGACCGCAATGGCATACGCACAGGCATCCTGTCGGTCGCCTCCACGCCAGGCGTGTGGTTCGACCTCGGGCCGGCGGAAGCCGGCCGGCTCGCGCGCGCCTGCAACGAGTACGCGGCGGACATGATGCGCGACCATCCGGGCCATTTCGGCCTGTTCGCGACCTTGTCGATGCAGGACGTCGATGCCACGCTCAGGGAGATCGAATATGCGTTCGACACGCTGAAGGCGGACGGGATCGGGCTGCAAAGCAGCTACGGCGACAAATGGCTCGGCAATGCCGCTTACAGGCCGGTGTTCGAGGAGCTGAACCGTCGCAAGGCGGTCGTTTATGTGCATCCGCTGGTCGCGAGTTGCTGTAGCGCGCTCAGTGTCGGCACGTTCCCGGCGGTGATCGAAGTCCCGCACGACACCACACGGACCGTGACGAGCCTTCTGCTCAGCGGCGCATTCGCCCGCCACCGCGACATCAGATGGCTATTCTCGCACGCCGGCGGCACGATACCGATGATGGCCGGGCGCATCAATTCATTCTATGGGGCGCGGCCCGACCTGAAGGAGTTTGCGCCGGACGGAATCGAAGGCGAACTACGCCGGCTTCACTACGACACCGCGAATGCGACTTTCGCGCCGTCCATGGCCGCGCTGCTCAAGCTCGTGCCCGCCTCGCAGATCACCTATGGCAGCGACTATCCGTACTTCAGCCTTGGCCAGTTCGCGCAGTTGCAGAAGCTTGGCCTCTCGACAGACGATCTCGATGCGATCGGCCATCAGAACGCGACACGTCTCGTTCCCCGGCTGCAGGGTTAGAGGATCATCCCGAAAAGCGTGGAGCGGGCTTCGGAGCCCGATCGGCCTGCGAAATCATGCTTCATTGCGCGATCGTTTTTGCCGGATCGGCCCATGACTGCGGCGCCGGAGGCATGGTGCCATAGACGCTGATACGGCCTGCTTCGCAGTGAAGGAATGTTGTGGCGACCGCGTCGGAATACAATCGCGCCGAGGTCGGGCTCAGCCGATCAGCCGACAACAGCGCACCCGTCGCGACCAAAGCGGACGACAATGCGTTGAACAGCCCCTGAGAGGCAATCGGATCGAACGCCATCGCCGCATCGCCCACTGCAATCCAACCTTCGCCCGCGGCCTCCGAGAGGAGGCAAGCCGACGCGTCCACGCTGAGCAGCGCATCTCCAGCCGGTGTGCCGGATCTGCGAATGCGCCAAGTCTGCACACGCCCTCGCGGCCCACTGATGCGGTAAGACCAGGTCGGTCCATCGCTGCTGTATTCGAGCCACGATGCGGAACCGGCCGTCGCGCCGTCAGCCGCATCCTCGACCAGTTCGGCGACCATGCGATCCCGGGCGGCCACGCGCGCGCCCCGGCGCCGCGCAATCGCGGCGGCGCGCCCCGTTGCATCGACAACGATCTCCGCAAGGACGAGCTTCGCCCGAGCGCTATCACTCGCACGACAGATAACGCCGCGGTCCGGCGTGACGCCGATTGCGCGCAGCCCGCAAAACGTAACCCCGACAGCGACAGCCTCGTCGCGAAGGCGCTCGTCGAAACGGACGCGATCGACCACATAGCCGACGCGGCTGGGATGACGCAGAAAGTCCTCGTAGTCCGACGCGCCCGAACGGTGTGTTCGCCGAATCCCGAGACAGGCTCGGGCGATCGCCGGATCGTCGAGCAGATGTTCAAGTCCTACCGCCGCGACAGTGACGAGCGAGGCCGGGGCAAGGAGCTCAAGCCGCGTCGTCGGCGTGACGCCGGAATCTGCGACAATAACCGTGCGGCCCCTAAGGGCCAGCAGGCGTGCGGCGGTCAAGCCGGCAGGCCCGGCGCCGACCACGAGACAGTCGGTGCGCAGCACGTCCAAGGTCAGATCTCGCCCGGGCGATAGGTCCGCTTCGGCGGTGGAGCCGTCTTGCGTGCGCCGCGCCGCTGCGCCAGGCCTGCTGTCGTCTGCGGCAAGAAAAGGCTCTCCATGTCTTCGACCGCGTGGTACTTCGGATCGGCCGTGACATCGATCGGCCCGTTGTTGTCGCGGCGTCCCTGCTCGACCCGCAGATCCTGCACCGGCAGAGCTGCAGGCGCGTTCTTCACCGGCAACACCATGCCGAGCTCGGACCATTCCGCAATCATGTTCGACAGGCGGTCATAGTAATCGTTGCCGCGGATGTCGCGCAACCAGTCGACCCGGTTCATCAGGTGCTTGAAGGTCTGCTGTTGCGTCGCCTGGCCGAGAGGCGCGATGGYGGCCGCACGCAGATAGTTTCCGTCTGCCAGAACCTGATCCGGGGCACGCGGTCCCCAGAACGTCGGCATCGACAGGAACGTCGACGGGAAGTAGTCGGCCGCCGAATTGCACGAGGTATGATCGGTCTGCCAGGGCACGCCGAGGAAACGGGTGAGGCAGCCGGCGGCAACACCGTCGTGTGGGCCGTTCGCGCCGGTGCAGACCGCCGGCGTGAGAGTGCCCCCGAAGTCCTGCCGCGCTGGTTGCTCGCCGGCCAGGACCTTCAGCCGATACGCCGATGCCCACATCAGCGGAATCCGCATCACCCATGTCATCTCCATCGCGGGATGGAATGGGCCGCCGAGACAATCGTGCAAGGATGCGCGCTCGAGATGCATGACCTGGACCTCGGGAGCCAGGGCAGAGAAGTCGTGCGGCTGCGCCGGCTGGTGCGACGGCCCGTCGGCGTCGAATGTTCCAGCAGCCCAGCGCTTGAGATGCGCGTACTGGGTCTTCGTCACGGCAAGCAGCGAATTCGAGGGCTTCGGCGGACCTTCGAAGAATTGGTCGACCGCATCGCCGAACACCTGCGCTATCTGATCTTCGATCAGTGCGCCGCCCGCGCCTGGATCGCGAAACAACGCCAGCACGGCCGTGCGCCACGCCGCATTCGCAGCAGACGCGTCGTTGAGCTTGGCGAGGACTTGCGCATTCTGCGCGTCGAGCGGCGAGCCAAAGCCATGAACGACGAAGAGCCCGTGGTTGACCCATTGCAGTCCGGTCAGGCGCTGAAAGATCGGTTGCACGTCGTTGACGAACGAGGTCTTGACCGGTCGTGGAATCCAGCTCTTGTCGTAGAACACCTCCCGCACCACGTCGTCCATCGTGACGAGACCGAACAGCCCCGGCGCGTAATTCGGCGGCGTAACGCAGACATAGCCGGGCTCCGCATCGATCGGTGCATGCCCCGCAAATATCACTTGCGCCCGCACCGGCCCGTCGCTGACGTCATCGTGCCAACCTGGATTGTTGGCGAAAGTCAGGGGCCGGGTCCCTTTGCGGAAAGGCCGCGAAACTCCATTGCCGCCGAGGAAGATCAGCCGCCCCTCGTCATCGGTACGAAGCTCGCCGAGATAGACCGGCGAAGCCCAGAACGCGCCATCGTCCAGCCTGATCGGGCCAGCCCCCTGCCCCGCGATGCTTCGCGGGGTTGGCGTGATGTCGAGCTTCCACCTGGCGTCTGGCAAAACCAGCTCGCGATTTCGCTGCAACGCGCTCTGGCTCAGCGGGCCGAGGTCCATTGCCTGGTTGAACTCGTACCAGCCGGCCTTGAGGTTTGCGATGCAGACGCGCCACTCGATCTTCGCGGATGCAGCGGTCACCTCCTGCACGCTGCCGTCCTTCATGTGGGCGTAGATGCGGAAGCGTGCGGCTTGCCGCTTGATCTCGCCGTTCGCGGTGCGAAAGTCCCCGACAAAGCGAGCCGGCTGCTCCGGCGTCGTGCCGGGCAAGCTCGGCGCACCGCCGATCGTCTCGGGGCCGATGACGTAGTCGTCGGCGCCTTGCGCGTTGCCAACGCGGGCGACGCCGATGGGCGGATAGACTTTCAACGCTGCAATTGCGTTTGGATCGATCATCGTCTGACCTCGATATCAAAAGGGATTGTCCAAAAACGGAGGCGTCGCACGAGACCTGCCGCGAGACCATCAGCGCGGATGCTCCGGCTCGTCGATCGGCTGTCCGTTCAGGCTGCGCCTCAGGGCGGCGGACTTCTCGCCGGCCTCGATCCGCCGCCTCTGGAATTTGTCGATGAACGAGGGGCGGATGTCCTCGATCGGCTCGAACTCCGAACGTGGTGGCGCGGTGCTCTGCGGAGCAGCTGCCGCGCCGAGCCCACGCGACTGAAAGCGATGCAGCATCGAACGTCCTCCGCGCAAATAATTCGCCGCAGAACTTGCTGTGCGGGGGCCTTTCGCGACCGGCTCCGACAACAGGCTATGTCAACCGCGCTGCGTCCAAATGACCGATCCGAAGGGTTGGCTTTGTTCAATTATAGCGAGTAGTATAGTATCAATGTAGACCTAAAGTCCACGCGACAAAGCGAAGCTCGCGTTACGGGTCATCAAAGCCGGAACAACACCATGTGCATGATGTGCGTGCATCGCGGCTCGGGCGTTCCCAGACTCAAACCTCGCAAGCGCCGCCCGCTCGGCCTTGCTCAGCCGCAGACCGGCGTGCAGGTGCGCGGCGTCGAGATCGTCCAGTGCGTTCAGGACGTGACGAATTCGGTGCCGCTGGTCGCCGATAAGGCGACGCTCGTTCGCCTCTATCTTGAACCGACTTCGGTGTCGCAGCCCGGTCAGATCACCGCGGAAATTGCGTGGAGCCGGAGCGGCGGAGGCGACACGTTCGTCCCGGCCCTCAACTCGCTTCGGGTGGACCCGGGCTCGCCCTTCAGTCTCCGCGAGCAGCGGGAAGACATCGACAAGAGCCTGAACTTCCGCCTGCCGGCCGCGGCCATCGGCGCGGGCACACTCAGCTTGCGCATCAGCCGCATCTTTCAGCCCGGAGGCGGCGACCTTCCGGCGGCGGCGTTCAACATCGCGCCCGTCACATTCACGGCGGCGCCGCCGCTGCGCATCCGGGTGATCGGTCTTCGATACAAGGCCGGCACGACGACCGTCACCCCCGCGGCGGTCCACTTTTCGTATCTCAGGTCGTTTCTCAACCGCGCCTATCCTGTCGCCGCGCTCGAATGGTCCCACATGGTGGTGGACGCGGATTTTGCCGCGCCGTTCGACGACTCGACGGTCGATCTCGCCAATGCCCAGATCGCCGCGCTGCGAAGCCGCGAGGTGAGCAGCGGCGTCGACCCGCGCACGCACTATTACGGTCTCGTCGACGATAACGCGTCCAACAACTTCATGCGAGGAAAGGCGTTCGCCATTCCGGGCACGCCCCAGCCGGACACCGTCGCTTCCGGACCCGCGGGCGTGCCGAACGGCTTTGCCGGCGATCGCGACGCGTCATACGCCGACTGGTACGGTGCTCACGAACTCGGACATACGTTCGGCCGGTTTCATCCGGGATTTCCCCCCGCCGCGCAGGACGCGAGCGATCCGACATTCCCTTATGAGAACGGCTGTATCAGCAAGCCGGATAACAAATATGTCGGTGTCGACACCGGGGATCACGAACTCGGCTTGCCGGCCGCTGCGTTGCCGGGGCTCACATATCACGACGTGATGACCTATGCAGACAACCAGTGGCTATCGGCGTACACTTACCAGGCGATAATGACCCGGCTTTTGGAAGAGGACGCCCTCGGTCCGCCGGTCGCCTAGGAGGATCCGATGAAGACCGAAATCAAGACCGGATCATTCGTTCACGTCGTCGCCACCATCAACAAGGCCGCTGGTGACGGCAAGATCATGTATGTGAACCCGTCGGTCTCCACCATCGCGTCGGACGCCGCCACCGACAAGGATGTGGAACTCGTGGCTTACGACGGCACCGGCAAGGAAGTCTACCGTGAGCCAGTCGTGATCCGCCGGTCATCTGCTGAACCCGACCGGCCGAACGAAGTCGGTCTGATTCAGGCGGACCTTCCGCGGGTGAGCGGCATGAAGTCGGTAAGCCTCCAGCTCAAGGGGAAGGAGATCAGCCGGTACGAGGCCGGGGCGGCACCTCCCGGGCCGACCGCAGGCGCCACCTTCGGACTTGAGCTCGCCGGGGCTGCGGCAGCCAGCCGGCGACCATTGAGGATCGACCAGCTCGGCGGTTTGCAGCCCGTCGCCGGCGTGACCTACTCGGTCCAGGTCAAGCCGGACAACAAGTCGACGTGGGACACGATCGCTGTGAGTCGCCCCACCCCCGAGGTGGACGTCGATCGCAATCAGTTCGCCGGCGCCAAACGTGCCGCGGTACGCGTGTTGCGGACGACCGGATTCGACGAAGAAATCATCGCGGAAGATACGGTCGACTTGAAGTAGTCGCCCGCCACGAGCCTGCGCGTGCTTACCGACGGCATCGCACATTGATCCCGTCGAGGTCCAGGCCGGATACGCCGTCGACGCTTGATCTGGATCAAACCCGCCGCGGCATTGCCATCCCGGAATGGGTACGGCCGCGCAGAAAGCGCCGCCCGTAAGCCAAGGAGATGATCGATCATGACATCCTCGAATTCCCTGCGTACCTTCGTTCTCGCCGGAGCCGGCGCCCTGCTATCAGGCACAATCGCTCAGGCCGGGCCGATCCCGACGCATCTTTCGACGATGAAATCGATGGTCGATCAGACCACCACCGAAGTGCGCTGGGTCGGCGGCTGGCGCGGCGGCGGCTACGGCTATCGCGGCGTCGGCTGGGGCTACCGCGGCGGCTGGGGTTATCGCGGCTACGGCTATCGCGGCCTCGGTTACGGTGTGGTCGCCGGCGCGGTCGTCGGCGGCGCAATCGCGCGGAGCGCCTATTACGGCGGCTATGGCGGGTACTACGGTGGCTACTCTGGCGGTTATCCCGCCTATGGCTACGGCTACCCGGCCGCATCGTATTACGGTTACGGCGGCGGCAACTACGGCTATGGCTATGGCGGCGACAATTGCCCGCCCACCGGCGCCTACTGGGCCTACTAGCGGGAAACGTATTCGCCGCTTCGGAGGATGGCTCGCCACGGGCCGCCATTCTCCGATGAGCCAATTCACCCCTGTGCCGGCGGGCGAGTGCACCTCATCCCTCGCCCGCCGGCGGGACGACATACAGCGTCAGCGCGAACACCGCGTAGATGAAGATCATCAGGGCGCCGACGAACCATGCCGAGCGTCCACTGGTGGTGATGAAGGTCGCCGTGACTGTTGCGATCATCACCATGGTGACGGCGCCAGGCCAGAACTGAAGGTTCATTGGCGTCGGTCCCACGACATAGCTGAGCAGCACGAGCGCGGGTGCAACGAACAGCGCGATCTGGGAGGCGCTGCCGAGCGCAATGCTGACGACCATGTCGAGGCGGTCCTTGCGCGCAGCGGCAAGGGCAACTGCAAATTCGGCAGCGGCGCCAACCAGCGAAACGATGATGAACCCGACGAAAGCCGGACTCATGCCGAAGGTTTCCGCCGCCTTCTGCACCGATTCCACGAAGATCTCGCTCACCAGCGCCACCAGCACGGTGACGGCCAGCAGGGTTCCAACGGCTAGCCCGATCGGCCAGTGCGCTTCCTCCTGCTCGCCGTGATCGGCGCTTGCGAACAATTCCTTGTGCGTCCCGAGCGAGAACCACAGGCCAAGCGCGTAAGCCGCGATCAGCAGGACTGAAATGCCGACGCTAAGCTTGTGAATGACGCCTCCGTCCTGCGGCAGATGCTCGAGGTCGGCGACCGCCGATGGCGCCAGCAGGGCGACCGTTGCCATCAGCAACAGGCCGGACGACAGCCGCGCGCCGGCACGATTGTACTCCTGCACATGATAGCGCAGGCCGCCGAGCAGCAGGCAGGCGCCGAGCATGAATGTCGCGTTGGTGACGATCGCGCCGGCAATCGAGGCCTTCACCAGCATGTACTCGCCTGCCCGCAGCGCCGTGATGGCGATGATCAGCTCCGTCAGATTGCCGAGCGTTGCGTTGAGCAGTCCACCCACGGCATCGCCGGTTCTGGCGGCGACCGCTTCGGTGGCGTGGCTGAGCAGCGCCGCCAGCGGCACGATCGCAAGCACGGCGAGCACGAACAGCAGCGTGTGGGAATGCGGGGCGACCGCCTCCGCCACCAGCACGATGGGCACGAAGACCAGCATCCAGAGCAGAGGTGTATCCCGGATTTCCCTGAGCAGGGTTGTCATATGGGCCGCCCTTTCCATGGATGCGTTGATGGAAAGGTCCGGCGGCGCCGCGGGGTGAGTCTTGATCTGGCTCAAGCGGGCCAGAGGAGACGGGCCACTGGACGTCAGGAAGCGGACGTCGCGCATGATGAGAATGCGCCCTTGTCCCCGACCGCTGGCACGATAGCATCATGCCAGTGTTTTGCCAGACGGGTCAACGTGACCACCGTCACGAAGGTCGTCGCGACGCGCTCCGAAAATCCCTTATCGATCAAGGAGCCTTCTACTGTGCATGGGGTTGTTTTTCGAGTTTTGTGTTGGCCCCCAAAAAAATCGCAGGCATCCGCGACGATGGCTCACTCCGCCTGCAAGATCTCCGCGATCGCAGCACCTGCCGCGATCGTGCCGAGCTTGCCGCCGACGTCGCGCGTCGCCCTGCCCTCGCCGATCGCCTTCGCCACCGCGGCTTCGATCGCACGCGCGGCTTCCTCATAGCGGACGGCGCCGGTCTTCTCGCCATGCCAGGCCAGCAGCAACGCGGTCGACAGGATCAGCGAGACCGGATTGGCGACGTCCTGCCCCGCGATGTCAGGCGCCGAGCCGTGTGCAGCCTGCGCCATCGCATAGCGGTCGCCGACATTGAGCGAGCCGCCGAGGCCGAGGCTGCCGGAGAGCTCGGCCGTGAGATCGGACAGGATGTCGCCGAACATGTTGGTGGCGACGATGACGTCGAAGCGATCGGGGTTGCGCACGACATGCGCCATCATGGCGTCGACCAGGATGTCGTCGACTTCGAGGCCGGGATAGCCCTTCGCCGCCGCGCGGCAGATGTCGAGGAACATGCCGTCGCCGATCTTGAGCACATTGGCCTTGTGCACGATGGTCAGATGTCTTCGCCGCTTCATTGCCAGGCGGCAGGCGGCGTGTGCGATGCGCTCGCAGCAAAGGCGCGTGATCCGGCGCAACGAGATCACGACGTCAGGCGTGACCAGCATCTCGCCATTGCCCTGCTCCATGTTGCGGTCGGCGTAAAACCCTTCGGTGTTCTCGCGCACGACGACGAGGTCGAACTCGCCGAGCCGGCCGGGCCGCCCCGCATAGGTGCGCGCTGGCCGGACATTGGCGTAGAGGTCGAGGCTCTTGCGAAAGTGCCTGGACGGGTTGATCTCGCCATGGGTCTCGTCCTTGAAGTCGAAGGTTGCGGTCGGGCCCAGGATCAGGCCGTCGGCGGCGCGGACGATGTCGAGCAGTTCGGGGCGCACCGTCGTGCCTGATAGCTTCAGGCTCGCATGCCCGACCGCGTGCTCCTCGAGGCGCAGATTGAGCTGGAATCGCTCGGAGGCCGCGCGCAGCACGCCCGATGTCGCGGTCGTGATCTCCGGTCCGATGCCGTCACCGGGCAGAACGACGATTTGCATGGTGATCCCCCAAGATTGCAGCAGTTCGCACGATCATACGCTAGCCGCCGGCCGCATCGCCTGACCTTCGCGCATACACAGCATGCAAGCATATGCCTGTGGAAGCGGCCTTCGGCGTAGTACATGCCAAAAGTCCCCTTTCACCACGCCGCCGGAGCAACGCGCCAGGCAATGACAATCACGTTACCTGCCGCCGCGCGCGAGCCCGACCATCCCATTGCCGACGGACTTCCGGCCACGCAGCGGCGCTGGGCGATCGCCGCCATCTTCACCGCGCTGGCGATGGCCTCCCTCGACACCGCGATCGCGAATATCGCGCTGCCAGCCATTGCCGCCGATTTGCACGTCACGCCGGAGCAATCGGTCTGGGTGGTCAACGTCTACCAGATCGCGCTGGTGGCCACTTTGCTGCCGCTCGGTGCGCTCGGCGAGATCGTCGGGCACCAGCGCATCTATCTCGGCGGCCTGATCCTGTTCACCATCGCCTCGCTGTTCTGTGCGGTGGCGTGGTCGCTGGACAGCCTGCTGGTCGCGCGCACGCTGCAGGGCCTGGGGGCCAGCGGCATCATGAGCGTCAATACGGCGCTGGTGCGCTTCGTCTATCCAGGCCGGATGCTCGGCCGCGGTTTTGGCCACAATGCGCTCGTGGTCGCAACCGCCTTCACCTTCGGTCCATCGATCGCCTCTGCCATCCTCGCAGTCGGCCCGTGGCCGTGGCTGTTCGCTGTCAACATTCCCTTCGGCCTCGTCGCGATCGGGATCGGCTTTGCAATGCTGCCGAAGACGCCGCGCGCCGATCACGGCTTTGATTTTCTCGGCGCGGTCCTTGCGTCCGCCTGCCTCGGCCTGTTCATCACGGGCATCGGCAGCGCCGCGCACAATCTGTCGCCTGTCGTCGTGGGAATCGAGCTGATCACGGCCCTCGCACTCGGCTTCATCCTGACGCGCCGGCATGCCGACCATCCCGCGCCGATGCTGCCGATCGACCTGTTCAGCCGGCCGATGTTCGCGCTGTCGGCGGCGACCGCGGTGTGCTCGTTCGCCGTGCAGGGCCTCGCCTTCGTCTCGCTGCCGTTCTATTTCGAGGACGTGCTCGGGCGTTCGCAGGTCGAGACCGGCTTCTTCATGACGCCCTGGCCGCTGGTGGTCGGCATCATGGCGCCGATCGCGGGGCGCCTGTCCGACCGGCATGCGGTCGGCCTGCTCGGCGGCATCGGGCTCGTGCTGCTCGGCCTCGGCATGGCATTGCTCGCGATGCTTCCGTCCAATCCTGCCATCCCCGACATCATCTGGCGGATGGTGATCTGCGGCATGGGGTTCGGCTTCTTCCAGGCGCCGAACATGAAGGCCGTGATGTCGAGCGCGCCGCCGCACCGCAGCGGCAGCGCCTCCGGCATCGTCGCCACCGCGCGGCTGACAGGGCAAACGACGGGAGCCGCACTCGCGGCGCTGTGCTTTGCGCTGGCCGGTCACGATGGCGCGACCGTCGCTCTGGGGCTCGGCGCCGGCTTCGCCGCGCTCGGCAGCGTGATGAGCTTCCTGCGGCTGGCGGTGAAGTAAGCCTTCAGGCCAGGTGCCGGGCTGCGGTGGTGTCGAGCGTCGCAGCGGTCGGGATGACTGTCTCGTCATCGAGCGCAGCGAGGCGCCCGTCGATGGCTTCGATGACCTTGCGCGAGAACGGCCCGAGATGCGCATAGGCGGCAATCATCTGCACCGCGATCCGTGCCGATGACGTGTCGCGCTTGGCGCAGTTCATGAAGGTCTGCCACAGCGGCCCGCGCGCTTCGGGAAGGGCGGTGACAACGCGGTGCACCGTCTCCATCGCCCCGACCCGCGAGCGGATGTCGCCCTCGGCGAGCTCGGGGCGCTGCCTGGATCGGTCGAGCAGCGTCATCAGGCGGTCGACGCGTCCTGCGTAGGCGGCGGGGCTGTAGATGTGCTCCAGCACCCGCTTGTAGTCCGTCAGGATGTCGCGCAACGGGCGGACCGGATCGAAGTTGATGCCGTCCGTGCACTGATCGGCGCCGATGGTCGGCGCCAGATCGTGGCCCGGATGCAGCCGGCCTTCACGCTCGAGTCGGCGCGTGAGCTGCGTGTTCGGCAACGCATAGAGCAGGCCGACCATGGCGACGGGAATCGCGGCCTCCTCGATGAAATCGATCATCGCTTCCGCCATCGAGACCTTCTCGGTGTCGAAGCCGACGATGAAACCCGCGGTGACGAGCATGCCGGCGGCATAGATCTTGTGGATGCTCTCGGCGATGTTGCGCCGCGTGTTCTGCTTCTTCCGCATTGCGACCAGCGTTGCAGGGTCCGGACTTTCGATGCCAACGAAGATGCCGAAGAAATTGGCCGCGCCCATCAGCTCCAATAGCTCGGGATCGTCGGCCAGGTTGACCGAGGCCTCGGTGGACAATTCGAAGGGATAGCCGTGCGCGCGCTGCCATTCGGCGAGCTGGGGCAGGAACTGCCGCAGCGACTTCTTGTTGCCGATGAAATTGTCGTCGACGAAGTCGAGATGGCCGCGGTAGCCCATCCGGTAGAGCGTCTCGAGCTCGACGAACATCTGCTCGACCGTCTTGGTGCGCGGCACACGGCCGTAGAGCTCGATGATGTCGCAGAACTCGCAGGTGAACGGACAGCCGCGCGAATACTGCACACCGAGGTAGAGATAGTCCTCGAACTTCAGGAGATCGAAGCGTGGCACCGGCGTCTTTGTCACGTCGGCCTGGAATTTCGGCGCAGTGAAGACGCCGGAGCGGGCCCCGCTTTCCCAGGCCGCGATGAACTCGTCGATGACGCTCTCGGCCTCGCCGAGCACCCGGAAGTCGGCCTTCTCGTAGATGTGCGGGCTGGAGGTGGGATCGGGTCCGCCGACGACCACCGGCTTGCCGGCGGCGCGGCAGAGTTCGATCAGGCGCAGCGTATCGGCCTGCTGCGGCAGCATGCCGCCGGTGAACACGACGTCGGCCCAGGTGAGATCCTCGTCACCAAGGGGCTGGGTGTTGCAGTCGATCAGCCGGACCGTCCAGTCCTTCGGCAGCATCGCGGCCACCGTGATCAGGCCGAGGGGGGCCGCGGGTCGCTTCACACCCATCAGCTCGCAGGATTCGCCAAAGCTCCAGAACGACTCCGCCAAGAACAGCGGATAGAGCATCAATACGTTGCAGCGCTGCGGTACGTTCATGGAATCCCTTTTTGCTTCGTCCCAGTGTACCAGAGCGCGTTCGTCTTGCACCCCGGTAAAAAGGACAAACTGTCGCCGCAATGGGAACTGCCCGGAACGCGCCGGGCGTCGTTCCGAGCCACCTCTTGGCGCCGGGAGAGGCTCATCCGGCCGCTTGGACGGCGATTTCGGCGGCAACACCGCGCTCCCGACATTCTTCCCCGCGCATGCCAGCCTCGCTGTTGGCCACCCCTCGGACTATTGATTTGAACAGTTCCAATTTGCCAGACACATTGTTCCCTGAGTCCGATCGGTGGATTGGGCCAATCAGGGGACTTGCGATGGCAAACCTAACAATCAACGGAAAAACCTTCACGCTCGACGTCGAGCCGGATACGCCGCTGCTCTGGGCGATCCGTGAGAATGCCGGCCTGACCGGCACCAAATATGGCTGCGGCATTGCGCAATGCGGCGCCTGCACCGTTCACATGGACGGCGTCGCCATCCGTTCCTGCGGGATTTCGGTCAGCGAGGCCGAAGGCAAGAAGATCACCACGATCGAGGGGCTCGCGTCCGGCGACACGCTGCACAAGGTGCAGGCAGCCTGGATCGCCAAGGACGTTCCGCAATGTGGCTATTGCCAGAGCGGCATGATCATGGCGGTGGCCGCACTCCTCGCCGAAAAGCCGAAGCCGACCGACGCCGATATCGACGAGGCCATCACCAATATCTGCCGCTGCGGCACCTTCCAGCAGGTGCGCGAAGCGATCCACACGATCGCCAGCGCCTGAGGAGCCGCCCCATGAACAAGCATGTTTCTCCCAAGATGAACCGTCGCGCCTTCGTCATCGGCACCGCCGCTGTCGGCACCGGCCTCGCCATCGGGCTCGATCTCCCCTTCGGCGGCCCCGCCGTGGTCCGCGCGGCCGACGGCTCGCCGGAAGTCAACGCCTGGGTCGTGGTCAGGCCCGATGACACCGTCGTGATCCGCATCGCCCGCTCCGAGATGGGCCAGGGCTCGCTCACCGGCCTCGCCCAGCTGGTCGCCGAGGAACTCGAATGCGACTGGTCGAAGGTCACGACCGAATATCCGACCCCCGGCCAGAGCGTCGCCCGTAAGCGCGTCTGGGGTGATTTCTCGACCGGCGGCAGCCGCGGCATCCGCAGCTCGCAAGACTATGTCCGCAAGGGCGGCGCCACCGCGCGCGTGATGCTGATCGAGGCCGCCGCGAATGAGTGGAAGGTGCCGGCCTCCGAATGCACCGTCGCCAAGGGGGTCGTCACCCACAAGGCGTCGGGCAAGACGACAACTTACGGCAAGGTCGCCGAAGCTGCCGCCAAGCTGACGCCGCCGGCCGACGTCAAGCTCAAGGATCCCAAGGACTGGACCATCGCAGGCAAGGGCCTGCTGCGGCTCGACACCGCCGACAAGACCACCGGCACGATGACCTACGGTATCGACGTCAAGCTGCCGGGCATGCTGAACGCCGCAATCAAGGACTGCCCGGTGTTTGGCGGCAAGCTGAAGAGCTATGACGAAGCCAAGATCACCGGCATGAAAGGCGTCAAGAAGGTCGTCAAGGTCGGCGATACCGCGGTTGCGGTCGTTGCCGACACCTGGTGGCACGCCAAGACCGCGCTGGAAGCGCTGCCGATCGTCTGGGACGAGGGCGAGAATGCCAAGGTCTCCAGCGAGTCGATCGCGAAGTGGCTGGCTGAGGGCCTCGACGACGCGCAGCCGGCCTATGTCGGCAACAAGAACGGCGACGTCAAAGCCGCGATTGCCGGCGCAGCGAAGAAGGTCGAAGCCGTCTACAACTACCCCTACCAGAACCACGCCACGATGGAGCCGATGAACGCCACCGCGCTCTACACGGCCGACAAATGCGAGGTCTGGTGCGGCACGCAGAACGGCGAAGCCGTCTTCGCGGCGGTGCTGGAGGCCTCCGGCCTGCCGGCGGAGAAGTGCGACATGTACAAGGTGATGCCCGGCGGCGGCTTCGGCCGGCGCGGCCAGACCGACTACGTCCGTCAGGCGGTCATGATCGCCAAGCAGATGCCGGGCGTGCCGATCAAGCTGTTGTGGTCGCGCGAAGAGGACATGGCGCACGGCAGGTATCACCCGATCACCCAGTGCAAGATGACCGGCGCGTTCGACGCCAACAACAATCTGGTCGCGCTGCACTACCGCCTGTCCGGGCAGTCAATCCTGTTCTCGCTGCGCCCCGAAGCGCTGCAGAACGGCATGGATCCGGCCGCATTCCAGGGCGTCGCCCAGTCCGGCGAAGCCGCGTTCGGCTATTCGGTGCCGAACCTCCTGATCGAGCATGCGATGCGCAACCCGCACGTTCCACCCGGCTTCTGGCGCGGCGTGAACGTCAATCACAACGCGATCTACATGGAATGCTTCATGGACGAGCTGGCCCAGGCCGCAGGTCAGGACCCGCTCGAATTCCGCCGCAAGCTGATGGGCAACCATCCCAAGCATCTGGCGGTGCTCAATGCCGTGGCCGAGAAGATCGGCTGGGACAAGCCGGCACCGCAGGGCGTCTATCGCGGCATCGCGCAGGTCATGGGCTATGGCAGCTATGTCGCCGGCGCCGCCGAAATCTCGGTGACCGACGGCAACAAGATCAAGGTGCATCGCATCGTCGCCTCCACCGATCCCGGCTACGTCGTCAATCCAGCGCAGGTGGAGCGGCAGATCGCCGGCTCCTTCGTCTATGGCCTCTCCGCGCTGTTCTACGGCGGCTGCACCGTCAAGGACGGCAAGATCGAGCAAACCAACTTCGACACCTACAACTCGATGCGCATCAACGAGATGCCGAAGGTGGAATCGGTGATGGTGCCGAGCGGCGGGTTCTGGGGCGGCGTCGGCGAGCCGACCATCGGCGTCGCGGCGCCGGCGGTGCTCAACGCCTATTTCGCGGCGACGGGCAAGCGCATCCGCTCGGTGCCGCTGCGCGACCAGAACATCACCTTCGCCTGAGAAACGCCGCGGCGGCTGCAACGGCCGCCGCGGCATTTTTGCCTGGATGATCCTGATGACCACGCGCCCGGTGACACGGCGGAATGCCGTGCTCGGCATCACCGCGGCCGCCGCAACGCTGGCGCGGCCATCGGTCCCGCGTGCGCAATCGGCAGCACGTATCGTCGTGGTCGGCGGCGGGTTTGGCGGCGCGGCCTGCGCCCGCGCGCTGAAACGCGCGCAGGAAAACCTGCAAATCATCCTGATCGAGCCGAACGCGGTCTTCACCTCCTGCCCCTTCAGCAACGAGGTGATTGCGGGCCTGCGTGAGATCGACGCGCAGCAGTTTGACTATGACAAGCTCGCCGCCGAGGGCATCACCGTGATCGGCGAGGCCGTCACCACAATCGAGCCGCAGCGGCGCAGCGTCGTGACGACCGACGGCGTCGCACTGCCCTATGACCGTCTCGTGCTCTCCCCTGGCATCGACTTCCATTTCGAGGCCCTGCCCGGCTATGACGAAGCGGCATCCGAAAAAATGCCGCACGCCTGGAAGGCCGGCGCGCAGACGCTGCTGCTGCGCAGGCAGCTGGAGGCAATGGCGGACGGCGGCACGGTCGCCATCGCGATCCCGGCCAATCCCTCGCGCTGCCCGCCGGCGCCCTACGAACGCGCCAGCCTGATCGCGCATTACCTGAAGACGAAGAAGCCGCGCTCGAAGGTGCTGGTCCTCGATGCCAAGGACAGTTTTTCGCAGCAGCGGCTGTTCGAGAAGGCGTGGAAGGAGCTCTATGGCGACATGATCGAGCGCATCGCGCTGTCGCAGGGCGGTCGCGTCACCTCGGTCGATCCTTCGACAAGGACCATCATCACCGAGTTCGGCAACTACACGCCTGATGTCGCCAACGTCATCCCGCCGCAACGCGCCGGCCGCATCGCCGAGATCGCGGGCGCGGCGGATGCGACCGGCTGGTGCCCGATCGATCCCGTGACCTTCGAGTCGAAGCTCGTCCCGAACATCCATGTCATCGGCGATGCCTGCCTCGGCGGCGGCATTCCCAAATCGGCCTCGGCCGCGAGCGCACAGGGCAAGGCCTGCGCCGCCGCCATCGTCAACCTGTTCGTGGGCCGCGCGCCGGAGACGCCGCGGCTGACCGGCGTCTGCTATACAACCGCCGCGCCCGGCTACGGCTTCTCGCTCGCCGGCAACTACCAGCCCAGGGGTGACATCTTTGCCGAGGTCGAAGGCGGCGCGACCAGCCCGGTCGATGCACCACGCGAGCTCCGCGCCCGCGAGGCGGCTGAAGCCGAGCGCTGGTTTCAAACCATCACGGCGGACACCTTTGGCTAGAGCATTCCTTCATATCGCAGCGCTGATCGCCGCCGGCGTTGCCTTGGCTTGCGGCGCAAGAGCCGACGAGCTCGTGCGCTACAAAATCATCGGTGACACCATCCCGGAGCCGCTCACGGGCTCACCAGCCGATGCCGCGCGTGGACGCGCGCTGGTGGTGGCGCGCACCACGACCTGCATCCTCTGCCATTCCGGCCCGTTCCCGGAGGCGCGGTTCCAGGGTGACCTCGCGCCCGATCTCACCGGCACCGGGAACTGGTGGTCGGCGGGCCAGTTGCGGCTGCGGCTGGTCGATGCATCGCGCTACAACCCGCAGACCATCATGCCGTCCTATTATCGCAACGACGGGCTGGTCCGGGTCGGGCGCAATTTTGCCGGCAAGCCGATATTATCCGCCGCGGAGATCGAAGACATCGTGGCCTTTCTTGTAACGCTTCGGAACTAGCTTCATGCCAACCACGCGACGACAATTCCTGAGTATTGCAGGCGGCGCGACGGTCGCCGGGACGATTCCGATCGTCACGCTGCGACCGCTGGAAGCGACACCGGCGATGCTCAACACCGCGATCCGCAACGTCGTCGGCGAAGCCCAGATTCGCACCGGCAAGATCAAGCTCGACGTTCCGCCGCTGGTCGAGAACGGCAACACGGTGCCGATGACGGTGAGCGTCGCAAGCCCGATGACCGCGACCGATTACGTCAAGAGCATCCACGTCTTCAACGAGAAGAACCCGCAGCCGAACATCGGCAATTTCTATCTCAACCCCTCCTCCGGCCGCGCCCAGGTCTCGACCCGAATCCGGCTCGCCGACACCCAGAAGGTGGTGGCAATCGCACGCCTGTCCGATGACACGTTCTGGCAGGTCGCCGCCGACATCGTCGTGACGCTAGCCGCCTGTACCGAGGAGATGAACTGATGGCCGCGCTCATCAACGTTCCGGCAAAAGCCAAACGCGGCGATGTCATCGAGATCCGCACGCTGACCTCGCACATCATGGAGACCGGCTTCCGCCACACCGCGGACGGCGCGCTGGTGCCGCGCGACATCATCACGAGTTTTACGTGCCGCTACAATGGCACCGAAGTTTTCCGCGCCGACCTGTTTCCGGCGATCGCGGCCAACCCATATCTCACCTTTTTCACGGTCGCGAAGGAGAGCGGCAAGTTCGAATTCGAATGGATCGGCGACAACGGCTATTCGTCGACCGCATCGGCCTCGATCACGGTCGAATGATCTTTTGGCGCGCGATAGCGGCGGCAACATTGTTGGCCGCGGCCCCTGCCCTGCTCGCCGGCGAAATTCCGCCGGACGCGCGCCGCTCCGGCTATTCGTTCATGGGGCCGGACACGCGCGCGATGCAGGATGACGACACGTCCAATCCGGGCATGCTTTTCGTGCTCGACGGCGAGGCGCTCTGGGCGAAGAAGGCCGGCAGCGCCGACAAGGCCTGTGCGGACTGCCACGGCGATGCAACGACCAGCATGAAGGGCGTCGCGGCGCGCTATCCGGCCTTCGACAAGGCGCTGGCGCGCCCCGTCACCCTCGACCAGCGCATCAACCTCTGCCGTGCCAATCATCAGCAGGCGCCGGCGCTGCCCTACGAGAGCCGCGACCTCCTGGCGCTGTCCGCCTTCGTCGCCCACCAGTCCCGCGGCGTCGCGATCACGGCCGGCGATGATCCGGAGCTGAAACCTTTCGTGGCGCAGGGCCGCGACCTCTTCATGCGGCGCGAGGGCCAGCTCAACCTCGCCTGCACCAATTGCCACGACGACAATTTCGACAAGCGTCTTGCGGGCGCGCCGATCACGCAAGCGCAGCCGACCGGCTATCCGCTCTACCGCCTGGAGTGGCAGACGCTGGGGTCGATCGAGCGAAGGTTGCGCAGTTGCATGACCGGCGTACGCGCCCAGGCCTATGATTACGGCGCGCCCGAGCTGGTCGCGCTTGAACTCTACCTGATGTCGCGGGGGCGCGGCCTGCCGATGGAGACGCCTGCCGTGCGTCCCTGAGTCCCCAGATTAGGACTAGGCAGGCGTGGCACGGCCGTTAGTATCCCTCCCAAAGAAAATGAATCAGAGGGAGGGATTCGACGTGGCCAACCATAACATCTCGCGCCGCACGCTGTTGACGGGGACCGCCGCGGCTGGCGCGCTCAGCCTGACCGGACTACCGGCACGCGCCGAGGTCAACTGGAAGAAATACGCCGGGACCAAGCTGGAGGTGATCCTCGCCAAGGGTCCGCGCGGCGACAACCTGCAAAAAAACATCAAGGAGTTCACCGAGCTCACCGGCATCCAGGTGGAATCCGAACAGATCCCGGAGCAGCAGCAGCGCCAGAAAGTGGTGATCGAGCTGACCTCGGGCCGGCCGAGCTTCGACGTCGTCCATCTCAGCTATCACGTGCAGAAGCGGCAGTTCGAGAAGGGCGGCTGGCTCGCCGACATGACGCCCTTCATGAAGGATCCGACGCTGACGGCGCCCGATCTCGTCGAGAGCGATTTCTCGGCCGCCGGTCTGCAATACGCCAAGAACGACAAGGGCCAGATGCTGTCGCTGCCCTGGTCGGTCGATTACTTCATCCTCTACTGCAACAAGGAGCTGTTCCAGAAGAAGGGCGTCGCCGTCCCCAAGACCCTCGACGAGATGGTCGCGGCCGCCGAAAAACTGACCGACACCAAGGAAGGGACCTACGGCTTCGTCGGACGGGGCCTGCGCAACGCCAACATGACGTTGTGGACCAATTTCTTCCTCAACTATGGCGGCGAATTCCTCGACGCCAAGGGCAACATCCTCACGGACGGCCCTGAGGCGGTCGCGGCGACAAAGCTCTATCAGACGCTGCTGACGAAGGTCGCCCCGCCAGGCGTCGCCGGCTTCAACTGGATGGAGTCGATGGCCTCGTTCACGCAAGGACGTTCGGCGATGTGGATCGACGGCGTCGGCTGGGCGCCGCCGCTGGAGGACCCCGCCGCCTCGCGCGTCGTCGGCAAGGTCGGCTACACCGTCGTGCCGGCCGGACCGAAGGGACAATATTCGGCCACCTATGGCGACGGCATCGGCATTGCCGCGGCGAGCAAAAACAAGGAAGCCGCCTATCTGCTCTGCCAGTGGGCGGTCTCGAAGCAGCAGGGCGCACGGCTGTTGCAGGCCGGCGGCGGCGTGCCGTTCCGCAACTCGATCCTCGGCGATCCCGAGGTCCAGAACGGCGTGAAGATGCCCAAGGAGTGGCTGCAGTCGGTGATCGATTCCGCCAAGATCAGCAAGCTCGGCCTTCCCGTTGTGATCCCGGTCGCCGAATTCCGCGATCTCGTCGGCGCGGCCCTCACCTCGACACTATCGGGCGCCGATCCCGCGACCGAGTTGAAGAAGGCTCACGATCAGTACCGGCCGATCCTGGAGCGCAGCGAAAAAGCGTGAGTGCGTTGACACAATCGACTCCGGCCGCGGCACAGTCTGATGCCGCGCCGGAGAAGGCGTTGCGGCCGCCATCCTACTGGCCGTTCGTGGTGCCGGCGCTGGTCGTCGTGCTCGCGATCATCATCTTCCCTTGGGTCTTCACCATCTGGATGAGCCTGAACGAGTGGAAGGTCGGCTCACCGACCACCTTCGTCGGGTTTTCCAACTATCTGCGGCTGACGAGCGATCCGCGCTTCATTGAGGCGGTGGGCCACACCATGGTCTACACTTTGCTATCGGTGCTGCTGCCGCTGATCCTCGGCACGTTCGCGGCCGTCGTGTTTCACCAGAAATTCGCTGGCCGCGGCTTTCTGCGCGGTATCTTCATCATGCCGATGATGGCGACCCCCGTCGCGATCGCGCTGGTCTGGACCATGATGTTCCACCCGCAGCTCGGCGTGCTGAACTACCTCTTGTCGCTGGTCGGGATCCCCGCACAGCTCTGGGTCTTCCATCCTGCAACCGTCATTCCCTCGCTGGTGCTGGTCGAGACCTGGCAATGGACGCCGCTGGTCATGCTGATCGTGCTCGGCGGCCTCGCCGCCATCCCGACCGAGCCCTATGAAAGCGCGCAGATCGACGGCGCCAGCTTCTGGCAGGTGTTCCGCTTCATCACGCTGCCGCTGATCATGCCGTTCCTGTTCATCGCCGGCATGATCCGCATGATCGACGCCGTGAAGAGTTTCGACATCATCTTCGCGATCACGCAGGGAGGACCGGGCTCGGCGTCGGAGACCATCAACATCTATCTCTACAGCGTCGCCTTCACCTATTACGACCTCGGCTACGGCTCGGCGATTGCGGTGGTGTTCTTCCTCCTCATCGTCGCCCTCGCGGCCGTGATGCTCTATGCCCGCCAGCGCATGCTGTGGACCGAATTCGCGAGCGGCGCATGAACCAGAGTCAAATCAACCTACGTCAGGTCATTGGCAGGATCGGTCTGTGGCTCTCGGTGTTCGTCATCGTGTCGCCGGCGATCCTGTTCTTCCTCTGGATGGCGTCGCTGTCGCTCAAGTTCGAGGTCGACAATGCCGCCTACCCGCCGGTGTTCATCCCCGATCGCATCGCCTGGAAGAACTATGCCGACGTGCTCGCTTCCAACCGCTTCCTGACCTATTTCGTCAACAGCCTGATCGTCACCGGCAGCGCGACCGCGCTGGCCCTGCTCGTCGGCGTTCCCGCCGGCTACGGCATCGCGCGCATGGCCGCGCACAAATCCGCGATCGTGATCCTGATCGCGCGCATCACGCCCGGCCTGTCCTATTTGATCCCGCTGTTCCTGCTGTTCCAGTGGCTGGGATTGCTCGGTACGCTGGTGCCGCAGATCATCATCCATCTCGTCGTGACGGTGCCGATCGTGATCTGGATCATGATCGGCTATTTCGAGACCACGCCGCTGGAGCTGGAGGAAGCCGCCCTCATTGACGGCGCCACGCGCTGGCAGGTCTTTCGCCATGTCGCCCTGCCGATCGCCAAGCCCGGAATCGCGGTCGCCTTCATCCTCGCCGTGATCTTCTCGTGGAACAATTTTGTGTTCGGCATCGTGCTGGCCGGACGCGAGACACGCACCCTGCCCGTCGCCGTCTACAACATGATCTCGTTCGACCAGTTGAGCTGGGGCCCGCTCGCCGCCGCCGCGCTGATCGTCACCCTCCCGGTGCTGCTGCTCACAGTGTTCGCCCAGCGGCAGATCGTGGCGGGGCTCACGGCGGGCGCCGTCAAGGGCGGGTAGCTGCGCCAATCTCAATCCTCTGGGGAGCGCACTCTTGCGCGCTTCCCGCGCCACGAGCACGCGCTCTACTTGGAGTTGACGCAAGGTTTTCGCGTGTATATGCTACATGCCGTAGCACTACGATGCGTGATGGAAGTCGCGCCTGCGTACGAGACGCCACATGTCAGCTCGCCCTCTGATTCCGCGCCGAAAACTGTTTGGCAATCCGACCTACGTCGGCACCAAGTTGTCACCAGATGGGCAATGGCTGTCCTGGCTCGCCCCTGTCGATGACGTTCTGAACGTCTGGGTTTCTCCGGTCGACAGCATTGCGGCGGGCCAGCCCGTAACACGCACCACGGGCCGACCAATCAACTGGCAGAGTTGGAGCCCGGACGGCCGCTACATCATGTTTCTCAACGACGAGAACGGCGATGAGAATCTGCGCCTGTTCGTCGTCGATCCCCGCAGTTCAGAGCTCCGGGATCTCACGCCCTTTGCCAATGTCCGAGCGATGCCGACGCACTGGTCGCACATGGTTCCTGACAAAATTGCAGTCAGCCTCAACGATCGCGACCCGCGCTGGCACGATGTCTACGTGCTCGACCTCGCAACCGGCGAACGCAGCCTGGTTTGGGAAAATCGCCAGGAGTTCCATTACGTCGGGCTCGACTGGCAGTTGAAGCCGCGCTACGCGCACAGCAACGCGCCTGACGGAGGCACACGGCTCTGGCGTATTGACGACGGCGAGGTCACGCATTGGCGCGATACCTCATACGAGGCCTACATCAGCACCCGGCCCTGGAATTTCGACGCGGAGGGCAACTACCTCCATATGACTTCGAGCGTCACGCACGACAAGTCGGCCCTGCTAAGCATCAACTGGTCGACGGGTGACGAACGTATCTTGTTCGCAAGCGACCGCGCCGATGTGACGGGAGCCATATTCAACACCCGGACACTCGAACCCGAAGCGGTCTGCATCGATCCCGGTCGGCAGGAATGGACGGCTTTGACGCCTGCGATTGCGGCCGAGCTTGATCTGATCAAGGCGCGACTACGCGACCACGCGTTTTATGTTGAGAGCCAAAGCGACGATGGCCGCCGATGGATCGTGGCGAGCCACGCGCCGGATCAACCCATCACATATCATCTCCTTGACCGCGACAAGCAGACCATCACCGAGCTGTTTTCGGCGCGCCCCGAGCTGAAGCCCTACCGCCTCGCTTCGATGCAGGAAGTGCAAGGCAAATCGCGCGACGGCCTGCCCCTCGTCTCGTACCTCACGCTGCCCGCCGACATCGATGGCGATCGCCCGCCTCTGCCGCTGCCGATGGTCCTCATCGTCCACGGCGGTCCGTGGGGACGGGATATCTACGGCTATCGCAGGGATCACCAATGGCTGGCCGATCGCGGCTACGCCGTGCTTTCGGTCAACTATCGGGGATCGACGGGCTTCGGCAAGGCATTTGTCGCGGCGAGCGAGAAAGAGCATGCGCGAAAGATGCACGACGATCTCATCGACATGGTCGATTGGGCGATCGCCGAAGGCATCGCGCAAAAGGACAAAGTCGCGATTTTCGGCCTGTCCTACGGCGGCCTGGCCTCGTTCGTCGGCGCAACCTTCACGCCGGACGTCTTCTGCTGTTCCGTGCCGGTCGTCGGCATCTCCAACCTGCAAACCCTGCTGGAGTCGATGCCACCCTATTGGGCCGGCTTTGCGGAATTCATGTATCGCAGCTACGGCGATCCCCGCACCGAGGAAGGCCGCAAGCTGCTCGCCGAACGTTCACCGATCAACAAGGTCGACAACATCAAGAAGCCCATGCTGATCTTTCATGGCGCCAACGACGTTCGCTGCAAGATCGCGGAAAGCGACACCATCGCGGCGGCCATGCAGGCGAAAGGCATTCCCGTGACCTACATCGTCTATCCCGATGAGGGGCACGGATTCCAGAGGCCGCCGAACCAGCTCTCCTATCTCGCAATTGCCGAGGCGTTCTTTGCACGGCATCTGGGTGGCGCCTGCGAGCCCGTTGGCGAGGATTTCCGGGGATCCAGTCACGAGGTTCGTGCCGGGGCCGATATCCTGTCCGATCTGGGCGTCGCCTGAAAAAACGCAGCCGGGCGACATGGTGTCACCCGGCGGCGACCAATACTGGCCGATGCCTACTCCGCCGGCGCGGCGTGCATCTCCGGATGGGCGGCGTAGCGCTCGGTGGCGCCGAGCCTGCTGGCCGCGAACAG
The DNA here is from genome assembly GCF_056402655.1 of Bradyrhizobium sp. P3_C3. NCBI lineage: Bacteria > Pseudomonadati > Pseudomonadota > Alphaproteobacteria > Hyphomicrobiales > Nitrobacteraceae > Bradyrhizobium > Bradyrhizobium sp. P3_C3. The sequence goes on along the minus strand of NZ_JBFUGY010000013.1, from coordinate 125,476 downwards.
TCCCGCCGCCATCACCGCGTAGGCGAACGCCACCGCGGGCGTGACGCCGAAGCCGCCGCCGATGCCAACGGCTTCGCCATGCATGAAGCCGAAGTAAGTGAGCACGGCACCAACCAGCGCGAAGGCCGAGGCCTTCTCGAAGTCGCGCTCGATGATGAAGACACCGATCGCACCGAGGATGAGGCCGCCGAGGATGGAGCCGCCGCCCATCACCTCCAGGCCGTGATAGAATACGCCCTGCTGCGGAAGTGCTGCGATCGCCGCGGCCTTGACCGCGTCGGCTTTGTCGGCAGCCATACCGCCGACCGTCGCCGCCGCATTCATGGTCGAGCCCAGCATGGTGTCGATCTGGAGCTTGGCCCAGGCGGCAAGATGCGGGGTCAGCGCCAACACGATCGCGGGCGCGTGCTTGACCGGCGTGGTCTGGAACGCCTGCGCGCCGATCAGCATGCCGATATAGAGCAGGATCGGCGAGATCGCGACGACAGGCACCAGCGCCAGCAGCACCGAGATGATGCCGAACCAGGCCAGCACCACCACCATGATGCCGGTCGCAGCCGAATAGCCGATGCGGCCGCCCATCGCCTTCCAGCCGGGATGACCGATATAGACGGCGTTGATGAAGGGGTTGCCCATCAGGCAGCCGATCAGGCTGACAACGCCGTCGGCGGTGAGCACCCGCGTGGTCGGATATTCGTCGCCGGCCGCTTCCGCGCTCTCGACATTGTCCATGGCCTCGACGAGATCGTAGATGCCGAAGGGAATGGCGGTAACCAGGATGATGCCGAGGAACTCGAAGCCCGAGAAGACGTAGCCCACCGCCGGGATCGGCACCGAGAAGCCGAAGTTCGCGAAAGCGTCGCCAACGCCCTTGACGCTCAGCCCACCGAGACCGAGCCCGAACAGGTTCGAGCCCCAGGCGATGACCATGCCGACCGCGATCGCGACAAGACCGGCAGGAATGCCGCGCCAGTATTTCACGCCGCCAAACCAGCTCACCAGGATGATGGCGAAGCAGACGAGACCAATCTGCGGCGTCATGTACATCTCTAACGCCGGACGCATCGAGATGAAGGTGACGGAGACGCCTGCGAGCGTGCCGAGCAGCGCCGCGCGCGGCGTGATCTTGCGGATGAACGGTGCGATGAAGCCGCCGATCATCAGGATAAAGCTCTGGAAGAACACCCAGACGAGGCCAGCCGACCAGCCCTTGAGCGGGTCACCGGTCTTGATCGTGATCGGCAGCATGATCACGAAGGTGACGATGAACATGTGCGGTACGCTGACGCCCGAGGGCAGTGCGCAGACATCGTTGCGGCCCGTCTTCTGCGCCAGCCGATAGGCGAGATACGCGTAGTAGAAGGTGGAGAGACACATCATCAGCCCGAGGGCGGGCAGGATGCGGCCGAACACGAGACTATCAGGCATCTTCAGGACGAAGCGCAGCAGGCCCGTGAGCACCAGCATGTTGACGAGGATGTTGGTGCCGAAGCCGAAGAACGCGTTCCAGTCGCCCGATGTCCATAGTGCCGGCTTGAACTCGGACTTGCTCAGATCAGATTTGCCGGCCGTCCCCGTCAATGTGCTCATGATGCTACCCCTGTGTGGTCGAAGTCTTCATTGCCTCCAAGACTGCGGCTGAGTCCGCGACCCAGCCGAAGATGCCGCCCTGGGCCTTGATCATCTTCAGGCCCATCTCGTGAAATTCCGGGAAGTAGGATGCGCAGCCGTCGGAGATCACGACGCAGCGATAGCCACGGTCATTGGCCTCTCGCACCGTGGTGTTGACGCACACTTCCGTTGTGACGCCGCAGACCAGCAAGTTCTCGATGCCGTATTTCTCCAGCACATCCGTGAGCTCGGTGGCGTAGAACGCACCCTTGCCGGGTTTGTCGATCACGACTTCGCTGTCGAGCGGATAAAGTTCGGGAATGATGTCGTGGCCGGCCTCGCCGCGAATGAGAATGCGCCCCATCGGGCCGGGATCGCCGATGCGCAAGGACGGCGCGCCGCGCTCGACTTTTGCGGGTGGCGCGTCGGACAGATCGGGCAAATGCCCCTCGCGGGTGTGGATCACCAGCATGCCGGTGTCACGCGCCGCCTTCAGCACCGCGCCGATCGGCTTCACCGCGCGCGCCAGTTGGCTGACATCGTTGCCAAGCGTTTCGCCGAAGCCGCCCGGCTCCATGAAATCCCGCTGCATGTCGATGATGAGAAGCGCGGTGGCAGGCCAGTCGAGCCTGATCGGCTCGGGCTCGGCGCTGATGACGCCCGGTGTCGGCTTGGTCGAGTTCAACATGACTCAAGGCCCCCGCGAGAACTCTCTTTGCCAGGAGTTCTGCAAACGCCGTGCCATTGTGTACAATAGCGGTGGGGCACAGGCCGCGAGAGAATTTGCTGCGCACTCAGAACGTTACGTCAGCGGCTGACGGCTGCTTATTCCCTGTGCGACGGCTTTACGACGTGCATCTGCTTAAAGGATGAGCGGGTGGCGACGGACTCACTCGCCGTCATTCCGGGGCGACGCGAAGCGTCGAGCCCGGAATCCATCGGGCGGCAGTACGTGAGGTGAAATGGGTTCCGGGCTCGCGCTACGCGCGCCCCGGAATGACGAGGCGTGTATGTGGCAACGCCTTGCCTCTACCGCCCCGCGCCGTACAGCTGCCGATACTCCATCTCATACGGCGCATACGAATCCTTCAGCGTCGCCATGTTGAGCAGCATGGTGGCCACCACCGCGCCCGTCTTGCCGAACACGCGCGTCTTCATCCAGGCGCTCTCGGTGCGGCGGCTGCCGGAGAGCGCGACAACCTCACGCTCGATTTCGTATTCCTCATCGACGAAGAGCGGCCCCTTGATCAGCCTGATCTCCTGGTCCGCGAACAGGCCGACCGCCGGCCCCTTCGCCGGCAGCGGATCGTCCTTGGAACGGTACTGGAAGAGTACGCTCAACATCTCCATCGGGATGATGGCCTTCCCCCACGGATTGTCGGCGCCTGAATAATATGGCGAGTTCTCGGTGATGACGGCGAGCTTCTGCCGGAGAGAGAACGGATAGAGGTCGCCCATGTTCTGGTCGAACGCCATCCGCACCGTCTGTCGTTTGCTGGTCTGCGCCACCTTCACATCGCGCAGGATCACGGGATCGGCGAGCGGCTTGAGCTCGGTGAGGCGCGCCTCGAGCGCGGTCGCCGCGTGCGGTTCGCCGACCGAGGCCGTGCCGCGCAGCACCTCGGTGCCGTCGCGCTTGACCATCTGGATCTGGCATTGGCTCGTGCCGGGCAGCGGCTTCGACAGCATCGCCTGCACCTCCTCGCCTTCGAAGCAGGCATTGCGGTAATGCGCGGATAGGCAACCGCTCTCGAACCAGGCCTGCCCCCACAGCCGCGCGCCGAGCGGGGCGAACTGGCTGAAATGCGTCGGGCCTTCGATGGTGCCGCCCTTGAAGCCGAGCTTCTGCGCGGTGGCATCGTCGTGGATCGAGGCATGGGCGTCGTAGACTTGCGCGTGCAGCATCTGGCGCGGCTGGCGCCACGGCCCGGTCAGCGCCTCGGGCGTCTCTGTCATCTCGGTGTCGAATGCGTTTGCAGCCATGGTGTCCTCCACAGGCAGCCATGACTAGCAGGAGCGCCACGGATGCGGCTAGCCGTATTGACTTCGCCGGCCCATGCTCTTGACTGTCACAATTCGCGTCGCGCCGCCGCTATCCCTCCCGCAGCGCAAACCCCACGCCGAACGAGAGACGAGGACTCCTGAAATGACGCTGATGCAGGTCGAGCTGGACGACAAATACCGGCTCGAATCGAAGCGGATCTTCCTCTCCGGCACGCAGGCACTGGTTCGGTTGCCCATGTTGCAGCGCGAACGCGACCGGCTTCAGGGCCTCAACACCGGCGGCTTCATCTCGGGCTATCGCGGTTCCCCGCTCGGCATGTACGACCACGCGCTGTGGCGCGCGAAGTCGCACCTTCAGCAGCACGACATCGCCTTCGTCCCCGGCCTGAACGAGGACCTGGCGGCGACCGCCGTCTGGGGCAGCCAGCAGGTTGGCCTTTTCCCCGGCGCCAAGGTCGATGGCGTATTCGGCATCTGGTACGGCAAGGGCCCCGGCGTCGACCGCTCGGTCGACGCGCTCAAACATGCCAACGCAGCCGGCACGTCGCTCAATGGCGGCGTGCTCGCGCTTGCCGGCGACGACCATGGCTGCCAGTCCTCGACGCTGGCGCATCAGAGCGAGCAGGTGTTCGCGGCGGCGCTGATCCCCGTGATCAATCCGGCGACGCTCCAGGATTATCTCGACCTCGGCCTCTATGGTTTTGCGCTGTCGCGCTTCTCCGGCTGCTGGGTCGGCTTCAAGGCGATCAGCGAGACCGTCGAGAGTTCGGCCTCGATCTATAGCGATCCCGCGCGCATCCAGATCAAGCTTCCCGATGATTTCGAGATGCCGCCCGGTGGCCTCAACATCCGCTGGCCCGATCCGCCGCTGGACGCCGAACGACGTCTGTTCGGCCCGAAGATGGCCGCGGTGCAGGCCTTTGCGCGCGCCAACCAGCTCGACCGCATCGTGCTCGATTCAAAGCCCGCGCGGCTCGGCATTGTCGCGACCGGCAAGGCCTATCTCGATCTGCGCCAGGCGCTGGCTGATTTGGGCATCACCGACAAGGACGCGCAGGACCTGGGCCTGCGCATCTACAAGGTCGCACTGACCTGGCCGCTGGAGGAAAGCGGCGCCAAGCGTTTCGCGGAAGGCCTTCAGGATGTGCTCGTGGTCGAGGAGAAGCGCGGCTTCATCGAAGACCAGCTGATGCGCATCCTCTACAATATCGATGCCTCCAGGCGCCCGACCGTCACCGGCAAGCGTGACGAGCGCGGCGCGCCGCTGCTGCCGAGCGAAGGCGAGCTGACGCCGACAATTGTCGCGGGCGCACTGGTGGCGCGCTTGCGCAAGCTCGGGCATCACAGCCCGGTGCTGGAGCAGCGCCTCGCCCGCCTCGAAGCCTTCGACAGTCCCGTCACATCAAGCACGCAGATCAAGCTCGCGCGCACACCGTTCTTCTGCTCGGGCTGCCCGCACAACTCCTCGACGCGCGTGCCCGAGGGAAGCCGCGCCATGGCCGGCATCGGCTGCCACGGCATGGCCCTGAGCATGCCGACCCGCCGCACCGATCTGATCTCGCATATGGGCGCCGAGGGCGTGAACTGGATCGGCCAGTCGCCCTTCACCACCGAGAAGCACATTTTCCAGAATCTCGGCGACGGCACCTACACCCATTCCGGCCTGCTTGCGTTGCGCGCAGCCTCTGCCGCGGGCATCAACATCACCTACAAGATCCTCTACAACGACGCGGTCGCGATGACCGGCGGCCAGCCGGCCGAAGGCGCCTTCAACGTCGCGCAGATTGCGCACCAGGTCTGGGCCGAAGGTGTCAAGCGACTCGCGATCGTATCGGACGATCCGACGAAGTATCCGGAAGGCAACTACTTCCCGCAGGGGGCGACCATCCATCACCGCCGCGAGCTCGACGCCGTCCAGCGCGAGCTGCGCGACATCAAGGGTCTCACGGTCGTGATCTACGACCAGACCTGCGCCGCCGAGAAGCGCCGCCGCCGCAAGCGCGGGCTCTATCCCGATCCCGCCAAGCGTGCCTTCATCAACGAGCTCGTCTGCGAAGGCTGCGGCGATTGCTCGCAGGCCTCCAACTGCGTCTCGGTGCAGCCGCTGGAGACCGAGTTCGGCCGCAAGCGCCAGATCGACCAGTCGAACTGCAACAAGGACTTTTCCTGCGTCGAAGGTTTCTGCCCGAGCTTTGTCACCGTGCATGGCGGCAGCCTGAAGCGGATGAAGACGTCGGCGGTCGATTCCGGACAGTTGTTCGCCGACCTGCCGCTACCTCCTGCCCGCGAACTCGAGGCGCCGTACAACATCCTCGTCACCGGCATCGGCGGTACCGGCGTCATCACCATCGGCGCGCTGCTCGGCATGGCCGCCCATGTCGACGGCCGTGGCTGCTCGGCGCTCGACTTCACCGGCCTGTCGCAGAAGAACGGCGCGGTGATGAGCCATGTCCGCATCGCACGGAGGCCGGAGGATATCTCTGCCGTCCGCATCACCACCGGCGGCGCCGACGTCATCCTCGGCTGCGACGTGATCGTCTCGGCAGGTCCCTCCGCACTCAGCCGTGCCGAACGCGGCGTGACCAAGGCGTATATCAACGCCGACCTGCAGCCGACCGCGAGTTTCGTGCAGAATCCCGATCTCGACTTCGAGATGGGCACGATGCAGACCGTGCTGCGTGACGCCGTCGGCGACACGAACCTCGACATCATCGACGCGACAGGCATTGCCTCGGCCCTGATGGGCGACTCGATCGCGACAAATCCCTTCATGCTCGGCTTCGCCTTCCAGAAGGGCGCGATCCCGCTGTCGCTGGAGGCCCTTCTCCGCGCCATCGAGATCAACGGCGCGGCGATCGAGATGAACAAGCTTGCCTTCACCTGGGGACGGCTGGCCGCCCACGACATGTCGCGCGTGCGCAGCGTACTGCAGTTCAAGAGCCGCGCTTCCGCACCGACGAAGTCGCTCGACGACGTGATCGCGACCCGCGCGGAGTTTCTGACCGGCTATCAGGACAAGGCCTACGCCGACCGTTACCTCGCGGCCGTCGCCAAGGTGCGCAAGGCGGAGATGGCCGCTTCGCCCGCATCCACGGAGCTGACCGAGGCGGTCGCCAAGAACCTGTTCAAGCTGATGTCCTACAAGGACGAGTACGAGGTTGCACGGCTCTACACCGACGGCAGCTTTGCGAAGAAAGTGTCGGAGAAGTTCGACGGCGACTTCACGCTGAAATACTACCTCGCCCCGCCGATCTTCGCGCAACGCGACAAGACGACCGGACACCTTCAGAAGAAGGAGTTCGGCGGCTGGATGGTCCACGCCTTCCGCGTTCTCGCCAAGCTGAAGTTCCTGCGCGGCGGCACCTTCGACCCGTTCGGCCGCACCGAGGAGCGCCGGACCGAGCGGAAGCTGGTCGCGGATTATCTCGGCATGATCGATCAGCGGATCGCCGGGCTGAAGGCGGAGCAGATCCCGCTGCTGGCAAGGCTCGCGCGCGTGCCCGAGACGATCCGCGGCTTCGGCCACGTCAAGGAAGCCAACATCAAGCTCGCGGCAGCCGAGACAGCGCGGCTGGAGGCCGAGCTGGAGAACAGCCGCTTTGCCGCGGCTGCGGAGTAGCGGGGGAGCTGTCGCCTCATTCTCGGTGTCATCGCCCGCGAAGGCGGGCGATCCAGTACTCCGAGGCGGTTGTGGTTGAATCGATAGGCCGCGGCGTACTGGATGCCCCGCCTTCGCGGGGCATGACGGTGGAGGTAGTGGCTAGACCGAAGCTGACACGCCGGCAGCCGTCTCACGCGCCGCACCACCCTCCGCCAGATGCCGCCCCGCGATGTACCCGAACGTCAACGCCGGCCCGAGCATGATCCCCGGTCCCGGATAATTCCCGTTCATGATCGAGCCCATGTCGTTGCCGCAGGCGTAGAGACCCGCGACCGGCGTGCCGTCCTCGCGCAGCACGCGCGCCTGGGCATCCACCTTCATGCCGATGGCGGTGCCGAGATCGGCCGGATGGATGCGCATCGCGAAGAACGGCGCGCGGAGGATCGGCGCGACGCAAGGATTGGGCTTGTGGCTGGCATCGCCGAGGTGGCGCTGATAGATGGTGCTGCCGCGACCGAATTCGGGATCGCGGCCCTGCTTCGCATCAACGTTGTAACCTGCGATCGTCGCCGTGAGCACGGACGGATTGACGCCGATCTTCGCCGCGAGCTGCGCGATGTCGGGAGCCTTGAGCAACTCGCCGCTCGCCAGATAGCGCCGGAGGTTGAGCGTAAACGGCTTGATGCGGCCGAGGCCATAGCTCCACAGGAACTGACGGTCGCAGACGAGATAAAACGGCCGGTCCGGCTCGCCATTGCCGTCGCGCAACATCGCCAGCACGAACTCATGGTGCGACTGCGCCTCGTTGACGAAGCGACGGCCGGCCGCGTTGATGGCGATCACGCCGGGCTTGGCGCGGTCGGTCACGGTATGCGGGAAAACACCGCGGCTGCCATCGGCGCGACGGAACAGCGAGGCCGGCACCCAATAGGCCGGACTCGTCGCCTCCGTGTTGAGCGCGGCACCGGCCGTGGCCGCAAGCCGGAGCCCGTCGCCAGTGCCAGCGGTGCTGGCCGCCGAGACGAAACCAGCCGCGGCCGGGAAGAAGCGTTTGCGCAACACGGCGTCGTGCGAAAAGCCGCCGGTCGCGACCACCACGCCGCGGCGCGCGGCGATCGGGCGGTCGCGGGAGCCGTGGCGGATGACAACGCCGCCGACGCGATCGCCCTGCATCGACAGGTCCTCGACATCGGCGCAAAAGAGAATCGCGACCTGCCGCGCCAGCAGCGAGGCATAGAGCCGCGCGGCGAGCGCATTGCCGAGATGCAGCGTCGTGCCGCGCGGGCTGCGCAGCCGCTGCAACGCGTATTCCGAAACGAGCCGCGCCGCACGCAGGGTCGAACGCAACGATTTTCCGGCCCGGCGCAGATGCGGGATGTCGAGGCGGTTGACCATCATCCCGCCGAACAGCATGAACTCCGGCAGCGGCGCGCGCAGCCGCGCGAAAGGCGCACCGAGCCGGGTGCCGTCGAACGCGACCGGCTCCAGCACGCGCCCGCCGGGCGTTGCTCCCAGCCGCTCCGGATAACAGTCCGGACAGGCTTTCACCGGCTGGAGGCGCACTTCCGTGTTGGCTTCGAGATAGGCGACCGCCTCCGTCCCGCGCGCGAGGAAAGCGGCACGCAAGCCCGCATTGGCAGGCTCCGGCACCGTGCTCGACAGATACCGGACCGCGTCCGTGATGCTGTCGGACAGCCCTACGTCCTTCATCTTGGGATTGGCCGGGATCCAGACCATGCCGTCGCACCAGGCGGTGGTGCCGCCGACGAACGCCGTCTTCTCGATCACCAGCACGCGCAAGCCTTCAGCGGCGGCCACCGCCGCAGCCGTCATGCCCCCGGCGCCGGCGCCGACGACAATGACATCGTAGGTCTCATGCGCCGGCATCATGCGGCAAGGGTCCGGGAACGAGGCATGACACCGTCATACCTCGCCCCGAGGCACCAACGCTAGCGCGCCGGCTTCCGCTCGATCGGGTCGATATCGATCGCCCGCAAGCGGCCGAGCCGCAGCACGTCCATGGCGAGCCGCCGGCCGATCCGGTCGCGGTCGAGCACGCGGATCAGATCGTCGACACCGTTGATCTCGACGCCGTCGAGCTTGATGACGACGTCGCCGGGCAACAGGCCCGCCTTCGCCGCCGGTCCGTCCGGCTCGATCTGCATCAGCAGCGCGCCCATCTTGTTGTCGACGCCGGCCAGTACCGCGTGCCGCCGCGGGACCGGTGCAGTCTGCCCGGCGACGCCGATAAAGGCGCGGCGGACATAGCCGTGGCGGATGATCTCCGACAGCACGAACTGCGCGGTGTTGCTGGCGACCGCGAAGCAGATGCCTTGCGCGCCGTTGATGATGGCCGTGTTGATGCCGATCACCTCGGCATTCGACGACACCAGCGGCCCGCCCGAATTGCCGGGGTTGAGCGCAGCATCGGTCTGGATCACGTCCTCGATGGTGCGGCCGCTCACCGAGCGGATCGAGCGCCCCAGCGCCGAGACCACGCCGGCGGTCACGGTCGACTCGAAGCCGAGCGGATTGCCGATCGCGATCACGAGCTGGCCGCGGCGCAGTGTCTTGGAGTTGCCGAGCGCGGCATAGGGCAAGTCGCGGACGCCGTTGGCGCGGAGCAGCGCCAGATCGGTGTCGGGATCGACGCCGAGTACGCGGGCCTCACCGACGTTACCCTCGACGTCCCGCAGCCGGATCTCCTTGGAGGAACCGACCACGTGGCTGTTGGTGAGCACGAGCCCGTCCGGCGAGATCACGATGCCGGAGCCGAGCCCGCCGCGCTCGCGACCGTTCGGCACCTTTGGCCCGGTCTCGACGCGAACGACGGCGGGACCGACACGGTCGGTCACGTCGATCACGGCGTTGGAATAGGCGTCCAGCGGGGCCCGGTCATCGACCGGGGCAGACGCTGTCGCTCGCGATGACGCGGCGTCATCGACGATGTCTGAGGTAAAATCCAGCATGGCAAGAGTCCTTGAGGCTCACACAAATGGTGGCCTGTTCCTGCCAGCGCAAGGGACCCGCCTGGGGCGCAAGGCTGGGCTGTCAGGACTTGACCTACCAAGGTGGCTAGGGCGCCCGCCGCAGCGCGCCCGCCCTCGCCTTAACCGGGTCGAGCAGCGACCAGTCGCCGTCCGGGAGCACGTAACCCTTGGGGAACGGCGCGCGCAGCTCGAGCCCGAGCGAGCGCAGCACCCGGTCGTCGCGGTAGTAGCATTGCAGGACGACGCGGACGAGCGTTGCGGCAGCCGCGCCGCCGGAGCTGCGGAACTCCTGCGCCACCGCATCGCGCCTGGCGGCATCGAGCCCGGCGAGCGGTTGCCCCGCTAGCCGCGCCAGATGGTCCAGCGCCGCCGCCACCAATTTGGTGTCCCGGCCCAGCGTCGTCAGGATGTCGGTCTGGATCGCGGGATCGTCGGCGCCGGGCACCTTGTACTCATCGCTGGCAGGAACGATCATCGCAGCGATGGTACGGAGGTCATCGCGTTGGGCGCGGGTGAGTTGATTGTCTGCGGACATGACGGCCTCAGTCGAACAAGTTTGCGAGGCGCTGCTTCATCTGGTCGGCGATGTAGAGCGCGAGGGCCTGGATGGTGGACGTCGGATTGACGCCGCCCGAGGTGACGAAGATGCTGCCGTCGACGATGAAGAGATTCTTCACGTCATGCGTGCGGCCCCATTCGTTGACGACGGAGCGTTCGGGGTCGGTGCCCATCCGCGCGGTGCCGAGCAGATGCCAGCCGCCCCACGGGATCGGCGAGTTGACGCAAATGTCGGTCGCCCCCGCCATTTCCAGAACCTCGCGGCCGCGGGCGAGCGCATGCTCCATCATCTTCCGGCTGTTCTCGCTGATCGTGTAGTCGATCTTCGGCGCTGGAATGCCGTGGCTGTCCTTCAGGGCAGGATCGAGCGTGACGCGATTGTGCTCCTCCGGCAGGTCCTCGCAGATCGCGGAGAATCCCAGCCGATGGCCATTGAGCTTGCGGAAGACGCGGTGATGATCCGCGCCCCACGGCAAAATGCCCCTCTGCTCGCTCACGACGGCCTCGAACACGGGCCCTGCCCCGCGCACGAACTGGACGCCGTAGCCGCGTACGAAACCGCGCGACAGGTCGGTGTCATACCATTCCTTGCTCCACAGGCAGGTCGGCGGCGCGCGGTTGCTGTCGGTCGGCTCCTTCACATAGCCGTAGATCTGCGCATAGGGATGGAACATCAGGTTCTTGCCGACGAGGCCCGACGAATTGGCAAGACCGTGCGGGAAGCGGTTGGATGCCGAGTTGAGCAGCAGCCGCGGCGTGCCGACGCCGTTGCAGGCGATGATGACGACATGCGCCGGCTGGAACTGCTCGACGCCGTCCTTGTCGTAATAGACCACGCCCGAGGCCATGCCGTTCTCGTCGGTGGTGATCTCGCGCACCCGGCAATGCGTGCGCAGCTCGACGCCGGCTCGGATCGCGTGCGGCCAATAGGTAATGTCGGTCGAGGACTTTGCGCCTTGGGCGCAGGCCGGCGTGCAATGGCCGAGATTGATGCAGCGCGCGCGGCCCTCATAGTCCGTGGTCGCGACTGTCGTGTCCGACGGCCACCAGTGCCAGCCGAGCTTGTTCATGGCCTTGCCGATGATGGCGCCGGACAATCCCATCGGCTGCTGCGGCATCGGCGGATGCGTCAGCGGCGACAGCGGATCGCCCGACAAGCCTGACGTACCCATGATGCGGTCGTTCTCTTCGAAGAACGGCGTCAGCGCGTCGTAGTCGATCGGCCAGTCGTCGGCGACGCCGTCGAGCGTCTTCACCTTGAAATCGGAGGGATGCAGCCGCGGCCAGTGCGCGGTGTACATCACCGTCGAGCCGCCGACCGCGTTGTAGTTGACGACCTTGATCGGCGAATTGTCGTCGTTGATCGGATAGTCCTCGGGCCGACCGCGGACATTCGGGCTCGACGACCACTCCCCGTAGAACTTGGCCTCCCAGTCGCGGCCCGTGCTGGGATATTCCGCCGGGTTCATCCAGCCGCCCTGCTCCAGGCAGAGGATGTGCATCTTGGTCTCGGCCAGCGACCACGCGATCGCGGCACCTGAAGCGCCGGCGCCGATGATCAGGACGTCCACGGGGTCTTTCATCGAACTTTCTTCCTCCCGCCCTCGCCGCTTCAAGGGCGATTCGGTCTACGCAGGTTTTTGATCGTGCCGAACGATAGGGGCAGACCGGCCRGTCAGTAAAGGCTGGCACGCGAATGTCGCACTTCGCAGGGCGCAGACCATTGGTATCGCGACTTCCGGATGCTAGGAACGAGGCGCCAGAGCAATCGATAGCGAGACGTTATGTCCTTTAGGAATTCATTTGCCGCCGCCCGCGCCTTCGCGCTTGTTTCGTTTCTCGCTCTGTCCGGGTTTCTGGCCGCGTCCGGGCCGGCCTCCGCGCTGACGGCGGCCGCGACCGTCCGGGACGCCAATTCGATCCAGCTCGGCGACGTCACCTACCGCCTCGACGGCGTCGACGCGCCCGAGCTGGACCAGGTCTGCATCGACGATCACGCCGATCCCTGGACCTGCGGCATCGAGGCCCGCGACCAGCTGGCGAAGCTGATCAACAAACGCAGCGTGCGCTGTGACGATGTCGGGCCGGAAAAGAGCTTCGGCAAACGGCACCGGGCGATCTGCACCGCCGAGGGCGACAAGGTCTCGTTGAACGAGCAACTGGTCAAGCTTGGCTATGCCATCGCCCGCGAGCCGATCAAGGCGAACGTCAAGGCTGCCGCGGCCGATGCCAAAACCGCGTCAGCCGGCATCTGGAAGGGCTGCTTTGTTGCACCGCAAGAATTCCGCATGGGCAAGAAGGACGGCACGCTGCTCGGCGCCGCCTGCCGCGCCGACCGCGACAAGGAAATCCGCGCGGCGCTGTTTCCGGAGGAGCTGACCATGCCGCCGAGTTGCAGCATCAAGGGCAAGCTCGCCGTGCGCGCCCGTGTCACCGGCAATATCGGCATCTATCACTTGAGGGGCTGCCCGAGCTATCCAGCGACCACCAAGCCGGACCGCTGGTTCTGCTCGGAGGACGACGCGCAGGCCGCCGGCTTCCGCAAGGCCTACAATTGCCGCCGACCGAAATGAGGAAGCCCGTCACGAGCATGTGAGCGGTAGCCGGAGACAGTATTGATCCGGAATTGAACTCTCTCGGTGGTTGCTACATCTAATATGTACGCAAGCGCTTTGCGCGAGCGTTCCTTGGCAGCAATCCGGCTTCGGTCCGATTGCTTTGCTCGGGCGTTTCCTCCCTAGACTTGGGCCGCTTGTCACAACAAGCGGCTCTTCTTTTTTGTGCGCCCTATTTCCGCATCGGCATAATCTGGTCCATCGGCGGCATGTTGGCATTCAGATGGCCCATGATCCAGACGGTGCCGCCGACGACCAGGAAGACGACCAGAAGGCCGAAGGCGAGCGCCAGCACGTTGTTGGTGTTGTCAGGCCCCGTCGTGATGTGCAGGAAGAACACGAGGTGCACGCCCATCTGCGCGATCGCGAGCACGATCAGAGCGACAGGGATGGACGGCTGCCAGACCAGGTCGGTGCCGGCGATGAAGAACGAGGTTGCCGTGAGCAGCAGCGCGAGGCCGAGACCGACGACATAGCCGAGCACCCGCTCGCCGACGCTGTGTTGTTCTTCCTCGCCCGGTGCGAGATCGTGTCCGGTCCGCACATGCGTCTGATCGCTCATACGGCACTCCCAAGCAGGTAGACGACAGAGAAGACCCCGACCCAGACGATGTCGAGCGCATGCCAGAACAGCGCAAAGCACATCATCCGGCGCAGGACGTCGGCGCGAAAGCCTTTTGCAAAGACCTGGGCCATCATGGTGAGCAGCCACAATATGCCGGCCGAGACGTGCAGGCCGTGGCAGCCCACCAGCGAGAAGAACGACGTCAGGAACGCACTGCGCGACGGGCCATAGCCGCGTGCGACGAGGTCGGCGAACTCGCGGAACTCAATGGTGAGAAAGATCAGTCCGAGCACGCAGGTCACGGTCATGCCGAGATAGAACCAGAACCGGTTGCGCACGTCGGCGGCAATGCTGGCCATGCCGCAGGTGAAGCTCGACAGCAGCAGGCAGACCGTCTCGATCGCGACGTTGCGCTGCTCGAATATCTCCGAGCCGCTGGGGCCGCCCGCGGTCTGGCCGGACAGCACCGCATAGGCCGCGAAGAAGCAGGAGAACATCACGATATCGGAGAGCAGGAAGACCCAGAAGCCGTAGGCGGTCACGATGCGCTTCGATGCCGGGCCTGGATGCTCGACGACGAGCCCGATGTGGTGGGGGTCGGCATGCGCGCGGCTGGCTGTCGCCGTCATCGACATCAGAGCGCTCCCGCCATGCTGACGAGGCTGCGCCGTTCCTCGAGATTGATGCGGTCGATGCGAGCGACCTCGTCGGCCGGAATGACGTATTCGTCATGGTCGCGCCAGGCGAACACGACGAAGGTCGCGAATGCGCCGATGCCGCCCAGGATCACCATCCACCAGATGTGCCAGATCAGCGCGAAGCCCATGATGGTGGCGAAGAACGCGCAGACGAAGCCGGTCGGCGAGTTCCTGGGCATCTCGATATCCTGATACTCCGGCGGATCATGCTCAAGCTGCTGCTGCTTGGCATGGGCCTTCTGATCCCAATAAGCATCCTCGCCGCGCACATCCGGATAGAAGGCGAAGTTGAACACGGGCGGCGGCGACGACGTCGCCCATTCCAGCGAACGGCCGTCCCAGGGATCGCCGGTGCGGTCGCGCAGGGCCTCGCGGTTGCGGATGCTGACCACGAGTTGCACGATCTGGCAGATCACGCCAATCGTCAGCACCGCCATGCCGGCGGCCGCCACGAACATCCATGGCCGCCAAGCCGCGACGTCGTAGTGCTGCATGCGCCGGGTCATGCCGAGCATGCCGGCGATATAGAGCGGAATGAAGGTGACGTAGAAGCCGAGGAACGTGAACCAGAACGCGGCCTTGCCCCAGCGCTCGTCGAGACGAAAGCCGAACGCCTTCGGGAACCAGTATTCGAAGCCGGCGAAGGCGCCGAACAGCACGCCGCCGATGATGACGTTGTGGAAGTGCGCCACCAGGAACATGCTGTTGTGAAGCATGAAGTCGGCCGGGGGCACCGCGACCAGCACGCCCGTCAGCCCGCCGATGATGAAGGTGACCATGAACCCGACCGCCCACAGCATCGGCGTCGCAAAACGGATGCGGCCGCCATACATCGTGAACAGCCAGTTGTAGATCTTCACGCCCGTCGGTATCGCGATGATCATGCTGGCGATGCCGAAGATGGCGTTGACGTCGGGGCCGGCGCCCATCGTGAAGAAATGGTGCAGCCAGACCATGAAGGAGATGACGCAGATCGCCATGGTCGCGAGCACCATCGAGCGATAGCCGAACAGCGCCTTGCCTGAGAAGGTCGACACCACCTCGGAGAAGATGCCGAAGGCCGGCAATACGAGGATATAGACCTCCGGGTGCCCCCAGGCCCAGATCAGGTTCATGAACATCATGACGTTGCCGCCGGCTTCATTGGTGAAGAAGTGAAAGCCGAGGTAACGGTCGAGCAGCAGCATCGCCAGCGTGGCAGTGAGGATCGGGAACGCCGCGACGATCAGGAGGTTCGAGGCCAGCGTGGTCCAGCAGAACATCGGCATGCGCAGATAGTTCATGCCCTTGGTGCGCAGCTTCAGCACGGTGGTGACGAGGTTGATGCCGGCGACCAGGGTGCCGACGCCGGAGATCTGGAGAGACCAGGCGTAGTAGTCGACGCCGACGCCCGGCGAATAGGACAGTTCCGACAGCGGCGGAAAAGCCAGCCAGCCGGTGCGCGCGAACTCGCCGACCACGAGCGAGATATTGACCAGCAGCGCGCCGGTCGCGGTCAGCCAGAAGCCGACCGAATTCAGCGTTGGGAAAGCAACGTCGCGCACGCCGAGTTGAAGCGGCACAATCAGGTTCATCAGCCCGATCACGAACGGCATCGCCGTGAAGAAGATCATGATGGTGCCGTGCGCCGAGAAGATCTGGTTGTAGTGCTCTGGCGGGAGATAGCCTTGTGACTGGTAAGCGACCGCCTGCTGGAGCCGCATCATGATGGCGTCGCTGCCGCCGCGCAGCAGCATGACCGAAGCGAGCAGGATGTACATCACGCCGATGCGCTTGTGATCGACGCTGGTGATCCATTCGTTCCAGAGATAGGGCAAATGCCCTTTCACGACGACCCAGATCAGCACGCCGAGGATCGCGACCAGCACCACGGCACCCGCGACGAGGGGTATCGGCTGGTCGAACGGGATCGCCGACCAATCGAGCTTACCGAGCATCGTGACCTCCACTGTGCGGCCTGCCGGCATCGGAGAGCAGCTCCGGGCCGGGCCCCGGCGGAATGTGCTGGGTTGCGATCAGGTCGAACAGACGGGGATCGTCCAGGCGAAAGGTCAGCCTGTTCTTCTCGATGCCCTGCTGCATCAGCTTCGTATAGCTCTCCTCGTTCAGCACGGCATCGGTCTTCGCCGTGGTCGCGACCCAGTCCGGGAAGGCGAGCGGCGAGATCACGTTGACGTCGAACATCATGTCGGGAAAGCCGTCGCCGGAGAAATGCGCCGACAGGCCCTGCAACTTGCCCTCATTGTCGGCGCGCAGGTTCAGCTTCGTCACCATGCCGTTCATGGTGTAGATCATGCTGCCGAGCTGCGGGATGAAGAACACGTTCATCACGCTCGACGACGTCAGCTGGAAATTCAGCTCGGCGCCGGCCGGCACCGTCAGCGTGTTGACGGTGGCGATGCGCTGGTCCGGATAGATGAAGAGCCATTTCCAGTCGAGCGAGACCGCCTGGATGCGGACCGGACTGCCGGTGCCCGGCACAGGCGCGGCGGGATCGAGCTGATGCGAGCCGATCCAGGCGACGCCGCCGAGCAGGATCACGGTGAGCGCTGGGATCGCCCACACCACCATCTCGACGCGGCCGGAATAAACGAAGTCAGGCTGGTAACGTGCTCTCGGATTGGACGCGCGAAACCAGAACGCAAAGGCCAAAATCGCGAAAATGGTCGGCACCACAATCACGAGCATGATAAAGACGGAATCGACCAGGATGGTGCTGTTGGCGGCAGCCACCGGCCCTTGTGGATCGAGCAGATTCATCGGCAAGCCACTGACGATTGGGAAACCCCAGGCGAGAGCCTAGCGCGGAAAAGCCCCCGCAACAAACGCAAGCTCGGCAGAACGGTTCCGCGATATGCCCGCTTAATCGCGCGCCGTGCCGCCCGGCGGCATGCAATTCCATGCGATGTCAATGACATCTGCGCGGGACCATCGGCCTTCTCTCCTGTCAGGGCGATTGCTAATCTGCACGAAAATAATTGGGATGAAACGACATGCAGGGCCCCGAGGACGATGCCGGCCTCGCCGGCAAGGTGGCGCTGATCAGCGGCGGTGGCGCCGCTGGCGACGGCATCGGCAACGGCCGCGCTGCAGCAATTCTGCTGGCCCGCGCCGGCGCAAAAGTGCTGGTGGCCGATCGCGATCTCAAGCTCGCCGAGCGCACCGTGGAGATGATCATGGCCGAGGGCGGCACGGCATCAGCGCATGGCGGCGACATCACCAGCGAAGCCGATTGCAAGACACTGGTCGAGGCCGCGCTCGACCGCTGGGGCCGGCTCGATTTCCTCGACAACAACGTCGGCATCGGCAGCCGTGGCAGCGTGGTCGACGAGACTCCCGAGCAGTATCGCCGCGTCATGCAGGTCAACGTCGAGACCATGTTCCTGCTCTCCAAGCACGCGATCCCCGCGATGATCAAGACCGCCAAGGGCGGCGCGATCGTCAATATCTCCTCGATCTCGGCCCTCAGGCCGCGTGGGCTCACGACCTACACGACATCGAAGGCCGCCATCATCGGTCTGACGCGCGCCATGGCTGTCGATCACGGCCGCGACAACATCCGCGTCAACTGCATCTGCCCCGGACCGATGTACACGCCGATGGTCTATGCCCGCGGCATGAGCGAGCGGGCCCGCGCCAACCGCGCCAGGGCCTCGCTGCTGAAGACCGAAGGCACCGGCTGGGATGTCGGCCACGCCGTCAAATTCCTGCTCAGCAACTTTGCACGCTACATCACCGGCCAGGTGCTGGTGGTCGACGGCGGCGTGACGCTGCAAGCGCCGGAACGTGAATCACAGGAACACTGAAAGGAACACGGATGGCCCGCCTACCCTATCTCGAGGCCGACCAGGTCGCGCCCGAATATCGCGACATGCTCAAGCGCAACACGAACCTGCACAAGCTGCTGGTCAACTCGCCGGAGATGGCGCGCGCCTTCAACGGCATCGGCAGCTATATTCGCTTCAAAAGCAAGCTCGACCCGCGGTTGCGGGAGCTCGCGATCCTCCAGGTCGGCTGGATGGAGAAATCGGAATACGAATTCACCCACCATGTGAAGATCGGCAAGGAGTTCGGCGTCACAGACGAGGACATCGCAGGCCTGATGGCGGAGACCGAGGGCACGCCGTCGAAGCTGGAGCCGCTGGCAAAAGCGATCCTGAAAGGCGCCCGCGAGATGGTGCGCGAGCTCGCGATGTCGGACGCGACCTTCGCAGAGATCAAGAGAGATCTCTCCGACGAGCACATGGTCGACCTCGTACTCACCATCGCCTTCTATTGTGGTGTGGTGCGGGTGCTCGCCACCATGAAGATCGACAACGAACCGTATTACAAAGAGGTACTCCAGCAGTACCCGATCCCGGGAGTGAAGTGACATGCGCTTGAAGGACAAGGTCGCGATCGTCGTCGGCGCCGGCCAGAGCCCCGGCGAAGGCATGGGCAATGGCCGCGCCACCGCGCTGACCTTCGCGCGCGAGGGCGCGAAGGTGCTGTGCGTCGACCATCACCTGGAATCGGCGCAGGAAACCGTCGATCTGATCGCAGCGGAGCAAGGCACCGCCGCGGCCTTCAAGGCCGACGTGACCAAATCCGCGGACATCAAGGCGATGGTCGCGGATGCGCAGGCGCGCTGGGGCCGCATCGACGTGCTGCACAACAATGTCGGCGTTAGCCTGTCCGGTGGCGATGCCGAGCTGCTTCAAATCACCGAGGAGGCGTTCGACCGTGTCGTCGCCATCAACCTGAAGAGCTGCATTCTCGCCGCGAAGGAAGTGATCCCGATCATGCGCGCGCAAAGAAGCGGCGTCATCATCAACATCTCCTCGATGGCCGCGATCACGACCTATCCTTACGTCGCCTACAAGGCGACGAAGTCGGCCATGATCGCCTTCACCGAGCAGCTCGCCTACCAGAACGCCGAATACGGCATCCGTGCCAACGTCATCCTGCCCGGCCTGATGAACACGCCGATGGCTGTCGACACCCGCGCCCGCGAATGGTCCAAGACCCGCGCTGAAGTCGAAGCCGAGCGCGACAGCAAGGTGCCACTGCGCAAGAAGATGGGCACCGGCTGGGACGTCGCGAACGCAGCGCTGTTTCTGGCGTCGGACGAGGCGAATTTCATCACGGGCGTGACGCTGCCGGTGGATGGCGGCGCGAGTGTGAGACGGGGGTAGGTCGAGCGCGCTGCTTACCCTCCCCTGGAGGGGGGAGGGAAACAGCGTCACTGCGGTGCGCGCGTCGCCCGCCAGATGGTGCCATTGCCGTCCTCCGACACCAGCAGCGATCCATCCTTCGCCACGGCGACACCAACCGGCCTTCCCCAGACCTCCGTGTCACTCACGACAAACCCCGTGACGAAATCCTCGTACTCGCCGGTGGGCTTGCCGTCCTTCATCCTGATACGGATCACCTTGTAGCCGGTGCGCTTGGAGCGGTTCCAGGAGCCGTGCTCAGCGGCGAAGGCATCGCCTTGATAGTCGGACGGAAACTGCGTGCCCTGATAGAAAGTCATGCCGAGCGAAGCCGAGTGCGGCTGGATCAGCACGTCGGGCACCGTCACCTTGTCCTTGAGATCCGGCCGCGCGCCGGCGTGACGCGGATCTTCGTTGCCGCCGATATAGAACCACGGCCAGCCGTAGAACGCGCCCTCCTTCACGCTGGTGACGTAATCGGGCACGAGATCGTCGCCGAGCCCGTCGCGCTCATTGGTCGAGCACCAGGGCAGCCCGCTCTGCGGCTCGATCGCAAGACCGACGCAATTGCGGATGCCGGTGGCATAAATCTTCCGGTCCTTGCCGTCAGGCGTGAAGGCCATCACGGTGGCGCGCTCGAGCTCACTGGCCCAGGCCGCGCCGAGCGGCTGCGTCTTCGACCAGCCATCCAATCCGCCCGGCGGCGTCCCCATGCCCTCGGCGACGTTGCTGAGCGAGCCGACCGAGATCAGCATGCGCTTGTTGTCGGGCGTGAAGACGATGTCGCGGGTGGAATGGCTGCCGTCCTGCGGCAGGCTTGCCACGATCGTCTCCGCCCTGCCGCGCGCCTTGAGATCGCCGGCCTGATAGGGAAACCGGACGACGCTGTCGGTGTTGGCGATATAGACCCATTGCGGATTGTCGCCGTTCGGAAAGAAGGCGATGCCGAACGGCCGTCTCAATCCGCTGGCAAACACCTCGTTGGTCGCGGCCTTGCCGCCATCCCCGGCGCGCAGCACGCGGATGGCGTCGGCCCGCGTCTCCGCGACGAAGACATCGCCGTTCGGCGCGACCCTCACAATGCGCGGCGCGCGCAAGCCTTCGGCGAACAGCTCGATCTTGAAACCCGCCGGCACACGTGGCGTGGCCTCCGGCGGTCGCGACGCCACACGCGCGGTGCTCGCAACCGACCGTGTCGCGCCGGGCCTGACGAGATCCTGTGGCCGGATCAACCTGACCGTGCCGGGCTTGTCGGCCTGCCAATCGCCATAGGCGTCCTTGCCTTGCAGAACCGGCTCTGCCTGCGCGCTGGCAGCAACCGCGACCAGCAATCCCGCAGCCGTTGCTGCGGACGAAATCCTGCTTTTCACGTCGTCTTCCTCCCAGCCTGCGCGTCCTGAACGTCGACGCTTATAGATCCGCAAATGTTCTGCGGCAGTTTAACCACCTGCCGAATCCCACGTCAGCTCATGCCCGCACGATGTGCATCAGCCGGAGCCCATCGTACTGGAAAATGCGGCAGATCGGTGCGACACATTGTAAGGGCGCGACCGCCGGTTGCGGTCATCAAAGCTGCGGCATCCAGGTCGCAATTGATGGGGTGATCATGTGGGGATCCATCATATCGGAATGGGCGAGCCTGCTGCTGCGCTGGCTGCACGTGGTCGCGGCGATCGCCTGGATCGGCAGTTCCTTCTACTTCATCGCCCTTGATCTCAGCCTGAAGCCGAAGACTGACCTGCCGGACGGCGTGCAGGGCGAAGCCTGGCAGGTCCATGGCGGCGGCTTCTACCGGATCATGAAATATCTGGTGGCTCCGAGCCAGATGCCGGAGGAGCTGACCTGGTTCAAATGGGAGGCCTACACCACCTGGCTGTCCGGCTTCGCGCTGATGGTGGTGGTGTACTATCTCGATGCCGACCTGTTCCTGGTCGACAAGTCGATTCTCGACCTCTCACCGATCCAGGCCGGGCTGTTCAGCTTCTGCAGCCTCGCGCTGGCATGGCTGCTCTATGAGGCGGCCTGCCGCACCGGGCTTGCGCAGCGCGAGCTGCCCTTTGCCATCGGCGGCTATCTGTTCCTGGTCGCGCTCACTTACGCCTTCACCCACGTCCTGAGCGGTCGCGGCGCCTTCAACCAGATCGGGGCGATCATCGGCACCATCATGGTCGCCAACGTGTTCGCATTGATCATCCCGAACCAGAAGAAGATCGTGGCCAGCCTGATCGCGGGCCAGGTGCCCGATCCGAAGCTCGGCAAGGCCAGCAAGGAGCGCTCGGTTCACAACAACTACCTGACCCTGCCCGTCGTCGTGCTGATGATCAGCAATCACTATCCTCTGCTCTACGCGACGCGCTTCAACTGGATCATCGTCGCGATCATTCTGGCGCTCGGCCCCGTGATCCGCCACTTCTTCAACGAGCGGCACGCGGGGCGCAAATCGCCGTGGTGGGTGTGGGGTGTCGCCGCGTTGGGCGTGATCGCGATCCTCCTGCTCTCCGCCGCAGGCCCACGCGAGATCAGGACGGGCGCGCTGTCGGCACAGCCGACGCGCGCCAATGTCGAGGAGATCGTGATGTCCCGTTGCAGCATGTGCCACGCGGCCGAGCCGGTCTGGGCCGGCATCGTGACCGCGCCCAAGGGCATCTTGCTCGACGCGCCCGAGCACATCCATCGCAACATCCGCCTGATCGGCCGCGTGGCGGCGTGGTCCAATGCGATGCCGCCGGGCAACATCACCGACATGACCAGCGAGGAGCGCGCCATTCTCGCCGCCTATATCGAGCAGGCGCAGTGACGCCATCACGCGTCGATACCGCATTTCGCGAAATGAAATTCCGCATCCAGCCCCGATTTGAAAATGACTTGATCGCCTATCCGGCGTAGACAGGGCCAGCGGCCGCTGGCGCGGTCCATATCCAAGTTTGCATTTGCTGCGGGGAAAGAACAGTGGCCCTCAAGAACATCATCGGTATCGACCACGCCGTGGTCATGGTTCGGGACCTCGACAAGGCCGCCGAAAACTACAGGCAGCTCGGTTTCACCCTGTCGCCGCGCGGCACCCACAGCGCGCATATGGGCACCGGCAACTACACCATCATGTTCGACCCCGACTATATGGAGCTGCTCGGCGTGCTGGCGGCGACCGAGCACAACGCACCGGCCCGCGCCTTCGTCGACAGGCACGGCGAGGGCATCGAGCGCATCGCCTTCACAGCGGTCGATAGCGCGGCCGGCGCCGAGGAGATCCGTGCGCGCGGCCTGACGCCGATCGGCCCGACCGATTTCGAACGGCCGGTGACGCTGCCCGATGGCACGATCTCGGCGGCAAAATTCCGTACCTTCATGTGGCCGACCGCTGAGGCGCCCGGCGGCGTGCGCATCTTCGCCTGCCAGCACAAGACCCGCGAGACGGTGTGGATTCCTGAATTGATGAAGCACGCCAATGCGACGAAGCGGATCAAGCAGACGCTGATCGCAACGTCCGAGCCCGCGCAGGATGCGGCGCATCTCGGCCGCCTGATCGACCGCGAACCGAAGGCGGAAGCCGACGGTGCCGTCGCCGTGCCGTCCGGCGGCGACCGCGCCGACTTCGTCTATCTGACGCTGGACCAGCTCGGCAGACGCTATCCCGGCGTGCCGCTCACCGGTCTTTCCGCGCGCGGTGGCGCCGCCTTGGTCCTGGTCAGCGGCGATCTCGCGGCGACCGAGAAGGCGCTGGGTCCGGCCGCGGTACGAAGCGGGACCGCAATCGTGGTACCGCCGGCCAAGGCCAACGGCACCCTGCTCGCCTTCGTTGCCGGCTGATTTGAACTAATTCTTTAACAAGCGTTTACCGGGCAAGCCTAGGCTTTTCGGGCTTTTCACGCCGCCCGAGGCCAAGCGCATGTTCAAAGAGGAATCGCCGATCGCCTACGACGCGCCGGCCGAACTGAAGAAGTGGCCGTCGCTGAAAGGCGAGAGACAGAAGGACCGGGGTCCGCCTTATCTCGTCTACAACGGCACGCTCGCCGACTGCGTTCGCGTGCTCATGGACAAGCCGATCAAGGGCATCTCGCTCTACGACATCATGACGAAGCCGCAAGCGGCGTTCGAGCAGACCGTGCTGTCGCCCGGCGACGCCGCCGAGATCGCGATGCGCAAAGACTTTCCCAAGGACTAGCTCGAAGCCCGCTTCGCGGCCGGTTTTCCCTGCTACTTTAATGAGGATTCCGTCGGCGCATCGAGGAAGACGACCGGCGCGAAGGCCCGCGCCGTGCGCCTCGCATCGAGCGAGCCCTGATCCGCTACCGCAAGCAGATCCTCTCGCGTGACGCCCCCTACTCCGCCTTGATGTTCGCGGCCGCGACGACCTCGGCAAGATCCGTCGTCTCCTTGGCGATCTTCGCGGCGTAGTCGGCCGGGCTGAGCACGCTGACGACGCCTTGCGACTCCAGGCGCTCCTGCACCGCCGGATCCCTGGCGGCGGCGACGATCTCACGGTGCAGCGTCTCGCGGATCGGCGCGGGCACGGCCTTCGGCATGAAGAAGCCGACCCAGAACGAGATATCGAAGCCGGGATAGCCGGCCTCCGCGACGGTCGGCACGTCAGGCAGCGCCGGCAGCCGCTCGGCCGATGACACCGCGAGCGCGCGCAGCTTGCCGGCCTTCACCAGCGGGACGGCGGACAAGGGATCGAACACCGCCAGGACCTCCTGCGCGAGGATGCCGACCTCGGATGCCGCGCCGCCGCGATAGGGCACGTGGATCAGCTTGATGCCGGCCTTCTGGCTGAGCAGCTCCATGGCGAGATGGGCGAGGTTGCCGTTGCCGCCTGAGCCGTAAGCGAGCGCGCCGGGCGCGGCCTTCGCCGCCGCGACCAGATCGGCGACGGTGTTGATGTTGGCCGTCTTGGGATTTTCGGGATTGACCACCAGAACGAGCGGCGCCGAGATGACGGTGGTGAGCGGCGCAAAGTCCCCTTGCGGATCGTAGCGGGCGTCCTTGAACAGCGTCTTGTTGAGCGTGATGGTGGACGAGTTGCAGGCGAGGATGGTGTAGCCGTCCGCGTCCGCGCGGGCCACGCCCTCGGCTGCGATCATGCCGTTGGCGCCGGCACGGTTCTCGACCACGAAGGGCTGGCCGAGCTTGTTGCTCAGCCGGTCGCCGACGATGCGCGCGACCACATCGACCGGGCCGCCCGCGCTGAAGCCGACCATGATCTTGACCGGACGCGTCGGATATTTCTGCGCGAGAGCCTCGGTCGTCACGCACAATCCGGCGACAATCGCCAGCAGGCGAAGCGTTCGTTGCATTCGTTCTCTCCCCGGACCCGCGCTGCCGCTTTTGCATGGTGCGGCGCCTCTGGAGATCATGATTAGCGGCCGCGCCGGATTTCGCAATCGCGTTTGCACGCCGGCATTCCGTCGCGCGGCACGCGAGAGCCGCATCCAAACAAAAAATGCGAAAACAACCCCATGCACAGTAGCCGGCCCCGGTCAGGACAAGGACTTGCGCAGGACAAGCACCTTCGGATACCACGAAATGCAATTTGACACGTCGGGCAAAACACCGGCATGATGGCATCATCGCAACAATCGCCAGCGTCCACGCCGCCCGCTCCACGGCCGCCTCGCCGCGATCGCGCGCAAGCCTCTCATCGACATCTCAAAATTCGTAGCCGCGCGCAGCACGCGAGCGGTCGTTCGCGCACCTGCGCCGGTAAAGGACACGACACATGACGACATCCCCCGATCGCCACACCACGCCGCCGGTTGCGGCAAACGATCGCAGCGACCCGGCTGCGAGCCCGCGCGTCAAACTCTACAGGCGGCGCATTGCCATCGATCATCCCGACCCGAGAACCGGCGAACGGCTGCTAGCCGACGCGCTCGGTGCCGTCGACCGTGACGCGTTGCAAGGCATCCTGAAGCAATTGGTGAAGGCCAGCGTGACTGCGCAGAAGCCGGACGAGGCCAATCTCGCCTTCATGATCTCGATGATGAAGAGCATCGCGCCGAGGGACTCCATCGAGGCCATGCTGGCGGCACAGATGGTCTCCATTCACGTCCTGGCGATGCGCTGCGCCCATCGCCTCGCCTTCGCTGACGACATCCCGCGGCAGGACAGCGCCTCACGCGCGCTCGCCAAGCTGGCGCGAATCTTTCCGGCCCAGGTCGAGGCGCTCAACCGGTACCGCAACAATGGCGAGCGGGCGATCACGGTGGAGAGTCTGACGGTGCAGGATGGCGCAGGAGCCATCGCGAGCCACCCCGTCCAGCACACGGGCATGATCGTAACGGAGCAAAGCGTCGCGGACACGCCGATGGGAGCAGGATCGGTCTCGCCTCACGAAGCCGGCGAAGGCGAACATGAACTGGTCGATGCCGCACAAGGTGCCACCGCATGAGCGGCGATCACCCCCGCAACATGGCTGCGATGCTGGCGAGTCCACGCTGCGGCGCCAGGACACGCAGCGGCAGCGCCTGCCTCGCGCCGGCGGTGCACGGCAAGACCCGCTGCCGCATGCATGGCAGCGCCGCGAGATCAGGCGCACCGAAGGGAAATCAAAATGCGCGGAAGCATGGGCTATTCACGCAGGACCGGATCGCAGAACGAAGGGCGATACGGGCGTTGCTGGGCGAGACGCGGAAGCTGCTGCAGGAGCTGGGCTAGGCCGTGTGCCCATAAACCCCGCGGCGTGATGCGAAGGCTACGTCTGCGTTGCCCCAATAGCGACCAGGTTCGTGCGGCAAGGCAAGAGGTCGCGATGGGCCAGAAGGCGACATTTATTCAGATCAACTCGGGGATGCACTTGCAAAACCAAGAATCGCAACCTTAGCGCCGTTTGCCACGAGCATGAGATCGATCAGCTCAACGGGATGCTCTAGATCGGCAGGCTCTCGCGGCCGAGCGCGAGCGGCTGATCAAGTCGGTTGAAATGATAGCGCGGAGATAGTGTGGTGGATTGTGCCTCCGGCCATCTACACGAAAAACGACTCATTCACCGAGGAGCTTGAAAAAGCCCTTCGAGAAGGAATGAAGCGGTTCGGAACGGCGTTCGAGTTTGGCGCGAAGAACCGCGCCCTCCCAACCGATCCAGAAGAACTCGGCAAGCCAGTCGCAATCTTGGTTGGAAGAGATTGCACCAGTAGCCTGGGCAGCTCTCAAGCACTTGGCAGTGCGCTGCTGCCAGTCGATGAACACATCGAACAGCTGCTGGCGAAATGATTGTGGAAGTACGCTCATCTCCTGCCCAAGATTGCCCACCAAACAGCCTCGCGCATAACGGAAGCGCTTCATGGCGGACGTAGCATCGTCGGTAAAACTTCTGAGCCTTTCGAGCGGGGAATGCTGCTCGTTCAGGAAGAAGCTGTCGAGCTTTCGCGAAAAGTAGCCAGCGTAGCTGTCGATCAGCTCCGCTCCAAATGCCTCTTTGCTCGGAAAGTAGTGGTAGAACGACCCCTTTGGCACGTCGACGCTCCGCAAGACTTCCTCGATCCCCGTCGCGGAATAGCCCTTCTCCGTCAGCATAACGACACCTGCACGGACAAGCGCGTCACGGGTCGCGCTGGTGCCGGCAAGTTCCTTAGGAGGTCGCCCGCGACGGCGGCGAGGCAGCGTCTTGCTCATGCAAATCGTAATAGACCGATCGTCTAGAAGAAGCAAACTGCCCGTGATGCGGCGTTCTGCAGGTGGCGGAAACCCTCTCACTCCATCCACCAGTTCGGTGGTAGGCCTAGGCTCCGGCTTGGCTCACTCAACGTGGCTCGGCATTCGTTGGTGCGGGCGCGAACAGGTTAGTCGACGCGGCTTCCTGAACGATCACTGCCGCGTCTTCCGGCAGCAGAAACCCACGCGCTAGCAGATCCTGGGCGGCGATCCGGATCCGGTTCACGTAATCGTCGCGGCCGTGATAGCGCTCTTCGATCGACGGGCGGGCGTCACCGGTACGCTCTCGTTCCGCTTTCGTCGCTGCGAATGGCGAGAAGGACCCGATCAGCATGCAGGTGAATGTCTGCGGCTGGTTCTGGGCGCCATTGGTGCCGGTCGGCACCGCGACATCCGGCAGCCGCACGCCGCCGAGCGCATTGCCGTCCTGATCGCGCTTTGGCACTTGTATCACTGCGGCGGAAAGCCGAGTCGGGGCGCGCAGCGCAGGTGGCTCGCCGCCCGCGGCTTCAAGCGACATCAGCTCGCTGGCGGGCGGCTTGGTGCCGCGGCTTACCCAGGCATCAAGGTGCAGCAGGAGGGCCCGCGACAGCGGCGACCAATCGAGGCGGCCTGGCGTCAGTGTGCAGGCCGGTGCCTTGGGGGCGGGTATATGCGGGCCTCCCGCGATATCGTACATCCGCACATTGGCGGGCAGTGGCTGATCCGCGGTTCCGGACGCGCCCGTGCGGCCAAGCGAAGCGCGCAGCGAATAGTAGTCCGTGGTGGAGCTCACGAGTATCATCCTCGGAGGCACCTCGCCGCGCGCCTCGACCTTGGCCGTGATCTCCCCGATCGTGAGCGGTCCGTCATTCACGCCGGGAAAATCCGGGTTGTCGAATGTTGGAGCCCCCTCGGCGCTCGACATTGGTCCAAGGCCCGTCTGCAGGATCGGTAGAAGGCCAGCGGCCGAGACGAACACATGCATTCCGTCGAAGACGCGCCGGTTGCCCATCATGTTGAAGCCGTTCAGGAGAAAGGTCTTCAGGAATCGTCCATCCTGCGACCTGCCGCTCGCGAGCACGCGGTTGATCGCTCCCTTGAGCGGGTTGGGCGTTCCACCCTTGTCAGAAGCTGCATGCGCGAAGAAATCCGCGGCATCGCGGACGATCGCAAAGCCCACTCCCTCGACGAACCGTGTCTTGCCATCGGCGTCAGCGAACGAAGGCAGGTCCGCACTCTGTCCAAGCTCCCAAAATACCTCCGCAACCGCGAAACCATGGTCTTGAAGAAAGCCGGTGCCCTGCTCCAGCGTGCCCGGGAGAAAGCGCACGTCGCGTGGCGAGTTGTAGATCGCCTCGGCCCAGACTTGCCCGCGGTTGGGTACGTCTACCAGCAACGCGCCGTTTTCCCCGCGCGGAGCCGCCGGCATCATGAGAATGACCTTCGCCGCGTAGTCGACGCGCCCGCGTTCATTGCGCGGCGCCTTGTTGATCCCAGGGATGGCTTCTTGCGGCGATAGGTCGCCGCGGATCTTGCCCTGCCAGATCACATAGTCGCCGGCGCGAAATGTGCCGTAAGGCTGCTTCGACGTGAACTCGATCCGGGTAACTTCTGCGCTCACTGGCCGCGCCGTAGAGATCAGGCTGAACAAGCAAAACAAGAACATCACAATTCGCCCGTTTCGACGGTGCGGCATGAGAATTCTCCATAGGGGATAGCGGCTGGTTTCGAGCATTTTTTGATCACGACACGCCGTATCAGAACGGACATGATGGACCGGCAACTTTTTCACCGGTCCATCGCCTATGGCGAAGGCCTTCTCACTCCATCCAATAGTCGATGTCCGTCTGATTTGCATTGGTGCCGGCCTTCGGCTCGGACGGGCCATGACTGCTGATGATGCCACGCATTCTGGCGAGGCTACCCGTGCCACCGGTAATGACGCCCGATGTCATGTTCGTAAGTTTCCCATCTCCACTGCTTTGAGCGACCAGAGATGTCCTGACAAAAAACTTCTCCCCGTTCTCCAGTATCCAAACGTTGTAGATGAGAGCCGGACCGTTGTTGTCGATGTAGTCCGACATGCCGCGTGTCCACTGCTCCTTCAACCTCGATCCGTTGATAAGGGGGGCATCGTCACCATAGGTCCGCCGAATTTCGAAAAGCCGAGCTTGATGTCCCGGAATGTCGCCAACGTCGATGACGTGTTGTTGGGTGTATACCGTCTGAGTTGCCGGCGTATCATAGCTGACGTGGTGCTTTTGCTGCGCAATGGCCACCGGCGCGGTTAGAGCCATTGCGAGAGTGATCATCATTCCAAGCGCGATACTGCGAAGCATGCGTGACCTCTCATGCTGAAATCCACCCAACCATGAAGATATGGTCGGACGATGTTTGTTGAAGATTCCCTCATCAACCAGTCAGCGCTCGGTAGCGACCGAGCCCCAACCAAAGCTGATTTCACCGCGCTTTTCCGAGGTGCCATAAATTAGACCGATCGTCTAGTATTCGGCTTGGCTGCAAGCGATTTCGCCCATCAATCTTTTTTGACAGCGCTTAGTCGGACAAGGCCGGCGGAGCGCTCCATTCGCGCCGCGCAGAGGGCTGCGCGGGGTCAAATCGGTTCGCTGCGGGTGGGCTTTACCAACTCGGCACCATTTAATCCCGTTGTTACCTCGACAATCCGATCGTTTCGCCGAGCTTATCCCGATGTGGATCTGACGCTGGAGGAAGCAAGCACATCCCGCCTCCTTGCGGGCCTTCGGGAAGGAGAGCGGGACGCGGTGTTCCTGCGCCCCGATGAGGGCGAGGACGATCTACAGTTTCGGCGTCTCTCCAACGAGCCGATGCTCGTCGTATTGCCCGCAAGCCATCCGGTGGCGAAGTCGACTGAAATCGATCTTATCAGGCTGAAGGGGGATCCGCTCATTCTGACACCGCGCGGATCGGCCTGGGTTGACACAGTCATCGCGGCCTGTCGGCGGGCGGGCTTCGAGCCGACCCTCGGGCAGTCCGCGCCGCAGATCAGCTCTGTCGTCAGCCTGGTGGCAGCTGAGCTTGGCTTTTCGCTCGTGCCGGCGTCAATGCGCCAGCTTCATGTAACCGGCGTCACCAATCGTGAGGTCAAAGGGATCGCTCCAATCGTGCGCTTGGCTCTGGCGTTCCGGCGTGGCGAGACCTCGAAGATCGTCCGCAACTTCATTGCCCAGGCGGTGGCGTGAAGCAGGGGGAGACTGTCAGACGGAAGCTGAAATGCTGATCGTCAAACGGTCCGACAATCACGAAAATCAGGTGCAACCAGTCCGAATTTGCGCATGGTTAGCCGCCGCGCGTTGGCCATGCATACATGAGCCAGATCGCCGCGCTCGCCGTCGTCGGCGCGGATGTCAAACAGTCATTCTGCCGCAAAGACCCTTGATTTCTTCGGGTCCAGCTTTTCGACGACGTCCAGATCGCCGTCGTCGACAACGTCCTCTTCCTGAGGATCGCTTCCTGCGTGTGGTTTCGGACTGAACCATTGCGAGACACGGTCCAGATAAAGATAGACAACCGGCGTGGTGAAGAGCGTCAGGACCTGGCTGACCAAGAGACCGCCGACCATGGCGTAGCCGAGCGGTTGACGCAGCTCCGAGCCGGTGCCGTGGCCGAGCATCAGCGGCACGCCGCCGAGCACCGCCGCCATCGTGGTCATCAGAATCGGACGGAAGCGCAGCAGGCATGCCCTTCGAATGGCCTCAACCGGCGACAGGCCCTGATCCCGCTCCGCAGCGATCGCGAAGTCGACCAGCATGATGCCGTTCTTCTTGACGATGCCGATCAGCAGGACGAGGCCGATCAACCCGATCAGGCTGAAGTCGAAATGGAAGATGAGGAGCGTCGCCAGAGCGCCGACACCGGCCGACGGCAGGGTCGACAGAATCGTCAAGGGGTGAATGTAGCTCTCGTAGAGCACGCCGAGAATGAGATAGACCACGATCAGCGCCGCCACGATTAGCAAAGGCACGGAGGAGAGAGACTCCTGGAACGCCTTCGCCGTGCCTGCGAAAGTCGAGGTGATCGCGGCCGGCACGTTCATCTGCTGTTCCATCGCGTCGATCGCCTGCGTCGCCTGGCCGAGCGCGACGTTGGGCGCGAGGTTGAAGGAGACCGTCACCGCGGGAAACTGGCCCTGATGGTTGATGGCCAGAGGCCGGACCGGAGCCGTGGTCCACTTGGTGAACGCCGACAGCGGCACCTCGCCTCCCGTCGTCGGGGAACGGAGGTAGATCTGCTCCAGCGTGGACGGATTCTTCTGCAGCGAGGGCAGCACCTCGAGGACGACATAGTAGGTGGACAATTGGGTGAAATATGTCGCGATCTCCCGCTGCCCGAATGCGTCATACAGGGTCGCGTCGATCACGTCGGGCGTGATCCCGAAACGCGCGGCCTGGTTGCGGTCGATCGACAGCGTCAGCGTCGTGCCCGACGTCTGCTGGTCGGACGCGACGTCGCGAAGCTCGGGCATCTCCTTCATCTTCGCGAGCAGCTTCGGGGCCCATGTGTTGAGCTGGTCCATGTCGGTCGACTGCAGGGTGAACTGAAATTGCGTCCGGGACGCCCGGCCGCCGACACGTACGTCCTGCGCCGACTGGAGATAGAGCCGCGCGCCCTGGACCTTCGCCGTCTGGACCTGCAGACGACGGATGACCTGGTCGGCCGAGTCGGTGCGTTCATCCCGCGGCTTCAACGTAATGTACATCGTGCCGTCGTTGAGCGTATTGCCGCTTCCGCCCATCCGCATCGCCATGTGGTCGATCGCCGGATCCTTCAGCACGATCGCGCCGATCTCCTGCATGTGCTTCGCCATATCGGCGATCGACACGTCCTGCGACGTTTCGACGATTCCGGTGATCAGCCCGGTATCCTGCTGCGGAAAGAACCCTTTGGGGATGATCACGAAGAGATAGACCGTCAGCGCGATCGTCGCGAAGAACACCATCAAGGTGATGAAGCGGAAACGCAGCACGAGGTCGAGGCCTCGCTCGTAGCCGTTCACGAGGGCCTGGAACATCCGCTCGCTGAGCATATAGAGCCTGCCGTGATGCTCCTCGTCGTGCGATTTGAGGAAGCGCGACGCCATCATCGGCGTCAACGTCAGCGATACCAGGGCCGACACGGCGATCGTCATCGCGAGCGTCACCGAAAATTCGCGGAACAGGCGGCCGATAATCCCGCTCATCAGCAATAGCGGAATCAAGACCGCGATCAGCGAAACGGAGATCGAGATGATCGTGAAGCCGATTTCGCTGGCGCCCTTGAGCGCGGCGGCCATCGGCGTCTCGCCCTCCTCGATGTAGCGGGTGATGTTCTCCAGCATCACGATTGCATCGTCGACCACGAAGCCGACCGCGATGGTGAGAGCCATCAGTGACAGATTGTCGAGGCTGTAGCCGGCTATCCACATCAGCGCGCAGGCGCCCAGCAACGCAAGCGGCACCGTGATCGACGGAATAATAGTGGCCCAGACGCTGCGCAGGAAGACGAAGATCACCATCACGACGAGGCCGATCGTCAGCAGCAGCGTGAACTGCACGTCCTTCACCGCCGCGCGGATCGTCTGCGTGCGGTCCGACAGCACCGAGACCTTGATGGCCGGCGAGATACCGGCCTGCAGATGCGGAAGCTGTTTCATGACGCTGTCGACGGTGTCGATGACGTTGGCGCCCGGCTGCTTGAAGATGACCAGGAAGACGCCGGGCTTGCCGTCAACCCAGCCGTATTGGGTATTGTCCAGCGGCGCACTGACGGCATGGCCGATGTCGCCGACACGGACGGGACTGCCGTTCCGATAGGCGATGACGATGTCGTTCCAGGCATCGGCCTTGGTGAACTGGTCGTTGGCATAGACGGTGTAGGTGCGGGTGTCGCCGTTGAGGGTTCCCTTGGGATTGTTGACGGTGATCACCGAGAGCGGGGTGCGCACGTCCTCCAGCGACAGGCCCTTGGCGACCAGCTTGGCGGGATCGATCTGGACACGGATCGACGGCGCCTGCTGTCCACCGACGCTGACCTGGCCGACACCGCTGATATGGCTGATCGCCTGCGCGAGCTTGGTGTAGGTCTCGTCGGACACCTGCGTCATCGGCAGCGTCGTCGATGTGGCGCCGAGCGTGAGAATGGGTGAGTCGGCCGGATTGACCTTTCTGTAGGTCGGCGGGGTCGGCATGTTCTTGGGCAATTGCCCGCTCGCGGCATTGATGGCGGCGAGCACGTCGGAGCCGGCGCCATCGATGTTGCGCGAGAGATCGAACTGCAGAACGATCTGGGTCGAGCTGGTCTGGCTCTGCGACGTCATCTCCGAGACGCCGGGAATGAGCGCAAATTGCGATTCGAGCGGTTGCGCCACCGAAGAAGCCATCGTTTCCGGATCCGCGCCGGGAAGGTTGGCGGAGACCTGGATGGTGGGGAAGTYGACTTCCGGCAGCGGCGCCACCGGCAATTGCGGGTAGGCGATGATCCCGACGAAGACGATGCCGACCATCAGCAGCGACGTCGCGATGGGGAGGCGAATGAAGGGAGCC
The DNA here is from genome assembly GCF_056402655.1 of Bradyrhizobium sp. P3_C3. NCBI lineage: Bacteria > Pseudomonadati > Pseudomonadota > Alphaproteobacteria > Hyphomicrobiales > Nitrobacteraceae > Bradyrhizobium > Bradyrhizobium sp. P3_C3. The sequence goes on along the minus strand of NZ_JBFUGY010000013.1, from coordinate 91,450 downwards.
GAGATACCGCCAGCCATGTCAGTCAGCCGATCCGGTCTTGACCTGGGTGGCAGTGGCGCTCGCATCCGCCGTCGGCGCGGCCTGCGGCTTGTCGTCGACCAGCGCGCCATCGAACAGGCGCGACTGCCCGGCCACCACGATCCTGTCTCCGACGTTCAGGCCTTCGGAGATCACGGCATTCGCGTCGCCACTCTGGCTGACCTTGATCGGCCTCGCGCTGACCTTGCCGTTGTCGCCGATCACGTAGGCGAACAGACCGGACGGCCCGTGCTGCACGCCATCCTGCGGCACGACGACGACGTCCTTGCGCGTATCGATCAGCATCCGCGTGGTGACCGACAGGCCGGGCCACAGCGCGTTGTCCTTGTTGTCGAAGCGCGCTTTCAGGCTGATGGTCCCGGTGGCTTGGTTCACCGAATTGTCCATGACCACGAGCCTGCCTTGCGACAGTGTCCTGGTTCCGTCCGAGGTCAGCGCCTCGACGGGCACCTCGCCGGCGTCAAAGGCCTTGTCGATGGCCTGCAATTGCTCTTCAGGTTCCGTGAACTGCACGGCGATCGGCTGCAGCTGGGCGATGGTGACGATCCCCGTCGTATCCGCGGCATGCACGATGTTGCCGGGGTCGACCAGCCGGAAACCCGTTCGTCCGCTGATCGGCGCCTTGATCGAGGTGTAACCGAGATTGGTCTGCGCATTGTCGATGGCAGCCTGGTCACCCTTCACCTGCGCGGTCAGTTGATCGACCAGCGCCTGCTGGGTATCGAGATTTTGCTGGGTCTCGAATTGCTGCTTCGCGAGCTTCTGAAAGCGCTCCAGGTTCAACCGGTCGTTCCTCAGATTGGCCTCGTCCTGGGCCTTCTTCGCCACCGCCTGCTCGAGAGCCGCGGTAAAGGGGCGTTGATCGATCTCCAGAAGTGGATCGCCCTCCTTCACCATCTGCCCCTGTTTGAAGAACACCTTGGTGATCTGACCGTCGACGCGGCTCTTGACCGTCACCGTCTTGAACGGCGAGACGACTCCGAGACCGTAGGCGCGCACGGGAAAGTCGGCCTTCTTCACTACGAACGAGGTGACGGGAATCTTCGCCGCGGCCTGACTGGCAGCGCTTTGGGCGGCCGCTGCGGCTGGCTTGACGCCCCCGAGCAGCTCATACCATGCGCCATAGGCCACCGCGGCTATTGCAAGGATTCCAAACAGCGCAACGCTGAACTTCGGTCGCGTTGACAAATTGATGGCCCTCTAACTGTTTGTACCTGCCTACGGGTGACCCGACTGATTGCAGGTGAAACCGCCGCCTCGGATTGGAAGTATCGCGGACAAAATCCCAGCGTCAAAATGACGATCGCGTGCGAAAATCTGTACAAATTTTCATGTTCGCTCGCCGCAAGACGCAGTCGCTCGATCAAAGCCATCCAACGAAGGACAGGCAGAAACAAACAGAAACGAAATGGAGAGACGTGGGAGGTCACCGCGGCATCACGCTGAATTGCGCCAGCGCTCGCGAATTTCAGGACCGCTCGCCTCAAGTCAGGCCTCATCATTGAAATTCAGCAAGCGCTGCTTGATGGGAACGAGGCGCGAGATGAAGGCTGATCAACCGAACCACCGGGGAAATGTCGTACCCTTTCGAACGCGATCAGGAGGCGGCAGAGATCCGGTTGATGATGCACGGTCCGGCAACATCTTGCGCATGCTCGACCTCTCGAAGTTCGAACACCATCGCGCCACTGTCGAGAACCGCCCCAGCATGCGTTCCAACATCGCGGCAATGGTTCTGCTCGGGCTTCTCGTATTCATTGCAACGGAGGACTTTTCCAGGCTCGAGCAAGCGAACCTGTGCTTCGATAAATCGGAATGCAGGAATTGAATAACGTTCGTCATCAACTGACGGCGTAACGACGAATCGCAGTTTCAGCGGCAGGCGTGTCGGCCGACCGGCGTTCGCACGGATGTCAGCGATGTCCGGCTTGCCTTCAACGAGGAACGAAGGTCCGGAAGACCCCATTGGCACCGTCCCGCCAATCGTGTAACCCGGCCGAAACCCTCGCCGGGACGGGACGCTGATGAGTGCGGTTGCCACTGATAACGCGGGAGATGGCACCCGCGCGCTGATCTTTGCGCTGCTTGCGCTCGCCTGCGGGCACATGCTCTCGACCTTGCTGCGCACGATTCCCGCCGTCAGCCTCGACCTGATGGCGGCGGATTTCCACATGGAGCCGCAGGCGCTGGCGAGCCTCACCTCGGTCTATCCCTTTGCCTTTGCCGCCGCGCAGATTCCGGTCGGCGCTGCGATGGATCGCTTCGGCGTGCGGCCGGTGTCGCTGAGTCTGCTTATGGGAACCGTGATCGGCGCCATCGCGTCGGGATTCGCGACGGGGCCGGAAAGTTTTGCGGTCGGGCAGGTGATGCTCGGCATCGCGACATCAGGCATGCTGATGTGCCCGATGACGCTGGCAGCCAAGCAATTGTCGGCGGCGCGGTTCGGGCTGTGGTCCGGCGCGATCCTCTCGATCGGCAATATCGGCATGCTGCTGTCGTCGAGCCCGCTCGCCTTCGTGGTCGATCATTACGGCTGGCGCGCCGGATTCTGGATCTCCGCGCTCGGCGGCGTCCTCGTCGCGCTCGCGGTGTTCTTGCTGGTGCCGAGGCAGCCGGCCGAGCACAAGGACGAGTCCTCGCCGCTGTCGCAGATGATCGAGGTGCTCAGGCTCGGACTCTCGCGTCCCCTGCGTGGCCTGATCGCGCTGGCGCTGGTGTCGCTCGCGACCTCGCTGGTGCTGCGCGGCCTGTGGGGCGGACCTTGGCTGATGGAGGTCAAGGGACTGACGCGGGTCGAGGCCGGCAACCAGCTCGGCGCGTTCACGCTGGCGATGATTGCGGGTCCCCTGTGCATCGGCATGATCGACCGCAGGCTCAGTCGCCGCCGCGAGCTGGTGGCGGGCACGCATATGGTCGGCGCGCTGCTGCTGGCGCTGATGGCGCTCGGGGCGCCGCATTATGCAGTCTCGATCCTGTTCGGCGTGCCCGTGATGCCGCCGCAATATGACCTCGTGCTGTTCGTGCTCATCGGCCTTGCGACCTCCGCCCAGCCGCTGCTGTTCGGCATGTCGCGGCAGCTGGTCGATGCGCAAACCGCGGGCAAGGCGCTCGCGGCGATCAACCTCGCCTTCTTCCTCGGCGCCGCCCTGATGCAGTCGATGACGGGCGCGGTGGCGGCATTCGCGGGGCTGCCGGCGGTGCTGCTGTTCATGGCGGCGGCGCTACTTCTGGGCGCGCTGATCTTCCTGGCCTATACGCGCACTGCGTGAAGCAGCCTCGTACAACAGCGTGGCGCAGGGGATGCTCCCGATTCTTCCTGTCGCGACAGCCTCTGTGAAAAGTCGCAACCTGCAGTGGCCGTTATTTCCACTGTGACCCGGTGGTTACAGCCGCCGCATGACTCGCCGGATATTGTGACCGGATCGCGAAGTCGGACAACTCACCAGATGAAGTCGCTGGCCTGTGCGATGCCGACACGCACGATGCGCCTCAGGCGCCATTGCCGTTAGTTGAAGGAAGATCCTCGCATGACCACCAAAACCCTTTTCAGCGCCATTGCGCTGGCCGTTTCGACGTTGACCTCGGCCATGGCGGCGGACGTGTCGATGCCGTACAAGGCGGCGCCCGCGGCCCCGGCCTTCTCCTGGACCGGTTGCTATGTCGGCGGCAATGGCGGCGGCGGCCGCGGGGTCAACGAGCAGCAGCCCATCGTCGGGCAAGCATTCACCGCCAATCACAACAGCGGCTGGCTCGCCGGTGTGCAGGGCGGCTGCGACTATCAGGTCGGCTCCCTGGTGGTCGGCCTCGAAGGCCAGTTCGATTGGGCCGACATGAAGGACACCAGCACGACACTGATTCCGGGCGGCGCCGCCGGCTTCCTGCTGACGACCCAGCTCGATCGCGTCGCCACCGCGACCGGCCGCATCGGCTACGCCTTCGATCGCGTGCTGTTTTACGCCAAGGGCGGCGCCGCCTTCGCCCGCTTCAATCATCAGATGACGCAGACCGATTTCGCCGCCTTCTCGGTTGATTTCAAGGGGTCGCGCGATGTGACGGGATTCGTCGTCGGCGCCGGCCTCGAATATGCGCTGCTGCCAAACCTGTCGTTGAAGGCCGAATACAATTATTTCGACTTTGGAACGAACGGCTACACCCTGAACTGCACCAGCAGTCCCGGATGTGCTACTCCCTTCTTCCCGGCCACCGTCCGGCAGAACATGCAAACCGTCATGCTGGGCGTGAATTGGCGATTCAATTCTGCCCTCACCCCGCTCGTCGCGCGATACTGATTGCTGTGCCAAAGGCGGCGCGTCGTGTTCGGCGCGCCGCCGCAAGCAGCCGCCGTGGCTTTGATGCGGTCGTCCCTGCCCCGCCCGAAAACTCACCGGACTCTCTGAGAGGCCTTGCGAAACACGGCGCAGCGAAGGATGCTGACGCGTACCGTGCATCAAAGGACCATCTCATGCCTGTCGACACCAAAGCCGCCACCGACCGCCTCATGCGCTTCCTCGCCGTCGAGGGCGTCACCGGACAGGAGGCGGCGATCGGGCGTGAGCTCACCGCCGCGCTAAAGGAGAGCGGCGTGCCGGCGAAGGCGATCCGGCTCGACGACGCCAACACCCGCATTCCCGTGCCGACCGAGACCGGCAACCTCATCGTCGACCTGCCCGGCCGCGGCGCGCTGCACAACCAGCCGCGCATCATGTTCATGACCCACATGGACACCGTGCCGCTGTGTGCCGGCGCCAAGCCGAAGAAATCCGGCCGCAAGATCGTCAACGAGGCCAAGACCGCACTCGGCGGCGACAACCGCTGCGGCTGCGGCGTGCTGGTGACGCTGGCCGCCGAGCTCGCCAAGCAGAAGCTCGATCATCCCCCGATCACGCTGCTGTTCTGCGTGCGCGAGGAGAGCGGGCTCTACGGCGCGCGCCACGTCAAGCTGGACGAACTCGGCTCGCCGGCGATGGCCTTCAACTATGACGGCGGCTCGGCCTCCAACGTCATCATCGGCGCCGTCGGCGCGGACCGCTGGAATGTCGAGATCTTCGGCCGCGCCTCGCATGCCGGCGTCGCACCGGAGCGCGGCATCTCCTCGACCATGATCATGGCGCTGGCGCTCGCCGAGGTGAAGTCCGGCGGCTGGTTCGGCAAGGTCGTGAAGGGCAAGAGCCAAGGCACCAGCAATGTCGGCCCCGTCACCGGCGGCGAGGGCCGCCCGGCGGGCGATGCCACCAATGTCGTCACCGACTACGTCCATGTGCGCGGCGAGAGCCGCAGCCACGACGGCAAATTCTTCAAGGAGATCACCAAGGCCTACAAGGCCGCGTTCGAGAAGGCCGCCAAGAAGGTGACGAACGCGCAGGGCAAATCCGGCAAGGTCAAGTTCAAGGCCGAGACCGACTATTTTCCGTTCCGCATGAAGGACAATCTCCCCGTCGTCAAACGCGCGGTCGAGGCGGTGTCCGCGGTCGGCGGCACGCCGAACGTCCGCACCGCCAATGGCGGTCTCGATGCCAACTGGATGGTCCGCCACGGCGTTCCGACCGTGACCTTCGGCGCCGGCCAGAACGAGGCGCACACGATCGACGAGTGGATCAACCTCGACGAATACGACCGCGCCTGCGCGCTGGCCGTGCAGCTCGCGACGATGCGGTGAGGCGCGTCGCGCGTGAGCTCAGAGAGATCATTTGTCGCCAATGACGGCACCGTCATTGGATATCGGCAACTGGGCTCAGGCCCCGGACTGGTGCTGCTCCATGGCGCGCTGCAGAGCGCAGCGAGCTTTACTGACCTTGGCGCAGCGCTGGCCAACCGCTTCACCGTTCTCATCCCGGACCGCCGCGGTCGTGGTCTGAGCGGACCGTTCCGGCCCGACCACTGCATGGCGACCGAGATCGATGATCTCGGCCGGCTTCTCGCCGAGACGGGCGCACGAAATGTGTTTGCATTGAGCGCCGGGGCCTTGGTTGCCATGCACACCGCGCTCGCCAATCCGGCGATCGCGCGCCTCACGCTTTACGAGCCGCCGCTCGAATTCGGCGGGGTCCAGCCGCGCTACTGGGCCGCTGGCTATGAGGCGGCCCTGGCGAAGGGGGATCTGCCGGGCGCCCTTGTTGCCGTGCTCAAAGGCACCGGCGACAACGAGATCATGACAAGGCTCCCTGCGCCTGTCCTTAAATCGTTCTTCGCCATGATGATGCGGCTCCGTCCCAACGCGGCCGTTGGCAACGGGCCGCCTCTGGCCACGCTCATCCCCACGGTCCACTACGACATCGAGCTGATTGCGGAGAAAGCCGGCGATCTTGACCGCTTCAGGAGCTTGAGCACGGAAACGCTGCTGCTTGGCGGCGATCGGAGCCAGGGCTATCTCGCCACCGCCCTCGATGCTCTCGCCGCGATCCTGCCGAACGCGACGCGCGTTGAATTCAAGGGCGCCGGACACATCGCGGCAGACAACGAAGGCGACCCGATTCGCGTTGCGGCGGAGCTGCGTCGTTTCTTCGCATGAAGTCGTCCGCAGGACGGGGAGAGTGCAGCGAAACCCATCGCCGCGGTAACGAAGATGATGGGTTTCGCTTCGCTCTACCCATCCTACAGAACTGCCCTGCATCGCCCGCGGTTGCCCGCCGATGCCTGCCGGCCTAGCCTGCAAGGAAAAGCAGGGAGGCCGCATGGCACGCGTCGCAAATATCGAAGCCGGATTCTACCGGATCCCGCTCCCCGTCACGCTGTCCGACTCAACGCATGGCGAGATCGCGGCATTCGAGCTGATCACCTGCCGCATCCGCGATGCCGACGGCGCCGAAGGCGTCGGCTACACCTACACGGTCGGGCGCAATGGCGGGGCGACTGCGGACATCCTCAAACGCGAGATCCCGCCGCTCGTCGAAGGACGCGAGGCCGACGACACCGAAGCGATCTGGCATCACGTCTGGTGGGGCCTGCATTATGGCGGGCGCGGCGGACCGGCGGTGCTGGCACTGTCCGCGCTCGACATCGCGTTGTGGGACCTGAAGGCGCGGCGCGCGAAATTGCCGCTGTTCCGCCTGCTCGGCGGCTTCGATGCGCACGTGCCCTGCTATGCCGGTGGCATCGACCTCGATCTCTCCGTCGAGGCGCTGCTCGCCCAGACCGACGGCAATCTCGCCAAGGGCTTTCGCGCTATCAAGATGAAGGTCGGCCGGCCCGATCTCAAATCCGACGTCGCGCGCGTCGCGGCCATGCGCAAACATCTCGGCGACGGCTTTCCGCTGATGGCGGACGCCAATATGAAATGGACGGTCGAGGACGCGATCCGCGCCGCCCGCGCCTTCGTCCCCTACGACCTCACCTGGCTCGAGGAGCCTGTTATCCCCGACGACGTCGCGGGCCATGCCCGCATCATGCAGGCCGGCGGCGTGCCGATCGCGGCCGGCGAGAATTTGCGCTCGCTGTGGGAGTTCAAGAACTACATCGTCGCCGGCGCGGTATCCTATCCCGAGCCTGACGTCACCAATTGCGGCGGCGTGAGTGCGTTCATGAAGATCGCGCGGCTCGCGGAGGCGTTCAATCTCCCGGTCACCAGCCACGGCGCGCACGACGTCACGGTGCATTTGCTCGCGGCCTGCCCGAACCGCTCGTATCTGGAAGCGCATGGTTTCGGGCTGGACAAGTATATCGAGCACCCGCTGGTGCTCGAGGACGGCAAGGCGCTGGCGCCGGACCGGCCGGGCCATGGCATCAGCTTCGACTGGAAAGGACTGGCGAAGCTCTCGCCGTAGGGCAATCCGTCATGGCCGAAGCAAGACGTGGATGGCCGGGTCATAGGCGAGCGGAAGCGACGCCGTCCTTCGGACGGCTATGGCGAGCGGAAGCGACGCCGTCCTTCGGACGGCTATGCCCGGCCATGACGATGTTGCTGCACGCGAGACATTCGCAGGCGCTTGACGGGTCGGCTCAATATTCGGCTATGCTGGCATTAGCCGGCCTCCTTGCGAAAGATCCCCGCCTTGCCCCCCGAGCTGCACCAGAAACTGACCCAGTGGCGCCGGCATCTACATGCCCACCCGGAACTGGGCCTCCACGAGAAGGCCACCTCGGCCTTCGTGCAGGAGAAGCTCACCGAGCTCGGCATTCCCTTCGAAGCGGGCATCGGCGGCCACGGCGTCGTTGCGACGCTGACGCGAGGGGCGGCGCAGGGCCGCGTCGGCCTGCGCGCCGACATGGACGCGCTGCCGATCACCGAGGACACCGGCCTGCCCTACGCCTCGACGACATCAGGCGTGATGCATGCCTGCGGTCATGACGGGCACACCGCCTCGCTGCTCGGCGCGGCCGCGCTGCTGGTGGCCGACACCAGCTGGAGCGGCACCGTCGACTTCATCTTCCAGCCGGCCGAGGAAGGCCTTGGCGGCGCGCGCGCGATGGTCGGGGCGGGCCTGTTCGACCGCTTTCCGATGACGCGGGTGTTCGGCTTCCACAACTGGCCCGGGCTCGCAGCCGGCACCATTGCGGTCCACGACGGCGTCGTGATGGCCTCCGGCGGACGCGTCAGCATCACCATCGACGGCCATGCCGGACATGCCGGCATGCCGCATCTGACCCGCGATCCCGTCATGGCGGCGGGACACCTGATCGTGGCGCTGCAATCGGTCGTGTCGCGCAGCATCGATCCGCTCGACACCGCCGTGCTCTCGCTGTGTACGCTCGAAGGCGGCACGGCGCGCAACCAGATCGCGGGACGCGTCACCATCGGCGGCACGCTGCGGTATCATCGCGACGCGGTGAAGGATGTCATCCTGGCGCGGATCGGAGAGGTCTGCGCAGGCATTGCAACGACCTTCGGCGTCAAGGTCACGCCCGAAATCGTCATGGGTGTCGGCGTGGTGGTCAACACGCCGGCCGAGGCGGGCCTGGCGCGCCTCGCAGCGGAGAGGGTGCAGACCGAGGTGCGACGCGATCTCGCGCCGAGCATGGCCGGCGAGGATTTTGCCTTCTTCCTCAAGCAGTGCCCCGGCGCCTTCGCCTGGATCGGCAACGGTGAATTGCGCGACGGCGCCGAGCTGCACGGCCCGCGCTACGATTTCAACGACGCGATTTTGCCGGTCGCCTCGAGCTGGATGGCCGAGGTCGCCAAGGTGGCGCTGAAGTCGAACTGACCCCGGAACGGCAGGGCCTCGGATTCCCTGCGCATGACGTCGGCCGTGCGCCGACCGTCCCGCCGCACTGTCCCACCGACACTTTTTCTTTGGCCTGCAACCCTTTGAACATGCAGCGGCGATGACTGCCCGACCGGGCGCGTTGCAGCACCGCACCGCTGCGCGCGCTTGACGCGGGACGTGCGGGCAGGAATAATGAAATTAAAGAACAATTGTTCGTATTCCGAACAATATGCAGCGGGATCAAGCGGGCTCACAACACCGCATCCGCGCCACCAGAGGAAACGTCATCGATGCAAGCCATCCTCAATGGCGACAGCACGCTCATCGTCGCGATGATCGTCGCCTACATCGCCTTCACGTCCTGGCTCACGTTCAGGCTGCGCAGCAGGACCAGCGATCAGTTCATGACGGGCGCACGCGCGATGCCGGCGGTGGTCGTCGGCGTGCTGATGATGTCCGAATTCGTCGGCGCCAAATCGACCGTCGGCACGGCGCAGGAAGCGTTTCAGTCGGGCATGGCGGCGGGGTGGGCCGTGCTCGGCGCCTCGATCGGCTTCCTGCTGTTCGGGTTCCTGATGGTGAAGAAGCTCTACAGTTCCGGCGAATACACCATCTCGGCGGCGATCGCGCAGAAATACGGCAAGTCGACCATGCTCACGGTGTCGGTGATCATGATCTACGCGCTGCTGCTCGTGAACGTCGGCAACTATGTGAGCGGCGCGGCCGCAATCGCCACCGCACTGCATGTCAGCATGCCTGTTGCGATGTGCATCATCGCCGTGGTCAGCACCTTCTACTACGTGTTCGGCGGGCTGAAGGGCGTCGCCTGGGTGACGATCCTGCACAGCGCCATCAAGGTCGTCGGTATCGTCATCATATTCTCGGTTGCGATGTCGCTGACCGGCGGCATCGCGCCGATCCAGGCCAAGCTGCCCGCCTATTACTTCAGCTGGGACGGCAAGATCGGCTTTGCGACCATCTTCGCCTGGACCTTTGGCACCGTCGGCGCGATCTTCTCGACCCAGTTCATCGTGCAGGCGATCTCATCGACGCCGAGCGCCGATGACGCGCGCAGGGCCACCTTCTATGCGGCGGCGTTCTGCCTGCCGCTCGGATTCCTGCTCGCCTTGATCGGCGTCTCCGCGAAATTCCTCTATCCCGACATGAACAGCCTCTACGCGCTGCCGGTGTTTTTGGAGAAGATGCCGCCGCTGGCCTCGGCTTTCGTGACGACCTCGCTCGTCGCCTCGATCTTCGTCAGCGTCTGCACGGTGGCGCTCGCGATCGCCTCGCTGGTGGTCCGCGACTTCTACGTCCCCTACTGGAAGCCAACGCCGGAGCGGGAGCTGAAGATGACCCGCCTGTTCTCGGTGGCGATCGGCATTGCACCGCTGGTCTTCGTCTTCTTCATTCCTGAAATCCTCAAGCTGTCGTTCTTCACGCGCGCGCTGCGCCTGTCGATCACCATCATCGCGATGATGGGCTTCTATCTGCCGCTGTTTGCCAGCAACCGCGGCGCCACCGCGGGCCTGATCGGCGCCGCGATCTCGACGACGGCCTGGTACATGCTCGGAAACCCCTTCGGCATCGACAACATGTATGTCGCGGCCGCGACGCCGCTGGTGGTGATGGCGGTCGAGCGCCTGGTGATGGGCCGCGCTCCGGCCGCCGCCACGACGCCGCAGCCAAATGCATTGATGGAAAGGACTTCGACATGATCATCGATACCGGGATCGTGACCGCCGACGTCGGGACCGCCGCCGATGGCGTCGTTCGCCCGGCCGCCGGCGATCCCGACCGGTCCGACGCTTTCATTCCCTCGCCTTGCGTGCAGAACCACGCCGCCAATCTGATGCCGCTCGCGAACGGCGATCTGGCCTGCGTCTGGTTCGGCGGCACGCAGGAGGGCATGTCGGACATCTCGGTCTATTTTTCGCGCCTGCCCCGCGGCGCGACGCAGTGGTCTCCCGCCAAAAAGCTGTCCGACGACAACGGACGTTCGGAGCAGAACCCGGTGCTGTTTCCCGCACCTGACGGCACGCTGTGGCTGATGTGGACGGCGCAGCTGGCGGGAAACCAGGACACCGCGCTGATCCGCCGCCGCCTCTCCCGCGACAACGGCAAGAACTGGGGCCCGATCGAGACGCTGTTTCCCGAGCAGCGCGGCCGCGGCACCTTCATCCGGCAGCCGATCGTCGTGCTCGACAATGGCGACTGGCTGCTGCCCGTGTTCTATTGCCACAGCACCCCGGGTCGGAAATGGAACGGCGACGAGGACACCAGCGCGGTGAAGATCTCGTCCGATTCCGGCGCGACCTGGCGCGACATCGACGTCCCCGGCAGCCGCGGCTGCGTGCATATGTGCATCGCGCGCCTCGACGACGGTTCGCTGATCGCCCTTTACCGCAGCCGCTGGGCGGACAACATCTATCAGAGCCGATCCACCGATCATGGCCGCACCTGGTTGGCGCCGGTCCAGACCGTGCTGCCCAACAACAACTCCTCGATCCAGGTCACGCGGCTTGGCAACGGTCATCTCGCGCTGGTCTTCAACGACTCCAGCGCCAGGGATGCGACCGGGCGCCGCCTCTCGCTCTACGACGAGATCGAGGACGATTTGCCGCCCGTGCTCGCCGGCGACGGCAAGACGACGGACGAACGCACCGCGTTCTGGGGCGCGCCGCGGGCGCCGATGACGCTGGCCGTCTCCGCCGATGGCGGGCGGACGTGGAGCAAACGCAACGTCGAGACCGGTGACGGCTTTTGCATGACCAACAATTCACGCGATCAGACCAATCGCGAACTGTCCTATCCTTCGGTCAAGGAGACCGCCGACGGGGCGATCCACATGGCCTTCACCTTCCATCGCCGCGCGATCAAATATGTGCGCGTGACCGAGCCATGGGTGAAGCGCGCCATCCGGGACTGAGAGCATGGACAAAAGGCCGCACGCGCTCGTCACGGGCGCCAGCTCAGGGATCGGCGCTGCGATCGTCGAACGGCTGCTGCGCGATGGCTGGCGCGTCACCGGCATCAGCCGGCGTCCCGCGCCATTCGACCATCCGGCCTTCGATCACCTCTCTCTCGATCTCGGGGAAGTCGATAGCATCGCAAACGCCGTCGCAGGCGTCGCGCCAACCGCGCTCGTTCACGCGGCCGGCATGCTCAAGGTCGGCGAGCTCGGATCGCTCGACCATGACGACGGCGCCGCGATGTGGCGACTGCATGTCGATGTCGCCGCGCGTCTCGCCGACGCGCTGGCGCCGCGCTTGCCGAAAGGAGGACGCATCGTCCTCATCGGCAGCCGCACCGCCTCGGGCGCGGCCGGCCGCGGTCAATATGCCGCGACCAAAGCGGCACTGGTTGCGCTCGCGCGGTCCTGGGCCATCGAGCTTGCGCCGCGCGGCGTCACGGTCAACGTCGTTGCGCCCGCCGCAACCGAGACGCCGATGCTGAAAGACCCGACCCGCGCCAATGTCGCACCAAAACTGCCCCCGATCGGCCGCTTCATTCGCCCGGAGGAAGTCGCGCACGCAGTGGCGTTCCTGCTTTCGCCGGAGGCTGCGGCCATCACCGGACAGCAGCTCGTCATCTGCGGCGGCAGCTCGTTCTAGGCGCACGGCCGCAATCACGGTCGGCCCGCAATTGCGCGAGGGACAGCCCTCGCGCGGCGGTTGCCCTCACATCATCGAGATTGGCAATTACGGCGATCAGCGCGTGGCCGCGATCCTTGCGCGGAAGCTCGCCTGCCCCTGCATGATCTTGTCGAGCAGTGCATCGAGCGCCCAGAAGCGCTCACGGATGTCGAAATCGATGGTCCGGCTGTGGGCGCAGGCGAACGTGCCGAGCCTCTGATGGTACAGCTTGGCCAGCTTGGGATATCCCATCGGCTCGGCCATCGCCGCGAGCGCGAGATAGACGGAGAGATCGTCCGCCAGCGCCGGATGCCGCGCGCTGTCGGTCAACAGCCATTTGTAGAGATCGGGATGGAAGTTCGTGAACACGCCGGTGAAGCCGGCGGATCCGCTTCTGATGGCGTCGAAGGCGATCGCCGCATTGGCATTGACGATGGCGAGCGAGGAGTTTTTCGTCAGCGCCACGCGACGCTTCACGGTCTCGAGGTCGCAGGACACGTCCTTGAGGATCGCGAAGCGCCCGCTCTCGGCACAGAACGCCAGCTCGTCGTCGGACATGAGCCGCCGGAACGGCGCGGGACATTCGTAGAGGCCGAGCGGAAGATCGGCGGGCAGCGCGTCGAGCAGATGGCGCAGATTGTCCATGAAGACCGTTCCGCCCTGCCCCTTCGGATCGAACCGGTTCGTCACCAGCACCAGTCCGTCCACGCCGGTCGCGGCGATGGAGGTCAGCTCGGTCACTTGATCGTCGCGGGATTCACTGACGTGGCCTGACGCGATGACGGGCACCCGGCCCGCCGCCTGCCGCACGACGAAGCGCGCCAGCGCGACGCGCTCCTCGAGGCTCAAAAACTGCATCTCGCTCGACTGGGCCACGGCGAACAGCGCATCCGCGCCATTGGCAATGTACCATTCGACGAGCTTTTCGAGGCCCGCATAGTCGATCGCGTCGGCTTCGGTGAACGGCGTCAGCATCACCGGAATGATGCCCTTGATGGTTGCGGTCACAAATCGGCTCCCAGGGTTGAAATTGTTGACAGGCAGGAGCCTGCCGCTCACGCGTCTTGCAACGCGTGAGCGTAGCTGTTCGGGCCGGCGGTCAGTTGCCGGCCACTTCCTTGATGCGCGCGATCATGTCGTCGACGGCCTTGTCGACCGGCACCTTGTTGGTGACGATGGCGTTCACGGCCTTCATCCAGACGTTCTCGTTGTTGAGGGTGGTGAACTTGTAGTTCTTGCTCATCTCGTAGCCGCCGACACCGGCGAAGAACTGGTCGCGCACGGCGCGGCGATGAACGTCGCCGTCCCAGAAGGCGGACTTCTGTGCGGCCGTCTTGACCGGGAACCAGCGACCGAGGGCGCCTTCGACATAGGGCTGGAGGTTCTCGTCGCGCAGCAGGAACGAGACGAACTCCTTGGCGCGGTCCTTGTTCTTGGCCTGCTCGAAGATCAGGCCGACCACCACGGAGGCGCGGGTGTGGACCGGCGTACCATCCGGCTTGTTGGGCCAGACCATGGTGCGGATGCGGTCATTATAGTTCTTCTTGGCTTCGTCGCGCTGCTCGGCGGTGAGCGTCTCGTTGCCGGCGTCGTCGAGCCATTTGCCGGGGAGCGAAACCGTCGAATTGTGCGTCATGATCGTCGTCTTGTTGTGGAAGGCGACGTTGTTGTCGGGATCCTTCCAGCTCGTCGCCGATTGCGGCGTGCAGCCTTTCGCGGCGAACTCGACATAGTCCGTCATGGCGGCGACGAGGCCCGCCTTCACCTTGGGATCGTCGACCAGGAGCTTGCCGTTGTCGTCGACCAGCACGACGTTGTAGGCGTCCATGAACACCAGGAACGAGATGAAGCTGTCGGTGGCGTCGACGCCCATCGGATGGCCGACGCCGTAGATGCGCTTGCCGGACGCCTTGCGCACGGCCGGTTGCGCCTTGTCACACCAGAACGACCAATAGCCCTTCCAGTCCTTCGGGATGTCGGTCTCCTTGAGACCTCCCTCCTCCAGCATGTCCTTCCAATAATGCAGATGCAGCGTCGCCTGCTTCAGCGGGAAGGCGTAGTAGGCCTTCGCCTTGGTCTTGTCGTTGTACAGCATGACCGTTTCGAGCGACTGCGGGGAGAACTCGCCCTTGATCGGTGCGAGCACGGAGCCGAGATCGACCAGCTTGCCTTCGGAGGCCCACTTGCCGGCGCCCTGGAAATGGTAGGTGTCCGCATAGGTCACGTCGGGCGGACTGCCGGCATCGAGCGCCGCCACCAGCTTCGGCATCATGTCCTGCGTCGCATATTGCGACAGCTCGACCTTGACCCCGGTCTTGGCCTCGAACTTCTTGATGACGGCGAGCAGCGCGTCTTCCTCGGCCTTGTAGTAGCCCTTGTTCCACCAGACGACGAGCTTCTCCTCGGCGGCTGCCGGGCTCGCCGTTCCCATCATCGGCAAGAGCAGCGAAACCGCCATCGAACAGTTTCTGGCCCACCGCAAAACGCTATTCCGCATTGTCGTTTCCTCTCCGTCTCATCCGGCGAGGGGCCCGCCGGTTGCTCTCATGGCGTTTAAAACGCGGCTATGTAAGCGCTTACATATGAGGAGTCAAGCGGCCCTTTGAGAGGGAAGCAGCCCTCCTGGCGGGACCAGGCGCGCTATCGAAGAGACGACCGCTCTCTGCGGGATCAGGCGCCCCTGGCGTGACCTGCGCTGTCGCGGATTTTCAAAACAGGCACGACTTCGCGGGACTGCGCCTGCGCTTGCCGGCCCGCGATCACGGCGAGAAGCTCGTTGGCCGCGAGGACGCCGATCTCCTGATTGTCGACCTTCATCGTCGTAAGCCCCGGAGAAAAGCGCGATGAAATCGCAAGATCATCGAAGCCGGTGATCGAAAAATCCCCGGGCGCGTCCAGGCCGCATTCCCGCGCAGCCATCAACGCACCGAGCGCCAGATTGTCGTTGCCGCAAACGATCGCGGTCGGCCGGACGTCGACGGCTTGCGTCATCAATCCGGCAAAGCTGGCCGCGCCGAACTCCAGTGTCGAGGGACCCATCATCAGATCCTGTGCCGCGATTTCCAAACCCGCGGCCGCGAGCGCTTCGCTGACGCCGCGAAGCCTGTCCTTCACGCGGTCGTTGTTGGTGTCGGGCTGGAAGATGGCGGCAAACCGGCGATGGCCGAGCGACAGCAGATGCTCCGTCATGCGGCTGAACGCGGCGCGATTGTCAAAGCCGATGCACGGATGCGGTGACAGCTTGTTGTAGGAGTACGTCACCACATACGGAATGCCGCGCGAGTTGAGCGCGTCAAAAAGCTCGGGGGGATGATTTTCACCGACCACGGCAATTGCTTCCACACCGCGCGCAAGCATCGCTTCGGCTTGCCGCAAGCCCTCGTCCGGATCATAGTTCGAGCAGCCCAGGAACAGCGTGAAGCCGCGTTCGCTGAAGACGGTCTGCATGCCGCCGATCTGGTGGGCGAAGATTTCATCGTCCAGGGTCGGGATGATGGCGCCGGCTATATGCGTCCGGCGCGAGGCCAGCGCCCGTCCGGCAGCGTTGGGAATCCAGTTCAGCGCGCGTGCGGCGTCCTTGACCCGCTGCCTGACCTCTTCGGAGACCTTGTCGGGTTCGTTGAAGGCGCGCGAGACGGTCGCGGTCGAGACATTGGCCTTGCGGGCGACCTCCTCGAGCTTGACGCGGCCGCTGCCTCCACGCGCTCTCTTTGAACCTGCCACCATCCCCGCCACGTCGGTCGAACGCCTGATCGATCAATACCTTGCCATGGTATTGACGACCACCGGAGTCCTCAATGAAAATCTCCTGGCGTGAGGCGCGCGCGCTTCCTAGACGATCCCGCCCTGCCGAAGCGTCGCAATCGCAGCCACATCGTAGCCAAGCTCAGTCAGGACGAGGTCGGTGTGCTCGCCGAGCGTCGGCGGACGCGATGCGATCTCGCCTGGCGTTTCCGACAGCCGGACGGCAGCACGAGCCACGGGTGCGCGTTTCGGCAGGCCGGGATACTCGACTTCCTGCATGAAGCCGGCGGCGCGAATATGCGGATGGTCCAGCGCCTGTTGTGGGCTCAGCACGGGCCCAGTCGGAATCATGGCCTTGCCCAGAGTGTCGACAGCCTCCTGCGTGGTGCGCTCGGCGCACCAGCGCGCCATCCGCGCGCTGATGACGGGGCCGTTGTTGCCGCGGCTGATGTCGTCGGCAAAGCGCGGATCGTTCAGCCACAGGTCCTCCTCACCCATCAGCTTCGCCCAGCGCTTGAACAGCGGATGCCCCGTGACCTGGCACAGCACCCAGCCGTCCCTGGTGCGATAGATGTCGGCCGGCGCTGCGGTCTGGCCCAGATTGCCGGTCGGAACACGGTTGACGTTGATGACCGCCTGCTCGATCAGCGTGGCATTGGTGAAGGACAGCGCGGTGGCGAGCAGCGCGCCCTCGACGATCTGCCCGCGCCCGGATTTGCCGCGCTCGATCAGGGCTGCGAGCGTCCCGAACGCGCAATGCAGCGCCGTGCCGAAATCGACCCAGTTCACCGCGGCCCGATATGGCGGGTCGCCGGCACCGGTCATGTAGACCGAGCCCGACATGACTTGGCCGACGCCATCGAAGCCGACGCGGTCGGACCATGGCCCCGGCCCGCCGAACGCGGTGGCGGTCGTCAGGATGATGTCGGGCTTGATCGCCTTCAAGGAGTCGTAGTCGAGCTTCATCGCGCGCAGGGTCTGCGGCGGCAGATTGGCGACAACGACGTCCGCGGTCGCGATCAGGCGGCGCATCACCTCCTGCCCTTCCGGCTTCATCGGATCGAGCGTGATGCACTTCTTGTTGCGGTTGACCTGAAGAAACAGCGCGCCTTCGCCGCCCTCGCCGACCGGCGCCACGAAGCGGTCCTCGCTGCCGTCGCGCTTTTCCACGCGGATGACCTCGGCGCCGAATTCGGCCAGCAAGGTCGCGCAATAGGGCCCCGCGATATAGCGCCCGAAATCGAGGACGCGCACGCCCTCCAAAACTCCTCCCATCGATCCCTTCCCATATTCATATGTTCTCGCCAGATTACAGGGACTGGCCGCCACGGCAAGGCGGCAGAGGACATCATGCCCCTGCCCCCAAGATGTGATCGCCTGACTGTTTCGGCTGGCGGAAATTCTGCTCTAGTATCGACCTCTCAGTCCCCCAGCCAGAGCACATCCATGCCGCAACAATTCGATCGATCCGCAGAAGATCTCGGCAACGCGATCCATTTCGAGCACGTCAACATCCAGGTCCCCGACCAGCGCCTCGCCACGCTGTTCTACGTGACCGGGCTTGGACTGACCCGCGATCCCTACCTGATGGTGTCCGACACCAACATGTGGATCAATGCCGGACGGAGCCAGTTTCACTTGCCGAGCGGCAGGCCGCAGGTGCTGCGTGGCCATGTCGGGCTGGTCATCGAGGGCCGCGAGGCACTGCTGGCGCGGCTCGCGTCGGTCGCGAAGAAGCTCGAGGGCACGGCGTTCGCGTTCGCCGAGCACAACGATCATGTCGAGGCGACCTGTCCGTGGGGCAACCGACTGCGCTGCTACGAACCGGACGCCGCACGCTTCGGGCGCATCGCGCTCGGCATTCCCTATGTCGAGTTCGACGTGCCGGAAGGCACCGCGAAGGCGATTTGCGCCTTCTACCCCGAGATCATGGGCATGCCCGCAAGCTTGCGAAACGGCGACGGCCAGGTCGCCGCCGTGAAAACCGGCCGCGACCAGCATCTGTTGTTCCGCGAGACCGATCGGCCGCAGGGCGACTACGACGGCCACCATGTGCAGATGTACATCACCGACTTCTCCGGCCCTTACCGCAAACTCCTGGCGCGCGACCTGATCTCGCGTGAGGACAATCAATACCAGTACCGCTTCTGCGACATCGTCGATCTCGACAGCGGCAGGCATCTCTTCACGATCGAGCACGAGGTCCGCAGCGCGACCCATCCGATGTTCATGCGGCCGATGGTCAATCGCAATCCGGCGATCAACAACCGTAATTACGCATTCGGCCACGATCAGTCGCTCTGGGCGATGGGGCCGGATCAATACGAGGGATAGGGAGTGGCGAACGCGCGCCTTGCGGCGCGCGCGATCCATGACCTCGGCCGGCCATCAGCAGCCACGGCAGATGATCAGCCGGCGGTCGATCTCCCTGTCGAGCCGCTGCAGCTCCGCGTCTTGGGGCGAGGCTTGCGTCGACCCGGGCACGTCGCTGCGTCGCGGCTGCCGGTGACCGATGGGAGCCTGCCGGGACAGGTCCGCGAACTTCATTGCGTCCACACTGCCAGGCGAGGACATGGTCACAGGCGCGCTTGCGCCTCCGGCAGCCCTGAGGCTGGAAACCGATCCGAACAGAAACGTAGCTGCGACGACGGTCACGCCAAGTCTGATTGACATCATCATTCTCCTATCGCGGTGACGTTGCGACGATGCGCATGCGATGGATAGGAGGTCCCGGCTACTCGACCATTTCGCCCGCGGCGACATCGCGTTACCATTGCAACCGCGATCGCCGATTGTCGTGCGCCAGCTCTGGATTCTTGTCTTGACGCGCTTCCTTCGCGCGAGCCGGCTTCCGCTTCGCTCGAAAACGCTCTACCGCGCCACGGCGGCCCGCCTCACGCGTCGTCGCGCGGCCGACGAGGCGACGCTCCGCGCCAGGACGCCGGCGAGCTCCGCCGATATCAGCGGGTGATGAACGAGCTCGGTGATCCCTGACGTCTCCAGCGACGGCACCGCCAGCTCGCGCGTCGATGGGCTCGCCAGAATCATCGGCAAGGCCGGCGCCGCCGCGTGCAATGCCGCCGCCAGCTCGATCGAGGAGCCTCCGGGCATGTGACACACCAGCGCCGCATCGAAGCGTGCTTGCGCGGTGCGGCAGGCGGTGATCGCCTCCGCCAGCCTGGTGAACCCGACCGGCTCATACCCCAGCGCCGCGAGGATTTCCTCATGGCGCAACAGGCGACGGCGATCGGTGTCGAGCACCAGCACCGTCTCGCCCGCGCCACGGAACGCCAGATCGGGGCTGTGCTGAACCGGCACCGCCTCGTCGGGGTCGCCGGATGGCAGCCAGACGTCGAAGCGCGTGCCCGCATCCGGCTCGCTCTGCACGGCGACGGCGCCGCCATATTGCTCCGCGATCTCGCGAACGGTTGCGAGCCCGATGCCGTTGCCGTCCGGGCGCGTCGTGAAGAAGGGCTCGAAGATCCGTTCCAGCGTCGCCTCGTCCATTCCCGGCCCCGGATCGGTGACCGAAATCACGGTGAAGCGGCCGGGGCCGACCTCACTGCGTCCGATCGACAATGGCTGTTGAAGATCGCGCACCTTGATGCCGAGTTCGATGCAACCCGGCTCCGTCATCGCCTGAGCCGCATTGTTGCAAAGATTCAGGATCACCTGCTGCAACTGGGCGGGCTCGCCCATCACGGTGGCCTCTTCGGCCGACTCGTTCACCTCGAACTGGACGTGCGAAGGCAACGAAGCCGCCAGCAGCGATCTGGTTTCGTCGATCAGGGTCCTGACGCAGACACGCTCCCGCCTGCCCTCGCCGCGGCGGCCGAAGCCGAGAATCTGTTCGACCAGTTCTCGCGCCCGCTCGCCGGCACGGCGGATCTCCGCAAGGCTGCCGGCCGGCCGGCCTCCTGACCGGATTCGCGCTTCGGCGATCTCGGCATAGCCGAGAATCGCACCGACGATATTGTTGAAGTTGTGGGCGATACCGCTGGCAAAGGTGCCGAGGGTTTCCATGCGGCGTGCCTGTTGCAGGCTCGCCTGCAAGCGCTCCTTCTCGCCTTCGAGCCGCACCCGGCGGATCGCGTTGCCGATGGCGTCGAACGCCATGCGAAACAACGAGACTTCGGACCAGTATGCGAGCGCCCCGGCCGGCACGGTATCGAAGCCGAGGATTTCATCGCGATGTCCCCTGACCGCCGTCACGCACAGCCAGCCGCCGACGCCGGCGTCCTCCAGGAGGTTCATCGTGTCGTCGGGATGGGCGGCCTTGACCTTGGGAATATAAACGATACCGGCTTCGCCGCCGTCGAAGCGTGGCGCGAGGCTCAGCGCGCGATCCGGCCAACCCGGCTCGAATGCGATCCCGTCACGGGACMACCGATAGGTGCTTGTCGTCGTCCCGGTCGCGCCGACGAAATAGGCGCGATCCGCACCGATGCATCCGGCGAGCTGTTGCAGCGCGGTCTCGACGTCAGCGGTGATCCTCTCGCGGCTCGAATCGATGAACCGCATCGAGATGCCGGCCATGACGTGCTCGAACGCCGCACGGCGGCGCAGCGTGACCGCGCGCCGGTGCAATAGCAATCCGAAATAGACCACGCCGCAGAGCAGCAGCAGCGACGTCATGAACTGCAACAGGCGTACCCGGCGCGCCGACGCCCGCGAGGCGAGCTGACGCCTGGTGATCAATGCCAATACGGCATCCTGCTCGCGGTTGTTCGATTCGGCGACGAGCGTCTTCACGATCGTGTCGATGTCGGGCAGCAGGTCATGCAGCATCTCCCCGTGCATCAACAACGCGCGGACCGAATCCATGTCCTGCGGCGGCGTTTGCACGAGCGCCAGCTCTTCCAATCGACCCTGGACCTGACGCGCCACGACGTCCGACGTATCGAGCGTCAGGCGCAGCATCGCTGCCGCCAATGCGGAGGCGGCCGTGACCAGCGCCCGCTGATCCGACTCGGCCAGCTTGTCGCTGAACAGACCGAAATAGGCAAAGGAGTTCTGGAGCAGCGCGTTGCGGCTCTTGAACCGTTCGACCAGGTCCTCCTGCCGGAGGGCGCGTGCCGACAGCACATCGATGGCCCTGGTCTCTTCGGCGTTGAGACCCGGCGTTTCGCGCAGCCGCGTCAGGGCGTCGTCATAGGCATCGGTCATCTGCACCAGCTTGTCATAGTTGCGCGACAGGCCGACGCGCGCAGTCAGCACTTCCCTGGTCATCGCGCGTTCGAACCGGGTGAAGTCGCCAAGCGCCTGGAGCTGACGGTCGTAACGCACCGAATTGAAGTTCAGCCCGTTCAACAACAGCCAGGTCAGCAGGGCGAGCACGCAGGTTACGCCGATCACGGCGGGGGCAAATTTCATGGGGAGCCTCCGACAGTCGCGCCGCGATAGGTGCCGGTCAGACTGTTCAGAAAGGCGACGAGCGCCTTGACCTGCTTCTCCGTCAACGTGGCGTTCAATTGGGCAAAGGCCATCTTGCGAACCGCGTCATCGAGCGTCGGCGCGCTGCCGTCATGGAAATACGGCGGCGTGGTCGCGACGTTGCGCAGGCTCGGCACGCGCAGAATTTTCGGCTCGGGCGATGCGAGCGGGTGGAATATGCCGTGGCGCTGGAACAGATTGCCGCCGACATTGACGCCCTGATGGCAGGACGCGCAGCCCAGCGATTTGAACAATTGGTAGCCGCCCAGCTCGTCCTCCGACAGCGCCGCGGCGTCACCCGCCAGCCAACGATCGAACTTGCCGCCCGGCGTGACCAGCGTGCGCTGGAAGTTCGCGAGCGCGTCGACGACATCGCCGCGCTCCGGGCGGTGGCCGTAAGCCGCGAAGAAGCTCTCGCGCATGTCGGGATCGGCATTGAGCTTCTCTGCGATCTCGACCGAGCTGCTCGCCATGGTGCGCGGGCTTTCCAGCGACGCCCTGGTATCGGCTTCGATGTTGCGTAGTTTTCCTTCCCAGCCGAAGCGAAAGCTGAGCGCCGCATTGAAGACGGTGAGCGTGTTGAGCGTGATCGCCGCCCCGTCGGGGCCGACATCGTGCTGCCTCGGGCTCGCGCCGTTCGTCGCGATATCGTGACACGATGCGCAACTGCGTGAATTGTCGTGCGACAGCCTGCGATCGGAGAACAGTCGTTCGCCGAGCTTGACCTTCAGCGGATTGATTGCCGGCGGTGCCGGAATGGGCGTGATGGGCTCATCCTTGCGGACCGACACGAAGGCAGACGGCGACTGCGACGGTGCCGGAGAGACCTTCAGAGAGCACGGCACCAGTGCGCAAATCACGATCGCGCAACGTCGAAGGCCGGCACCTCGTCCGGCCCCGAGAAATCTGGCGAACTGCTGCACGCCCAGCAATGTGGGGGTGAAGCGAGAATTGTCGCGGCTGCTCAAGGAATTTTGATCGAAGCTGGATGATTTCGCGAAGGTGGCCGCCACATGCTCCGGGCGATGGTGTCAGCAATCACGGCAGTACCTCACCACCCGCTCGATGTCCGACCTGCCGGAAATCCCGAGGTCCCGCAAGGTCCGGTCATCGAACTCCATCAACGCAGCGACGGCCTTCCTGATCTCACGTTCCCGACGCCAGTACGCAGGCAGGTCCATCAGAGTCCCCAGGGTCGCGCCGAGCGACCCCAGCCGATTCCAGCTGCGCTCCAGTCGCGCATCGCGCGGCGCGGCGCGATCGAGCCTGACGATATTCCCATTATTGTCATTCCCATTGTTGTCGGCTCCATCGTTGCCGCTCTTCTCCGCGGGCTCGCGACCCGCCGAGGGCGATCGGCAATCTCTCGTGGCCTCCAGCATCGCCTGAACCGGCGCGGCTGCGGTCGGATGCAAGGCTGCACCGTAGAGGGCAAAGCCCTCCATCAGGGAGGCGAAGACCGCCCACCAGAATGTGGTGACGGGCTGATCCTGCCCGGTAGGCGGTACGTCCGGAGGCGAAGCGATGTCCGGCGCGCGATGCCTCGCGGCAACCGCACCGAGACGGACCATGCCGCGACCGTCAGATCGTGCGACCCAGTTCGCCCTGTCGAGTTCCATGTGACTCGGCAAGGCAACGCGGCTCACACTGTGAGAATACTTCTCCATCGTAAATCTCCCACACGCTGTTGGTGGGAGGCAATCTGACGGCCCGCTGTTACGCCAAGGTCACCGCCCTCGGCAAATTGGCTACAATTGCAATCCGCCAATTGCTTCTAGAACGGATCGACCGGCACCGCGAAGACATAGCCGACGCCGCGCTCGGTCTGAATGACGCGCGGCGCGCTCGGATCGGTCTCCAGCTTACGCCGCAGCCGCAGCACCTGGACGTCGATGCTGCGATCGAAAATATCCTCATGGATACGGGTCGCCTGCAGCAGATGCTCGCGGGTCAGGGGACGCTGCGGCGCCTCCAGAAAGGCCAGCAGCAGCGCATATTCTCCCTTGCTCAACGGCACCGGCGCTTCGTCGGGATCGGTCAGCTTTCGGCTGCGGCGTTCGAGCTTCCAGCCGCTGAAGCGATAGCCCCCGCGCTCGGGATCGCGGGCGCGCGCGGCCCGTCCCATCTCCTGCCGCCGCAACACCGCGCGGACGCGCGCCAGCAGCTCCCTCAGGGAGAACGGCTTGATGATGTAGTCGTCGGCGCCGAGCTCGAGCCCGACGATACGATCGATCTCGTCGGGACGATGGCCCGTCGTGATGATGACCGGCACGTCGGAATGCGACCGGATTTCCCTCAACAGGTCCAGACCGTCATCCTGACCAAGCCGAAGGTCGAGGATGATCAGGCTCGGCTGGCTGCCATCGAGATAGTGGTTCAATTCCGATCTGTTGGAGGCCGCCCTTGTCGGGATATTGTGCTCCTCGAGATATTTGATCACCATTTGCCTTAACGTCGGATCGTCATCGACGACGACGATGTGGCCAATATCTGCAAGCATTCCATACTCTCAAAATTCGCCGTCCGCCGAGTGAGCTGTACTTAAGAATTGCGAACGTCAACGTCCGGCTGTGGTGAAATGATATTGATGTCGTCCGAATTGGAATCGCTCAAAATAGAATGGGATATCCGAGGCCATCGGCACACACTGAGTCTATCTATGATGCCGTGATGACGTCGCAACAGGGTAATTCTGCGGCTAATTCCGCCGGATGTCGCATACGTGAATAATTGTGATCCCAACGCTTACTACTTTGGGGCGATAGGAAGCCTGCGGCCTGCGCTGTCGTTCAGCGACTGCGATGTGCTGCGCAGGCTGTTGCCCGCCCCCGCAGGGCGCGATCGTTTGCGGGCTTCACGGAATCATCAGGAGCCCGGCAGAGCCAACAGGTACTGGTAGATCGCGGCGAGATCGTCGTCATCCATCCGCCCGATCGGCCGCCACGGCATCTGCTCGCCGAGCCGATGCCCGTTCGGATCAACGCCTGTGCGCATGGTGTCGACGAATTGCGCAAGGCTCCAGTTCTTGACGATACCGAGGTCCGGTCCGAGCGGCGGCAATTGTCCCGGCACGCCGCCGCCGAGATCCCTGCCGTGGCATTCGCGGCAATCCTGATAGGACAGCAGGTATTTGCCATAGAGCGCCGTCGGCGCCTTCGGCGGCGCGGTGATCACGCCGGTGAAGACGGGCTTCGCATCCGGCAACAATCCGGCGCCCAGCATCACGATGCCCAGCAGGCTGAAGCGATCCGGCGGATCCGGGGTCTGCGCACCGCTCGCGGGCAGGCTGCGGATGTAGGCGATCACGGCCTTGGTGTCGTCGTCACTGAGCCGGCCGGCATTGGTGAAGGACATGATCGCCAGCCAGCGCCCCCTCGCGTCGATCCCATTGCGAATGGCACGAAAGATCTCGGCATCGGACCAATTCTTCAAGACGCCGGCGGGCGTGAGATTGGCCGGCACGAACGCGCCGATGGGAATCGGGAGATCCTTGGCCACGTCGCCGCCGCCGGTCAGCGTCCCGGTCTGCGAGTGACATGCGGCGCAAAAGCCGTCGGCCACGGCCATGCCTCGGGCAATCTGGTCCGGTGTCGCCTCGATCTTCACATCCGGGACCGGTGCAGAACGGGCGTGTTGCCGGACGATACCGACCGCGGTCAAAGCGGCGACGCCGAACACTGAGACGGCCAGCACGGCGGTCAGCACCATGCCGCCCCACTTCGCCAGAGCAGATTTCGTCCGGGAGGCGCGAACGCCCAGCCAGGCCAGAAACGCGATGAACGCAACCATCGCAATCGGGGCGACAATATTTTCCATGCCAGTCCTCAATGAATTGGGCGCGACCGATGCCGCGCGACATCCGGATCGTCAAAAATGAATTTCGGCCGACGCCAACGCGCCAATATCTGCGAAGGTGTGCCATGCGGAGGTCTGCCGGATTAACAGCGCGGTGTTTCCGTGCCGTTTCATCGCCCGCCGCTCGCGTTACAATTGTAATCCTGTGCGAGTTATCGGCTTCCGGCGCGATGTCACCGGTTTTTGCACCGGCCTTTTTGCCCGGCCTTGGCAGCGCCACGATGCGTTGCCGCCGTAACCATTTTCGCTGCCGCCGGAAGTCTTGGCGTAACGGCGATCGCTTCAATTGCCTCTTACTCGACCGGACGCTCTGGGGCGACCGTGCATCGATCATCAAGAGGTCAACTCACATGAAGATTCTTATCGCTTCGACACCTGCGACGGGTCATCTCAATCCGATGCTGGCGATCACGCAAATCCTGCGTGGCGATGGTCACGAGATCGCTTTCCTGACGGGCACCGCCTTTCGTGCCCGCGTCGAAGCCAGCGGCGTGAAGTTCTTTCCCCTTCCCGAGGACGCGGACTTCGATCCGAACGACGTCTTCTCGCGATTCCCCGAACTCAAGACCATTCCGCCGGGACTGGAGTGGTTCCGTGTTGCTTGCGAGCGCATCTTCGTCGACGCCATTCCGGCCCAGCACCAGGGGCTGCTGCAAATCCTGCGGCAATTCCCCGCCGACATCATTGTCGCCGACGACATGCTGTTCGGTGTGCTGCCGATGCTGCTCGGACCGCGCTCGCAGCGGCCTCCCATCGCGCTCTGCGGGACCTCGTTTCTGCATTGGGCGCGCGAGGACGGCGGGCCCAATTTCCTCGGTCTGCCGCCGGCAAAGACCGACGAGGAGCGCGATCGCTATGCGGCCATGGCGCGGGAATTTGATGCGGCAGTCGATCAGCCGGTGTCGATGCGCCTGAACCGGGCGTTGAAGTCTCTCGGGGTCGGGCCGATCGCGATGCCGATGTTCCATTCCGTGGTCGCTCTCGGGGATGCCTATCTGCAACTGTCGGTGCCAAGCTTCGAATTTCCTCGCGAGATTCCGCCCTCAGTGCATTTCGTCGGCACCCCGCCGATCATCGCCAACCAGGTTCCGCCGCCGTCCTGGGCCGAAGAGCTCGACGGATCGCGCAAGATCGTTCTGGTGACGCAGGGAACGGTGGCCAATCACAATTTCAATCTGCTGGTTGCCCCGACGCTGGCGGCCCTCGCGGACGAGGAAGACATCCTGGTGATCGTGACGGCAGGCGGCCGCTCGGTTGACGCCATCCCCGGCAAGATCCCGTCGAACGCGCGCATCGCCAGCTATCTGCCGTTCGAATGGCTGCTGCCGAACGTCGACGTGCTCGTCACCAACGGCGGCTATGGCAGCGTCAACCAGGCCATGAGCTTCGGCATCCCGCTGGTCACCGCGGGGCTGACCGAAGACAAGGCCGACGTCAACGCGCGGGTCGCATGGTCCGGGGTCGGCATCAACCTCGCGACCAACGAGCCAACACCGAAGGCATTGCGCGACGCGGTGCGGACCGTGCTCGATCAATCCCGCTTCCAGTCGCGTGCATCGCAGATCGCGGACGAATTCGCCGGGATCGACACGCGGGCCGAAGTCCTCCGGGTCATCGGCGAGCTCGTGGCCGACGAGAGCTCGCACACCGGCGCGATGGTGGCAAGCCGGGGGCGGCGCGCCGAACGGCGCGCGTAATCGCCGAACGCGCGACGATGGAGGGCGGGCGACCGCACCTCCATCACCTCATGCACATCGAACAAGCCGGAACCGGATAACCGTCCATGCAAATCGACCCCGCATCCTTCGCCTTCACGTTGCTGCTCGGTTTTCTGGCGGCCGTGCCCTATTCCGGCATCGACATCAATCTGCCGGCGCTGGCCGCGACCGGCGCGACGCTCGACGCGAGCGCGTCGGATGTCGGGCTGACCATGAGCGCCTTCATGCTCAGCCTCGCCACCGCGCCGCTGATCTACGGACCTATCTCCGACCGCCTGGGCCGCAAGCCGATTCTGGCATTCGGCCTCGTACTGTTCGTCGCCGCAAGCCTTGCCTGCGCGAAAGCGTCCTCGCTGCCGGTTCTGTTGCTGGGCCGCTTCGTCCAGGGCATCGGCGCCGCCGCCACCGCAACGACCTTTGCCATCATTCGCGATCTCTTCGACGGCAACGCCGCGCGGGGCAAGATCGCCAACGTCATGGTCACGGTCAATGTCGCGACCGTGATCGCACCGACGGCCGGCGCCGCCCTGCTGGCGATMGCCGGCTGGCGATCGATCTATGCCGCCCAGGCGGGGATCGGTCTCATGCTGCTGGTCGTGGTGATGTTTCGCTTCGCGGAGACTGCGACGACCGACCGCGCCGGCCGCCTGGGGCTTTCAGCTGTCATCGACAGCTACCGCCAGGTGCTGACGCATCCGGTGTCGTTGCCTTTCATCCTGGTCGGCGCCGCGGGCGGCGCGACCGTGTTTGCCTACGTCACCGGCGCCTCGCTGTTCTTCGTCGGCGCCATCGGACTGCGCCCCGAGCAATATGGGCTGATCTTCAGCGCATGCTCGGGGGCCGTCATGGTCGGCGCCTTTCTCGACGGCCAGCTCGGCCGGCGCGGCGTAGAGTCGGCGCGCATGCTCACAACCGGGCTGACGCTGTCGGCCGCCGCCAGCACCGCCCTGCTCGCGATGACATTGGCCGGCTGGATGCCCACGTCACTCGTGGTCGCGCTGCTGATGGCGGTCGCACTCGGCTTCGGGTTCAGCGTGCCGAACGTGATGAGCGCGACGATGCAGCGTCTCCCGGAGATCGCGGGCGCCGTCAGCGCTGCCGCCGGAAGCATTCAGCTGACCGCCGGCGCGATATCGAGCGGACTGGTCGCACTTCGCTTCGACGGGCGGACCGCATTGTCGATGACCGCGGTGATGGCGGCAACGTCGCTGCTCGCTCTGGTTCTCTATCTGCTGGTCGCGCGCCCCGCCGAACGCCGCCTGCCGTCGCAGACGATCGATCCCGGCGTGGCGGTCCGCAGCCCCACGAAGTCCTGAGTTGGCCGAATCCAGCTGGCAGCCCGGCGCATCCGTCGGGTTGCGACCTGACTAGGCCAGTGAGGGATCGAACCTCCGAATGGAGGAACCAAGACCCGTTTGATTGTTCGACGATTTCAATCCGAATTTGGAACAAGCTGCGTGGCGCGCCCCGCCCTTATTCTCGCCGCCATCATCATTCAGGAACGCGCGCAGGGGGCGGGCTCCTCCAGGGGGCAGTTCCCAAAGGTTCTGCGTGATCATCCGACGTTTAGTGCAACACGAAGTGATTGCGTCCCGACGTGCGCTCCTTGGCGGGCTTGCGTCCTCGGCCTGCGTTGTCGCGCTGGGCGGATGCGCCAGCCTGGGTGCTACCGGCGCACGCTACGACGCTTCGTCGCTCTCGGTCGACCCTACGTTGCTCGTCGTAACGACACGCAAGCCAGTGAACGGCGGCCGGTCGAAGCCGTGGTTCGGGCCGGAGCGGGCTTCTACGATGACCGTCGCACGAGCGAAGCTTGTAGCGCCTGGTGACAGCCGTTTCTCTCTGGCTGCAGCGGGACTTGACGATTGGCGTCTTGATGGGGTCGAGCCGGTATCGGGCGAAGTCGGCAGTCTTGTCGCGCAGGCCGGCGGCGGACCAGACGTCCTGATCTACGTGCACGGCTTCAAACAGACGTTCGAGACAGCGGCGCTCGATGCTGCGCATCTCTCCGATGGCATCAGGTTCCGCGGCCAGACGATGGTATTCTCCTGGCCCTCGAAGGCTGGACTGTTCGACTACGCCTACGACCGCGACAGCGCAATGTGGTCCCGCGATGGCTTCGAACGCGTGCTGCAATCTGTCGTGACGAGTTCAAGCGCCGGCCGCGTCCACATCGTCGCGCACAGCATGGGAACCATGCTGACGCTCGAAAGCCTGCGCCAGCTCTATGCGCGATCCGGTGACGCCGTTGCGGGCAAGATCGGGGCCGTGGTGTTCGCCGCGCCGGACATCGACATGGACGTGT
Organism: Bradyrhizobium sp. P3_C3; assembly: GCF_056402655.1. Taxonomy (NCBI): domain Bacteria; kingdom Pseudomonadati; phylum Pseudomonadota; class Alphaproteobacteria; order Hyphomicrobiales; family Nitrobacteraceae; genus Bradyrhizobium; species Bradyrhizobium sp. P3_C3. The sequence goes on along the minus strand of NZ_JBFUGY010000013.1, from coordinate 61,581 downwards.
TCTCGTCGTCGATCAACCGCATCGGTCCGCTTTCGCGCAAGATCACCGTCATCGCCGCAACGAACGACCGCGCGCTGGCGTTGTCGGGGCAAATCGCTGGTGGGATGACACGGGTCGGCGCTGCCGAGAAGACCGCCATCGAAGGGCTCGGGGTGCGCGTGGTCGATGCTTCCGAGGCAGGCTGGGGCGTTATCAACCACGACCTGTTCCTGTCGAATGCGGAGGTGCGCCAGGTGATACGCCGCTCGATTGATACCGTGGCCGCGTGAATTCGGTGTGGCAACGGCTGGTCCGGGCRACGCAACCGGATTTCGTCGGCACGGCGTGTTTGCTCTGACGCATGCGCGAGGTTGGGGCTAGCTCTGACATCCCGTTGACAGGTTCAATGCCTTGAACAGCCCATCGAAGACACCTGACTGGCAGGGCTTGACCTCCGCGACTGCCTTGGCGCGCTTGGCATTCGCAAATGCCTTGGACGTTCCCTGCACGGGCCGAGGTCTGGGCAGCATGACCGCGAATTTTCTCCCGCTTGCGGTGCGCTGGTGTGGCGCGATGATCTTCAAAGGCTCTGGCGCAACAATCGCTGTTTGATCCGGCGGAGGCATCGGTCCGCTCAAGGAGACTGGCTGCGGAGGCGCCTCAAACTGCATGTGCGGGGTCCCGAGCCGGTCTGCCGTCGTCAGCGTATCGGCTGAGACGCGTAACCCGACGGTCGCCTGGACGGGCGGCGCGTTCACGGACTTTGTCATGCGCGGCGCCGTCTCAAGCTCCATCACCGCGAGTGTACTGAAGCCAACGAGGATGAGAGCCGCTTTCATCTGATTTCACGCTTCCCGAACGAGACGCCTCGTTCAAGGCCTGCCGAAAGATAAGCTCCCGAAAATCGGAGACCAATTGCAGACATCCAATAAGGCGGCTTGGCGGCAGAACTAAACCAGCCGGCGCGGCGACCGGACAAGATCGGAGACAGGGTTAACGCGGGTCATGCGAACTGGTCCCTTATGCGGAGTGCTCGCCGTCACCCACCGACCGGCACCTGAGGCCCCCCTCGAGCGCGCAATGTGCTAGTCTGAGCCGGCACTCAGCCCGGACGGTGCACCGTGACCGATGGTCGTCACCCGGCATGGACCGAGGAAAGCCGCTTTCGCGGTGCGCTCGACGATGTGATTATCATCCCACTTGTTGTTGTCGCGCTCGTCACGAACAAGATCCTGCGTTTCGTTCTTTCGATCTTGATGCGGATGCTCGACTACGCCTTCCCCTTTGCAATGCAGATTGTCTGGCTGCCGCTGTTCGCGGCCAGACTTGTCGGCGATGTCATCGTTACTGTCATCGATGGCGCGGTGCGCTTCCTTCCCCTGTCCGCCGCGAAGCGTCGACAGTGGGGTAGATCGATTCGGCGAAACTGGTTGTGGTTCCGGCGGAAGATCAGCTATCGGGCGTTCGAACACGCTGTGCATGATGCCTTTGAAGGCGGCATGGCATGGGTGTTCAGAACATGCCGGCATCTCACGCCGAACGCCGCATTGCTCGTGATCCTGTGCGCGGTCCTTTGGCTGCCGATCTCTTTCGGTGCGGCAACGGCGATGCACGCGGTATTGTTTGCCAAGGTCACATCCTGGCCAGCCTGGATGCAACTCCTGCATCCGCTCGCAACGGTCATCGCGAAGAGCAAGCTTCTGGTGCTACCGGTCTATCCGGCAGCCTGGCCGCAGGCCAGAAAGCATCCACTCGTTCAGCTCGTCATCAAGGGCTACGACATCATCAAGCGCGTGCATGTGATCAGAAAGGTCGGCCTTCGCTATCGGCAGGCAGAGATCGCCGGGACCGCGGCGGTTGAGAGGCTCGAGCGCATCGCCGGCCTCACCTCGGCGGTGAGGTGGCTGCGCGAGGCACATGTCGTAGAACATCTCGGCGTCGAGAAGCCAACTCAGGAATTGCGTTCGTTCTTCGCGCGATGGTCCATCAAGTTCTCGGCCGAATATTACGAAGCGAAGGAACGACAAGCCTCAGGCGTCCCATCATCAAACAGCAGCAAGCCGCAAACGCCGCGTTAGTCATCAATCGCCCACGACCTCACCGCGCCGTCGCTGCCCGATCTCTCTTCAACAGGCAACGGACTGCGCCATTTCCAAATGAAGCAAGGACAGCTTGTCTTACCATCCGGCAGCGAATCCCACTGGTCGATAGATCAGAAGCTTGGGTGCGAACCAGCGCCGGGACGCGATTACGGTGTTTCTGTCTGTCAGCATCATTGCGGCGCCTGAGGGATTGGTCGGACGCTGCCGGGCGCGTGCTCCTCGCCGCCAATTGCTGCCGACTCCATCGCTCGCAACTACGATGTCGTCGAAGATGGCAGTGAATTGTTTCTGACTACAATCCGCTACAGCAGCTCTTTTGCCGCGCGGCACGATTGGACGCACGGCAAAGCGATCCGTGCGCTCCTTTGGCAATCTTATTTATGCCGAGGGCTCACTATTCATCGCTTCGATCCCCACATTCAAGTCCACCTTGGTCAACCGTCGAGATTGGCCGGAGTGCGCGGAGACTTCCAACGAAAGGGCTCTGCATATGTCCAAATCTCAGCAGCATCGCGCAAGAGCGACCGCGTCCGGCGAGCTCGTGAAGGATTCGGCCAGCGCTGAGGAAAGCTGTAAATTCAACACCTGGCGGGCCGGCTTCGTCTTTTTGACGGATCACAGGCGCAACAATGAAATCGGTCGCAACAAGCTGCCTTTGAAAAAGGACACGCCTGGCGATGCGAGATCGAGCGCAACCGCTCTGTCACGATGGGAGAACGAGGGAGGCTCGGTCCGCGACGAACTGCCGCCCTGATCCGCTATTCGAGTGGGCTAATGTCCCGCGTTTGGCCCGGCGCTCGGTTTGGCCGCGCGGCGGTCAGTTCTTCCGGTCTATCTCGGGTTTGTCGCGCAGAACCGCGTTCAGAAGCGAGCTATGGACCTCGATCTTTCCATTGTAGCTGATGAAACCAAGCTTCCGGAACTTGTTCATGAAGAAGCTGACCCGTGATCGGGTCGTACCAATCATTTCGGCCAGCGTTTCCTGGCTGATATTGACGCCAATGGGCTGCGAGCTGGCTTCCTTGCCGAAGTTCGCCAGCAGAAGCAGCAGGCGCGCCAAGCGTTTCTCGCTCGAATTGAAGAGTTGGTCGATCAGGTCTTCTTCAATCCGGCTATTGCGCGCGAGCAAATACGCCATGAACAATTGAGAGAACTGCGGCTTGCCTTCGAGCGCTGTAATCATCGCCGTCTTCGATATTCTCGTGATGACACAGGACTCCATTGCCGTAGTCGTGGCAAGACGCAATGGATGACCATTGAGGCAGCCCTCGCCAAAGAATTGTCCGGGCTCCAAAATCCCAACGACGGCTTCCTTGCCTTGGTCCGAAACGACCGTGAGCTTGATCTTTCCCTCTTGAATGTAGAATACCGCGTCCGCGGCATCTCCCTGCACGAACACGCTCCGACCTTTGCCAACTTTCGAGATCGATTTCCCGGCCCCGACCTTGGCAAGGAATGCTCTGGGATCAAAGTCCTTCGCCGCTTTCACCAAGGCAGGACTCTCGTTCGCTGGACCATTAACACGCAATCATACTACCACAATTGAAAGGATGTTCACCCGTTGGAAGGCCGCGTGGCGTGCGGCAAATCGGGAACTGAAATGACGAGGGGAAGCGCTCGGCTCGACCTGGGCTTCAGGGATTTCGTCCCATCGAGTTCTCCGTTCAAAGTAGATACGACGAATTTGATGCTTGACCATCTGGCGACGACTGCCTGGTCTGCTTTGCAGGAGCCCCCTTCCACTGCGCAAGATGCAGACGTGTCGAGGGGCCGGCGCGTCTATGCGCAGATTTCCGCCGCGCGACTTGCCTGACTATCCGCGCAGCTCCACAGCTTTCTTGCTACCAAGCGATTCGGCACAAGCTTTCGCAACGGCTGAATTTGGCTCAGTGCTTCCCGGCATCGTGGCCCAACCGCCTTTTTCGACGAACTTGCTCTGATCCCACGCATAGGTCGTCTTCTTCATTGCGACCAGGTTTTCCGACGCATCAGCGGCTTGTCGAAACTTCTCAACGCAGATGGGTGTGAGAGCTGCGACGACAGCCGTCGCAGCACTATTCCTCGCGAGCGTCTCGGCGGCCCCACCCGTCACCCAGCCGCCCCAGCTGAAACCCGCGATTGCCAGAGCAATTGCTCCGGCCACGGCTCCCCACAGTGCCGGCCGCACGGCAGCTTTCGTCTCCCTGGAGATTTCCATGATTTTCGCCTTGATTTAGAGGTATGTTGAGCTTCACCGCTTAAGGAGGCTAGACACGTCGAGGGATCGGCGTCTGTACCAAATTGCTCACTGCACTCGCGTAGGGATACCTTCGGGATGCCTTGATGCGCCGGCGCGCTGCAGTCTGATGCCAGTGCGCCACGGCGAGTATCTGCAACCTCGATGCTCCTGGAAATGCAGGGCCTTTGTGAGATTCTCCGCCTTTCGCAGTTGAGCGCGGGCGGTGCCAATAATCGGTTCAGGTGTTCCTTTTCGAACAGACGGCGACGTCTCTCCCCGTTTTATTCCTGCATTGCCTGACTTGAATATATTACCGATCAGCCCGGCCCTCGCGGCCGGGCTTTTCGCTTGGGAAGGCCGTTCGCAGTCGAAGGCCGATAGAATAGCAGTCTCACCTCGGCGTCTCGGCAAACGAGGAGAAGCTTCCCTGGAAGAGTTCGCCGGACTGCGGATGCGGTTCTCAACCGGCCCTTTCCTGTGAGCAGATCGTCGCTTCTGCCTCCTGGAAATCGGCCATCCCTTTCCTTGTCTGCCGTTCGGCCATGAGCGGGTTGACCTAGAAATCCATACCGCCCATGCCTCCCATGCCGCCGCCACCCGCAGGCGCGCCGCCGCCGGCGTTCCTCTTCGGCACCTCGGCCACCATGGCTTCGGTGGTGATCAGGAGAGCCGCAACCGAAGCCGCGTTCTGGATCGCCACACGAACCACCTTGGTCGGGTCGATGATGCCTTTGGCGACCAGGTTGCCGTACTCACCGGTCTGCGAGTCGAAGCCGTAGGCGTACTGTTCCTTTTCCAGGATCTTGCCGACGATCACCGAGCCGTCTTCGCCGGCGTTGATCGCGATCTGGCGAGCCGGCGCGGACAGCGCCTTGCGCACGATCTCGACGCCGGTCTTCTGGTCGTCGTTCTTGGTGCGCAGCCCCTTGAGATGCTCGGAGGCACGGAGCAGGGCGACGCCGCCGCCCGGGACGATGCCTTCCTCGACCGCGGCGCGGGTCGCATGCATCGCGTCATCAACGCGATCCTTGCGCTCCTTCACCTCGACCTCGGTCGCGCCGCCGACGCGGATCACCGCGACGCCGCCTGCGAGCTTGGCGAGACGCTCCTGGAGTTTCTCACGGTCGTAGTCCGAGGTGGTCTCCTCGATCTGCGCCTTGATCTGGGCCACGCGCGCCTCGATGTCGGCCTTCTTGCCGGCGCCGTTGACGATCGTTGTGTTCTCCTTGTCGATCATCACCTTCTTGGCGCGACCGAGCATGTTGAGCGTGACGTTTTCGAGCTTGATGCCGAGATCTTCCGAGATCGCCTGGCCGCCGGCCAGGATCGCGATGTCCTGCAGCATGGCCTTGCGGCGATCGCCGAAGCCCGGAGCCTTGACGGCCGCGACCTTCAGGCCGCCGCGCAGACGGTTGACGACGAGGGTGGCGAGCGCCTCGCCTTCCACGTCTTCGGCGATGATAACGAGCGGCTTGCCGCTCTGTACGACTGCTTCCAGGAGCGGCAGCAGTTCGTTCAGGCTGGAGAGCTTTTTCTCGTAGATCAGGATATAGGCGTCGTCCATTTCAACCCGCATCTTGTCGGCGTTGGTGACGAAGTAGGGCGAGATGTAGCCGCGGTCGAACTGCATGCCTTCGACGACTTCGAGCTCGGTCTCGAGCGATTTGGCTTCTTCAACCGTAATGACGCCCTCGTTGCCGACCTTCTTCATGGCGTCGGAGAGGAACTTGCCGATCTCCGCATCGCCGTTGGCCGAGATGGTGCCGACCTGGGCGATCTCCTCGTTCGAGGTGACCTTCTTGGAGTTCTTGACGAGGTCGGCGACGACGGCGTCCACTGCCAAGTCGATGCCGCGCTTGAGGTCCATCGGGTTCATGCCGGCGGCAACCGCCTTGGCGCCTTCCTTCACGATCGCAGCCGCGAGCACGGTGGCGGTGGTGGTGCCATCGCCGGCCGCGTCAGCTGACTTGGAGGCGACTTCGCGCACCATCTGCGCGCCCATGTTCTCGAACTTCTCTTCGAGTTCGATCTCCTTGGCGACGGTGACGCCATCCTTGGTGATGCGGGGAGCGCCGAACGACTTGTCGAGGACAACGTTGCGGCCCTTCGGACCGAGCGTCACCTTTACCGCGTTGTTGAGAATTTCGACGCCGCGCAACATGCGGTCGCGGGCATCGACGCCGAATTTGACTTCTTTGGCTGACATGGCGATCTCCGTTTTCAACTGGTCAGATCCCAAAGGCCGCGCAACTGGCGAGCTCTTGAGGGATGAGATTTGAATTGCGGGCCTCATCCTTCGAGAACCCGGCTACGCCGAATCCTCAGGGTAAGGAAAACCGGCTGGCGCTTACGCGGCCTTCTTCTTGGTGGCCGGCAGATCCGTGAGGACGCCCATGATGTCGCTTTCCTTCATGATCAGCAGGTCGACGCCGTCGATCTTGACTTCAGTGCCGGACCACTTGCCGAACAGCACGCGGTCGCCGACCTTGAGGTCGATCGGGATCAGCTTGCCGGCTTCGTCGCGGCCACCGGGGCCGACGGCGACGACTTCACCCTGGGAGGGCTTCTCCTTGGCGGTGTCCGGAATGATGATGCCACCGGCTGTCTTGTCTTCGGCCTCTATGCGCTTGACCACGACGCGGTCATGGAGCGGACGGAATTTCATGCGATCCTCCCTGGCTTTTGTGATTATTTCTGGATTGGCAGTCGTAATGAAGCACGTGCCGTAAACGAAGTCTTCCGCTTCCATCAAGACGTGAGGCTTCGTCTCAAAAATTGGCGGCGACCAGATCGTAAGACCCCCTGCTGCCGCGGACGTACACCCTGGCAGCGGCGGCACATATCACATCACGATTGGAATCGAATGCGCTCAGGAAATCCGATTCATTGTTGGAGTGAGCGCCCGGTTCAAGTCGCCTCAGCGCGTCTTCCTCTATGAAGAACGATGCCTCTAACGCGCTATCGTATCCCCAAAAACGCACGGCGTGCCGCGTTCGGTCATATGAACGACTGAAATTCGGAAACTCGATCATGGTTGGGTCCGATCAAGTTTGCGCAACGGGAATAGGTTCTGAGAGCGATCCGGCTGCGCTAAACCATAAATGGCTACTCTGGAATCGGATTACAACTGCCCACGAAAATTAAGTGCGACCAGCCTCGTGATCTTCTTCGGGCTGTTGATCGTCGCTGCAATAAATTTTCAGTGGTAGTCCTCTCGGCTCACCCGCGCTATCGGCTCAAGCCAACAGCTAGTTGGCTCCGCTAAAATGACTCACGAGCTCAGCGCGGCGGCAGTTGATGCGATCCTTGCACAAGGTACGACCGTCACTCGTACTGCGCTCAGTCCTACAGGTGGTCAGCTTGTCTTCAGCGACCCGCGCGATCGTCGTGCGAAATTCGCGAACACCGTCCGGGTAACTGATCTCGAGTTTCTGGAAGATGTTCTGAGTAAATGGTGGCGAACAAAAACAGCGACGTCTCCAACGGACGGCGGCATCCGCTCTTTCCCAATAGGGCAACGGTGACGTCGATTTGACGAGCAATATCAATTGGCTGGGGCGGGAGGGATCGAACCTCCGAATGGCGGAATCAAAATCCGCTGCCTTACCGCTTGGCTACGCCCCAACAGGCGACCAGGGAATGGGCGGAAGAACCGGCTACCGCAGATTCCCGCTGGTCGCAGCCGGTCTATAGGGAGCGGCGCGGCATTTCAACCGCCTGGAGGGGCAAAATACCTGAGGTCCAGGACCGGGGCCGGCGCTGGCCGTGCCACCCTTTATTATAGGCCCGGCGGCGGCGCCGTTCCGGGCCGGCGCAGTCCCGGCGTTCGGGCAGTTGAGACCCCCCCCGTTTCATGGGAATACGGCGCCAATACCTGTCCACGGGAGTGAGCCATGACCTACCGCGCGCCGATCTCAGACATGCTGCTGTCGCTCAACCATGGCGCCGGCCTCAAGGCTGCCGTGGAGGCCGGCCATTACGGCGATTTCGACGGCGACATCGTGAGCGCCGTGCTGGAGGAAGCCGGCAAGTTCGCAACCGACGTGCTGGCGCCGCTCAACCAGGTCGGCGACGAGCACGGCATCAAGCTCAGCGATGGCAAGGTCACGACTGCGCCGGGCTGGCCGGACGCCTACAAGCGCTGGACCGAGGGCGGCTGGAACGCGGTCTCCGGCCCCGAGGATTTCGGCGGCCAGGGCCTGCCGATCGCGATCAACGCCGCCTGTACCGAGATCTGGAGCGCCTCCAACGTCGCCTTCGGCCTCTGCCCGCTGCTCACGGCGTCAGCAATGGAGGCGCTGGATGCGCATGGCAGCGACGAGCTGAAAAAGATCTATCTGGAAAAGCTCGTCTCCGGCGAATGGACCGGCACGATGCAGCTGACCGAGTCGCAGGCCGGCTCCGACGTCGGCGCGCTGCGTACCCGCGCCGAGCGGCAGGCCGACGGCACCTATCGCATCAAGGGGACGAAGATATTCATCACCTATGGCGAGCACGACATGACCGACAACATCGTGCATTTCGTGCTGGCGCGCCTGCCCGATGCGCCCGCCGGCACCAAGGGGATCTCGCTGTTCCTTGTGCCGAAGTTCATGGTCAATGCCGACGGCTCGCTCGGCGCGCGCAATGACATCTATGCGTCGGGCGTCGAGCACAAGCTCGGCATGCATGCTTCCCCGACCTGTACCATGACCATGGGCGATCATGGCGGCGCGATCGGCTTCCTCGTCGGCGAAGAGAACCAGGGCATGCGCTGCATGTTCACGATGATGAACCAGGCCCGCCTCGGCGTCGGGCTGGAGGGCGTCGGCGTCGCCGATCGCGCCTACCAGCAGGCGCTGGCCTATGCGCAGGAGCGCAAGCAGGGCCGCGCCATCGGCAAGACGGGCGACGGTTCGGACGCGATCTTCGTGCATCCGGACGTCAAGCGCATGCTGATGCGGATGCGGGCGCAGACCGCGGCCGCGCGCACCATCTGCTATGCGACCGCGGTCGCGATCGACGTCTCCACGCGTGCCAAGGATCCGAAGGTCCGCGCGGACGCCGCCGCGCGCGCGGCGCTGCTGACGCCGATGGCGAAGGGCTATTCCACCGATATCGGCAACGAGGTCGCCTATCTCGGCGTGCAGGTGCACGGCGGCATGGGCTTCATCGAGGAGACCGGCGCCGCGCAGCACTATCGCGATGCGCGCATCACCGCGATCTACGAGGGCACCAACGGCATTCAGGCGATCGATCTCGTCACCCGCAAGCTCGCGGCCAATGGCGGCGCTGCGGTGTGGGCGCTGCTCGACGACCTCTCGGCAACCGTGAAGCAGGTCGAAGCCTCCAACGATCCCGCTTTCGGCACCACAGGTACCAAGCTGCGCGAAGCGCTGGAGGCGCTGACGCGCACCAGCAAGTGGCTGCTGGAGCGCGTGACCTCCGCGCCGAACGAGGCGCTCGCCGGCGCGACGCCGTATCTGCAGCAGTTCGGCTCGACGCTCGGCGGCTGCATGCTGGCCTCCGAGGCGCTCGCCGCCAAGTCCGACGGCAACACCGACGCCGCGCGCTACGTCTCGCTCGCGCGCTTCTTCGCCGAGAACATCACGGTGCAGGCCGGCGCGCTCGAGCGCACGGTGACGGAGAGCGCGGAGTCGGTCGCGGCGGCGGATGCGGTGTTGTTGGGGTAAGGGTGGCTACGACGCCGCAAGCTTCGCGCGTCGGCCCGGCCGCCACAGCACGATTCCCGCCGCCACGAGATCGAGCATCACACATATCGCAAACGCGCTCGTGTAGTTGCCGGTGAAACTCCGCACGAGGCCGATGATGCCGGGGCCGAAGGCGCTGACGACGCCGCTGATCGACGTGCCCAGTCCCATTGCGGCGGCAAAGGCGGCAGCACCGATCTCGCGCTGGATGATCAAGGGTGGGAACGTGATCATGTTGCCGATCGAGAAGCCGTAGACGGCGCAGCAGACGAGCAGCACGGTCGGGTTCGTGCTTTGGAGAAGCACGAACAGCGCCGCCGCCTGGCTCGTCATCGACGCCGCGCAGGCGAGCCGCGGATCGAGCCGGTCGACGAACAGGCCGAGCGACAGGCGGCCGACCACCGCCATCGCCGCCATGATGGTGACCGCAAGGCCTGCGGCATAACGCCCGATCAGCGGCTCGAGGAACGTCACCTGGTGGATGATGAATCCCATCTGCGCCAGCAGCGCGATCGCGATCGGCAGCACCATGGTCCAGAACGCCGCGTTGGCGAGCAGCGTCTTGCGGGAATGGGCCGGCGCGGCCATGCCAGCGGACGAGCGGCCGCCCGATGCCGGCGACATCTGCGTCGGCCAGCCGATGAAGATGACGACCACCGGCAGCACCAACACCACCATAGCGATCGTGGCGGCAAGCATGGCGGACTGGAAGCCGATGCTCCCGGTCAGCGACAGCAACAGCGGAACGAGGACGATGCCGCCGCAGGTCGCGCCGTTGAAGGCGAGGCTGAGCGCGAGCCCGCGGCGCCGCTCGAACCAGGCGTTCAGCACGGTGGCGATCACCACGGTGCCCATGCCGGTCCAGCCGACAGACATCAGCGCATAGGCGAGATAAAGCTGCCAGGGCGTCTGCATCAGCGCCAGCAGCACGGTCGACGCGCCGAGCGCCGACAGGCCGCACAGGATCAGCGCGCGCAGTCCGATGCGGGCGAGCAGATCGTCGGTGAAGATGACGAGCACGGAGGTGAGGAGAAACGAGAAGGTGCTGGCCGCGGAGACCAGCGTGCCCGGCCAGCCATGGGCGCGCTGGAGCTCGGCGAGATAGACGCCCTGGCCATAGAGGCCGAAGCCGAACATGAAGAAGGCCATCAGGAAACAGGCCAGCACGACGCGCCAGCCGCGATAACGCAGCGAGGATTCGTCAACGCCCGTTGCGGCAATCATCAAACGAGCAATCGGCCAAATGGAACGGCATTGGGCAATCGTGCCCTACAACCCCCGGTTTTTCAAATGAAACATTGTAGCCATTTGCTGCAATGCGCAACTGCATGTGCGAAGCAATACAACCGGCATGATCCGGTGCGGTGCGGTTCCCGATCAGAAAAACGACAGCGCGCCATGTGGCGGACTCACGGGGACGTTCTCGAAAAGGTCGAGCGGGCGGATTGGCACGCCTGCAAGATGATGTAGGCTGAGGCTTGCGAGACTCGCCAAGGCAAGCGTCGCGGCGACCGCAGGGGGCTCTCATGCCGAATGGCAATATCGTCGTCACCGAAGAGCGCGGAACGCGCGTCATCACCCTGCGCCGCCCGAGCAAGAAGAACGCGATCACGCAGGACATGTATCGCGAGATGAGCCGCGCGATCGACACCGCGCAGAACAACCCCGACATCCGCTGCATGATCATCACCGGCGGCTCCGGCGTGTTCACCGCCGGCGACGACATCGACGACTTCATGCAGGCCGAACCAAATTCCGAGACGCTGTCGGACGGCGCAAAATTTCTCTATTCGCTCGCCCTCAACGTCAAGCCGATCATCGCGGCCGTCGATGGCGCCTCGATCGGCATGGGCACCGTGATGCTGTTTCATTGCGACTATGTGCTCGCCTCGAACGCCGCGACCTTCTCCGCGCCCTATATCCACCTCGGGCTCGTTCCGGTCGGCGCGGCCAGCCTCCTGATGCCGAACACGATGGGCTACCAGCGCGCCTTCGCGATGCTGGTGATGGGGCGGACCTTCACCGCCGCGGAGGCCCACGCGGCAGGCTTCGTCAACACCGTGGTCTCGCCGGGACATACCGAGGTCGAGGCGCGCAAGGTGGCGCGCGATATCTGCCGGCTGCCGGCCGAGGCGGTCGCGGCCTCGCGCAAGCTGCTGCGCGCCGCGCCCGAGGAGCTCACCCGCCGCATCGACCAGGAGGCCCATCTGTTCGGCGAGCGGTTGAAGTCGGACGAGGCGATTGCCGCGTTCAAGGCGTTTGCAAACCGGAAGAAGAGGTAGGGCGCCCTCTTCCCCTAGTGCGAGACGGGTGACGGGTCTGTCTCAACGAGTCCGGCACCGTAGGGTGGGCAAAGGCGTACTTGCGCCGTGCCCACCATCAATCCACAACCGCAACAGAAGCGGTGGGCACGCTTCGCTTTGCCCACCCTACGACACTCCCGCAAGGGGAGAAGGAAGAAAGCTTCGTGAAATCTTCGCGCGGAACGACTAATCTGGCTCCATGCGACATTTTCTCCGCCTGACCGTCCTTACACTCGCTCTCGCCACCCTCCCCGCCTCGGCCCAGACCGCCGCGCCCGTCGAGCTGCGCATTCTCGCGATCAACGATTTCCACGGCAATCTGCGTCCGCCGCCGGGCGGCATCCGGATCGGGGATCCCGAGGACAAGAGCAAGAAGGTGACGGTCGCGGCCGGCGGCGCGGAGTACATGGCGACGCTGGTCAAGCAGCTGCGCGAGGGGCACACAAACACGATCTTCGTTGCGGCCGGCGACCTGATCGGCGCGAGCCCGTTTCTGTCGGCAATGTTTCACGACGAGCCTTCGGTCGAGTCGCTCTCGATGATGGGGCTTGCGATCACCTCTGTCGGCAATCACGAGTTCGACGAGGGCAAGACCGAGCTCTTCCGGATGCAGAACGGCGGCTGTCATCCGGTCGACGGCTGCCAGGGGCCGCATCCCTTCACCGGCGCCAAGTTCCATTATCTCGCGGCCTCCACCATCGAGACCGCGACCGGCAAGAGCGTACTGCCGCCCTACGAGATCAGGGAGTTCGAGGGCATCCCTGTCGCCTTCATCGGACTGACCTTGAAGGAGACCGCGGGCATCGTCTCGCCCTCAGGCATTGCCGGGCTCGAATTCCGCGACGAGGCCGAGACGGTGAACGCGCTGGTGCCGCAGCTGAAGGCGCGCGGCGTCGAGGCGATCGTGGTGCTGATCCACCAGGGCGGTGAGCCCTCAGGCGACTACAATGAATGCCCCGCCATCACGGGGCCGATCGTCGACATCGTCAAGAAATTCGACCGCGCCGTCGACGTCGTCGTCAGCGGCCACACCCACCGCGCCTATGTCTGCGACATCGACGGGCGGCTCGTCACCAGCGGTGACAAATACGGCACGCTGGTCACCGCGATCGACCTCAAGCTCGATCCTGCAACCCGCGACATCGTCAACGCCAAAGCCGAGAACGTCATCGTCGCCAATGCCTCGCTGGCGAAGGATCCCGAACAGACCGCCCTGATCGAAGCCTATGACAAGCTGTCGGCACCGATTGCGAATCGCCCGGCCGGATCGGTGACGCAGACGCTGTCGCGCGTGCCGAACGAGGCCGGCGAGAGCGCGCTCGGCGACGTCATCGCGGACGCGCAGCTCGCCGCGACGAAGGACACCAAGGATGGCAGCGCTGTCATCGCGCTCACCAATCCCGGCGGCATCCGCACCGACATTGTTCCGAAGGAGAACGGCGCGGTGTCATTCGGCGAACTGTTCGCGAGCCAGCCGTTCCGCAATCGCCTCGTTACGATGACGCTCAGGGGCAGCCAGCTCAAGGACATGCTGGAGCAGCAATGGCTCGATCCGAAGCGCCCGCGGATTCTCCAGGTCTCGAACGGATTCAGCTACACCTGGGATGCGACGAAACCGTTCGGCGAGCGAATCAGCCTTGAGAAGATGACGCTCAACGGCAAGCCGATCGAGCCTGGGCGCGGCTACCGCGTCACCGTCAACGATTACCTCGCCGTCGGCGGCGACGGTTTTACGGCCGCCAAACAAGGCACAGCGCAGCAATATGGCGGCTACGACGCGGACGCGCTGTTCGCCTTCTTCAAGGCGCACGGACCGATCGGTCCGCTGCCGCCCACGCGCATCCTGCGCGTGAATTGATCCGGATCAAACGGACTTGTCCGGAACCACCCTTTGCCATCCCCGCCCAAGCGCTTAGATTGCGTTTTGCATTTGCGTTTTGGCTCGGGATGCGCCAAGCGACGTCAAGAGCCCGTTCCCTGTGAGGCCGACCTGATGAGCACGCTTCTCCTCTCCCACAAGGCCTGCCTCGACCACGTCACGCCTCCGGGACACCCTGAAAGGCCCGACCGCCTGCGGGCGGTGGAAGAAGCGCTGTCGCAGGAGCGCTTCCAGTTCCTGGCGCGCGACCTTGCACCGGAAGGCGATCTCGATCTCGTGACGCTGTGCCACAACGAGCATTACGTCACCGAGCTGCGCCACATCGCGCCGACCAGCGGTCAGGTCTATATCGACGGCGACACCTCGATGTCACCAGGCACGTGGGAAGCGGTGATGCGCGGCGTCGGCGGCGCAGTGGCTGCGACCGAAGCGGTGATGAATGGCGAGCATCGCAACGCCTTCGTCGCGGTGCGCCCGCCTGGACATCACGCCGAGATCGGCAAGCCGATGGGCTTCTGCTTCTTCGACAATGCCGCGATCGCCGCGCGTCATGCGCAGCGCAAATACGGCATCCAGCGCGCCGCCATCGTCGATTTCGACGTACATCACGGCAACGGCACGCAGGACATCTTCTGGTCCGATCAGACCGTGATGTACTGCTCGACGCATCAGATGCCGCTGTTTCCGGGCACCGGCGCGAAGGGCGAGCGCGGCGACCACGACACCGTCGTCAATGCGCCGCTCGCTTCCGAAGACGGCGGACCAGAATTCCGCGCCGCGTTCGAGCAACTGATCCTGCCGCGCCTCGAAAAATTCAGCCCCGAGCTTCTCGTCATCTCCGCGGGCTTCGATGCGCATTACCGCGATCCGCTGGCCTCGCTGAATTTGCGCGCGGAGGACTACACCTGGGTCACGCGCAAGCTGATGGACCTTGCCGACAAGTCCGCAGGGGGCCGCATTGTTTCGGTGCTCGAGGGCGGCTATGACCTGCAAGGATTGAAAGAATCTGTTACGGCGCATGTCGGCGCCCTCATGGGCGCTTGACGCACCCGCCACATTACGCCCGCAAAACTGCGCTTTTTCTCACGTGAAGCGGGCAATCGGAAACGGATATGGCCGAAAATACCCAAGTCGACGTCTCCAGGCTCACCTTCGAACGCGCCATCGAGGAGCTCGAAACCATCGTGAAGCGGCTCGAGGACGGCAAGGTGCCGCTCGAGGAATCCGTGACGATCTACGAGCGCGGCGAGGCGCTGAAGCGCCGCTGCGAGGAATTGCTGCGCCAAGCCGAGGCACGCGTCGACAAGATCACCACCGATGCCAGCGGCCAGGCCACCGGCACCGCACCGCTCGACGTGCAGTAAGGTCCCCGTTTCAAGCCGCCCGCCTCAAGCATCGGCCATCTGCAGTTTTTCATGATCGCACGCCGCTGTTTGGGCTTACAGCCCTCGGCGGCCAGGCACTGACATCGAAGAGTTCCCCCGGCCAGGGCCTCTCGGGCTCGCGAATCTGGCCAAAACGGCCTTCCTCTCGCCCAAAATGCAGGCGAGGAACCGGGCAAGACTGGAACCCATCCGCCGGCGCCAGGATTAACCAAGCTGGCCCGCGGGTTGCAGGTGCATACCCCTAAACGACCCTGCGGGTTGGCTTTGGCCCAAGCTTTGGTGTAAAGCTGCGCGGAGTGTGGCTTTTTGCAAGCCTTGCGTGGGCACAGATTACCGACGACAAGCGCTTCAAACTGCTAATGAAATTGGCTGGGACGGACGAAGCCGATCTAAGTGACAGGGATCACAGGGACTGAACCGGAGCGCACCTAAGCTCACCTAAGCTTGAAGACGGGGCCCTGCCCCATGCAGGTGGCTCCGACGGTTTAAGGACTCGCGCTGCGCCGATATTGTGCAAACCCATCGCGCACCGGAACGATCTTCCGGCGCTGACAAATTGGAAATCGCCGTGAACGCATACAGTAAAACGCCGCTTCTCGACACCATCCATACGCCGGATGACCTGCGCAAGCTCAAGATCGAGCAGGTTCGCCAGGTCGCCGACGAGCTGCGGCAAGAGACCATCGATGCCGTCTCGGTGACAGGCGGTCACTTCGGCGCCGGCCTCGGCGTGGTCGAGCTCACCACCGCGATCCATTATGTCTTCGACACGCCGCGCGACCGGCTGATCTGGGACGTCGGCCATCAGGCCTATCCGCACAAGATCCTCACCGGCCGGCGCGACCGCATCCGCACGCTGCGCACCGGCGGCGGCCTGTCCGGCTTCACCAAGCGCAGCGAGAGCGATTACGATCCGTTCGGCGCGGCGCATTCCTCGACCTCGATTTCCGCCGGCCTCGGCATGGCGGTCGCGCGCGACCTTTCCGGCGGCAAGAACAACGTTATCGCCGTCATCGGTGACGGCGCGATGTCAGCCGGCATGGCCTATGAAGCCATGAACAACGCCGGCGCCATGAACTCGCGCCTGATCGTGATCCTCAACGACAACGACATGTCGATCGCGCCGCCGGTCGGCGCCATGAGCGCCTATCTGTCGCGCCTCTACTCCGGCAAGACCTATCGCACGCTGCGCGATGCGGCCAAGCAGATCAACAAGCGCCTGCCCAAGATCATCGCCAACCGCGCCAACCGCGTCGAGGAATATTCGCGCGGCTTCATGATGGACGGCGGCACGCTGTTCGAGGAGCTCGGCTTCTATTACGTCGGCCCGATCGACGGTCATAACCTCGACCATCTGCTGCCCGTGCTGAAGAACGTGCGCGACATGGAGACCGGCCCGATCCTGGTCCACGTCGTGACGCAGAAGGGCAAGGGCTACGGCCCGGCGGAAGCTTCCGCCGACAAGTACCACGCGGTCGTGAAGTTCGACGTCGCGACCGGCACCCAGGCCAAGGCCAAGCCGAATGCGCCGGCCTACCAGAACGTGTTCGGCCAGAGCCTCGTCAAGGAAGCGCAGAAGGACGACAAGATCGTCGCCATCACCGCGGCGATGCCGTCGGGCACCGGCGTCGACATCTTCAACAAGGCCTTCCCGGACCGCACCTTCGACGTCGGCATCGCCGAGCAGCACGCGGTGACGTTCGCCGCCGGTCTTGCGAGCGAGGGCTACAAGCCGTTCTGCGCGATCTACTCGACCTTCCTGCAGCGCGGCTACGACCAGATCGTGCATGACGTCGCGATCCAGAACCTGCCCGTCCGCTTCGCCATCGACCGCGCCGGCCTCGTCGGCGCCGACGGCGCGACGCATGCCGGCTCGTTCGACAACGCCTATCTCGGCTGCCTGCCGAACATGGTGATCATGGCGGCGGCCGACGAAGCCGAGCTCGTGCACATGGTGGCGACCCAGGTCGCGATCGACGACCGTCCGAGCTCGCTGCGCTATCCGCGCGGCGAAGGCCGCGGCATCGAGATGCCCGAAGTCGGCGTTCCGCTCGAGGTCGGCAAGGGCCGCATGATTCGCCAGGGCAGCAAGATCGCCTTGCTCTCCTTCGGTACGCGCCTCGCCGAATGCGAGAAGGCGGCCGACGAACTCGCCGCCCACGGCCTCTCCACCTCGATCGCCGATGCGCGCTTCATGAAGCCGCTCGACACCGAGCTGGTTCTCAAGCTCGCCCGCGACCACGAGATCCTGATCACGATCGAGGAAGGCTCGGTCGGCGGCTTCGGCTCGCATGTCGCGCAGTACCTGACCGATCAGGGCGCGCTCGACGGCGGCATGGTCAAGTTCCGCTCGATGGTGCTGCCCGACGTGTTCCAGGACCACGACACGCCGGCCGCGATGTACGGCCGTGCCGGTCTCGACGCCAAGGGCATCGTCGCCAAGGTGTTCGAGGCGCTGGGCAAGGACGTCAAGACCGAGACGGTCAAGCTCGCCTGACGGCGAGCTTCGACCTTCGCGAACCAGCGCGACCTTCATGAAAATCTATCTGGCAGGGCCCGACGTGTTCCTGCCGGATGCGGTTGAGATCGGCCGGCAAAAGGCCGTGATCTGCGCCGCGCATGGGCTCACCGGCCTCTATCCCCTCGACAACGCCATCGATCTCACCTCGCCCGACGCCTCGCGGCAGATCTTTTGCGGCAACGAGGCGATGATGGACGAAGCCGATGCCATCATCGCCAACCTCACCCCGTTCCGCGGTGCCGGCGCCGACCCCGGCACCGTCTACGAGCTCGGCTACATGGCCGGCCGCCGCAAGTTTTGCCTGGCCTATTCCAACGACGGCGCCGTCTATGCCGACCGCGTCGGCCGCTTCATGGACGTGACCTCCGAGGACGGACGGCTGGTCGATGCACAGGGGCTGACGGTCGAGGATTTTGGCCTCGTCGACAACCTCATGATGATCCATGCGCTGGAGCTGCACGGCTGCCCGCTGGTGACGCCGGCGCAGATGCCGATCGACGTCTGGCACGATCTGGCCGCGTTCGAGGCTTGCGTCCGGATGGCGGCCGCGCGATTGATCGCTACATAGACGCTTCGACGCTTCAGTCGCCTCCGGAGATCCGATGTCCCCTGCCCGCAAGCGTGCGGATGTTCTGCTGGTCGAGCGCGGCTTGTTCGAGAGCCGGGCGCGGGCGCGCGCGGCGATCGAGGCCGGGCTCGTCACCGCCGACGACAAGCAGGTCGCCAAACCCTCGGAGACGATCGCCGAGAACGCGGTGATCGTGGCCGAGCCTGCGCATCCTTATGTGTCGCGCGGCGGCGTCAAGCTCGCCGGCGCGCTGGAGCGCTACCCCATCGAGATCGAGGACCATGTCTGCCTCGATGTCGGCGCCTCCACCGGCGGTTTCACCGAGGTGCTGCTGGCGAACGGCGCCAGCCTGGTGTTCGCCATCGATGTCGGCACCAGCCAGCTGCATCCTTCGCTGCGCGACCATCCCAAGATCGTGTCGATGGAGGAAACCGACATCCGCAGCTACGACGGCAAACGGCTGCCGGCGCGGCCCGACGTCGTCGTCATCGACGTCAGCTTCATCTCGCTCAAGACGGTGCTGCCCGTGGCGCTGTCACTGGCAGCGGCACCGATGAGCCTGCTGGCGCTGATCAAGCCGCAGTTCGAGGCTGACAGGAAGCACAACAAGAAGGGCATCATCCGTGACGCCGCCGTGCATCGGAAAATCTGCGATGACATCGCGGTCTTTGCCGCTTCGCTCGGCTGCACCGACATCGAGGTGTTCCCCTCCCCGATCACGGGCGGTGACGGCAATATCGAATTCTTCCTGGGCGCGCGCCGTGGTTGAGCGCGTGAGGATCGATCACGTCGGCCATCGCGGCGACGGCGTCTCGCTCGCTGCGGGCGATGCCGTCTATGTGCCCTACACGCTTGGCGGCGAAACCGTTGAGGTCGACCACGTCGCCGGCAACCATCCCGACCGCCGCAAGCTGCTCGCGGTCGATGTCGCCAGCCCCGATCGCATCGAGCCGTTCTGTCCGCATTTCGGCGTCTGCGGCGGCTGCGCCATCCAGCACTGGGCGCCCGCGCCGTACCACGCCTGGAAGCGCGGCATCGTCGCCGAGACGCTGGCGCAGGCCGGCATCGATTGCGAGGTGGCGCCGCTGGTCGATGCCCATGGTGCGGGCCGCAGGCGCGTCACGCTGCACGGCCGGTTCGGCACGCATGACGTCCTCAAGGTCGGCTTCTCGGCGGCGAGCTCGCACGACGTGATCCCGATCCATCGCTGCCCGATCCTCGATCCCGGGCTTGAGGGTGCGCTCGATGCCGCCTGGGCGCTTGCCGAATCCCTGACGTCCAGAATGGCGGCGACGAAGCCGCTGGACATTCAGGTCACCGCGACCGCCAACGGCCTCGATGTCGACGTGCGCGGCTCCGGCCCGCTGCCGACGGCGCTGGTCACGGCGCTCTCGCGCGTCGCCGAGCAGCATCGGCTGGCGCGGCTGACCCGGCACGGCGAGCTGGTGCTGCAACGCCTGCCGCCGACGGTGCGGATGGGCCGCGCCGAGGTGACACTGCCGCCGGGCTCGTTCCTGCAGGCAACGGTCGCGGGCGAGGAGACGCTGGCGTCTCTCGTCGCCGAGCGCGTCGGCAAGGCCAAGGAGGTCGCCGACCTCTTCTGCGGCGTCGGCCCGTTCGCTCTCCGGCTCGCGGAAAAGGCGCGCGTCACCGCCTATGACAACGACGCCGGCGCCGTCACCGCGCTCGCGAAGGCTGCGCGCACCCCAGGGCTGAAGCCGATCAAGGCCGAACCGCGCGACCTGTTCCGCCGCCCGCTGGTGCCGCCGGAGCTGCGCGACTTCGACGCCGTGGTGTTCGACCCGCCGCGCCAGGGCGCGCAGGCGCAGGCGCTGAAACTCGCTGCGAGCAAGGTACCCGTCGTGATCGCGGTGTCCTGCAACGCGGCAACCTTCGCCCGCGACGCCCGGCTCCTCATCGACGGCGGCTACAGGATCGAGACCGTGGTCCCGGTCGACCAGTTCCGCCACACGCCGCACGTGGAATTGGTGGCGCGGTTCGCGCGCTGATGCAGTACCTGCCGCTCACCGTCCGATTGCTTCCAGACTGCTATGCCGACGGCTCGAATTGCGGCTGCCATCGCAGCAGGTAGGACTGCAGCGAGCGCACCGCGATCGCCAGCAGGATTCCGACGAACATCATGACGAAGATGGCAACCATCATCTCGCTGGCGTTGGCGCGCGCCTCGGCTTCGATGATGAGCTTGCCGAGCCCGCGCTCGGCGCCGATGAACTCGCCGACGATGACGCCGATCAGCGCAAAGGACACCGCCGGCAACAGCGAAGCGAACACCCAGGCCAGTGCGGAAGGGATCACGACCGTGCGCAACACGGTGAATTCGCTGGCGCCGAGCAGACGGGCGGCAGCGATCTGGTCGCGGTCGACCGCACGCGTTCCCTCGAAGGTGTTGAAGAACACCACGAAGAACACGACGAGCCAGGCAGTGGCGATCTTGGAGAGATCGCCGAGGCCGAAGATCAGGATGACGAGCGGCACCAGCGCGATGCGCGGTATCGAGTTCAGCGCCACGACATAGGGCCCGAACACGCGGGCCAGGAAGTCCGAACGGCCGAGGACCAGGCCGGCCGCGATTCCGCTCGCGGACCCGAAAAGAAACCCCCACCAGGTGTTCTTCAGCGTGACGAGCGTGGCGAGCCACAAATTGTTGTCGTTGCCGTTGATGCAGGCGGCGAAGCCGGCGGGATCGGCAAAGCAGCCAAGCCGCAGGAAGCTCTGCCAGATCAACGACGGCTTGGCGACGAAATACGGATCGAGGATTTTCGGCACATAGGCCTTCGGCAACAGCGCCTTGCTCCATTCGAAGCCCCACTGCCAGACGACGAGAACCACCACGAGAATGGCCACTTGCCAGAACAGGACGGCGCTACGGCTGTTGGACATGATCATTCGGCCCTGGTGCGGCGGAATTCTTCGCCGAGGGAATGCCAGATGTGAGAGTAGAGGCGGCCGAATTCGGCGGTCTCGCGCACGTCCACGGGATCGCGCGGCCGCGGGATGGCGACGTCGAAATCTTCCTTGAGCCTCCCGGGCCGCGCCGAGAGCAGGATGATGCGGCTCGCCAAGGTCAAGGCCTCGCCGAGATCGTGGGTCACGAACAGCACGGTCTGCCGCTCGCGTTCCCATATCTCCAGCAGCGTCTTGTGCATCTCGAGCTTGGTGTGGGTGTCGAGCGCGCCGAACGGCTCGTCCATCAGCAGGATCTCGGGCTCCATGATCAGCGTGCGCATCAAGGCGACGCGCTGGCGCATGCCGCCGGACAGCATGCTGGGGAAGCTCTGTGCAAAGCCGGAGAGCCCGGCCTTCTCGACGGCCGAAGCGACGCGCCCGGCGCGCTCGGCCTTTCGCAACCCCGCGATCTCCAGCCCATAGCCGATGTTCTGCTCCACGGTTCGCCAGGGAAACAGCGTATCGCGCTGGAAGACATAGCCGACCCTGCGGTTGACCTTTCCGGTCTCAACCATGTCCTCATCGATCAGGATGCGTCCGCCCGAGCGCGGCAATAGCCCCGCGACCATGTTGAGGATGGTGCTCTTGCCGCAGCCGGACGGACCGAGCAGCGCGACGAACTCGCCCTGCTTGACCTCGAAGGAAACGTCATCGACCGCCACGAACTCGCGGCCGGACGCGCTGAACCGCTTGGCGAGACCTCGCACCGCGATGCGGGTTCGCGCCTCCGCTCTCTCAACCTCGTCTCGCGCGAGCGCGAATCCCGGGCCTGGCGCGGCGATCATTTGTATTTCGCCCTCGCCGCCTGGAGGAAGCTGATGTCGACGACATCCTCGTATTTCGTCTCGGGAATATCCGTTCCCTTGCGGTACCAGGGCTTGGCTCCGCGTTCGAACGAGGACTTGTCGATGACGCCGTCATAGGCCCAGGTCGACTTGTCGAAGCCGAGCTCGGCACTGACCGCATCGGGGTCGATGCCCGAGAAATATTTCGGCGTGACCAGTGCCTGCACGTCCGCGAGCGGCGTCGCCTTCACGAAAGCCATCGCGCGGTGGATGGCGTTCACATAGGCCTGCACCATCGCCTTGTCCTGCTCGATCGTATCCTGGAGCGTGTAGATCACCAGCACGGGCAGCGTTCCGCCGAAATCCTTCTCGAATACGCCGGGCTTGGAGGTGTCATAGATCGTCCTGCCAAAGCCCTTCTTCTCGACCTCGACGATCCAGCTTGGCGGCGCCATGATGGCGTCGAACTGCTTGGTCTGCAGCGACGGAAACATCGTGTTGGGTCCGCCGCCGGCGACCCAGTTCACCCTGTCGCCGAGCCCGCGCGTTTCGAACACATAGGTGCCGAACACCCAGGTGCCCGACCCGATCGCGGTGGCCGCGACGATCGGCTTGGCGCCGTCAGGCCGTTTATGCCCGGCGAGCTTCTCGACCGAATTGATACCGCCGTCGTAAAGGTCCTGCCGGACCACGATGTTGGCGTAGGAGCACACCATCTCGGTCGCGAGCAGGATCTTGCAGGGTTTGCCGCGCGCACTGAGCTGGAGCGGGTGGCTGGCATCGCCGTGCGCGAACACGGCTTGTCCCGCCGCCAGCGTCTGACGGCCGAACGTGCCGGCGTTACCGGTGACGAGCTTGGAGTCGAGACCTTCGTCCCTGAAGTAACCCTTCAGCTCGGCAATCATGCCGATGGCGTAGACCGGCGACACCGGCCCGAAGGCGAGCGATACCTGCTTGGTCTCGGCGCGGAGCTGCCCGGGCAGCATCGATGCGCCGGCCAATGTGGAGCCCGCGATCAACGCCTGGCGCCTGGTGATGTTCATGTGCTCCTCCCTTGATTCTTGTTTGATCGATCCGTTCGTCAGGACGGCCCAGGCGCGATCCGGATGGTTCCTGTCTTTCGCAGCGTTTCGATTTCGCTCGACGAAACGCCGATCTCGCTCAGGATCTCGCGCGTCTGCTCGCCGATCTGCGGCGGATCGTAGCGGTTGGGCAGGCGGCGGCCGTCCATGGAGATCGGCAACAGCGGCGTTTTTGCCTCGCCGCCATCAGGCAGGTGAATGTTGGTCAGCCCGCCCGACTGGTTCAGATGCGGGTCGTCGAAGAGATCGCCGGGCTTGTTCACCGGCGCGTAGGGCAGATCGAGCTGCTCGAGGCGCGCCGCGAGATCGGCCTTGTCCCATTGCTTGAAGATCTTCGCGATCTCGGGGATCAGCCAGCCGCGATGGTCGACACGGTCGTTGCTCGTCGCAAAGCGCGGATCGGCAAGCCAGGATTCGCGATCGAAGGCGCGGCAGAACGCCTCCCACTGCTCTTCACCGACGATGGTGACGAACAGTTTCGAGCCGTCCCTGGTGTCGAAGAGATCGTAGACCGGCCAGGGGCTGTCCTTGATCGAATAAGGAATCGAGGGCTGGCCGCTGACCACCTCGCACATCATGGCCTGCGCCATCAGGAACACGTTGTTCTCGTAGAGCGCGCTCTGGATGTAGCGACCGCGGCCGGTGCGCTGCCGCTCGGCCAGCGCAGCCTGAATCGCGATCACGCCGAACATGCCGCCCATGATGTCGTTGACCGAGGCGCCGGCGCGCATCGGCCGGTCCGGCAGGCCGGTCATGTAGGCAAGGCCGCCCATCATCTGCACGACCTCGTCGAGCGCGAGGCGATTCTCGTAGGGGCCGGGCAAATAGCCTTTGAGCGAGCAGTAGATCAGGCGTGGCGCAAAAGCGGCAACCGACTCGTAGTCGAGACCGATCCGCTTCAGCAGGCCAGGGCGGAAATTCTCGATCAGGACATCGCCGCTCTCGATCAGCCGCCGCGCGATGGTCTGGCCTTCCGCGGTCGAGGTATCCAGCGCGATGCTGCGCTTGTTGCGGCTATAGGTGGCGAAGAAGCCGGCAGCCGGCCCCTTGAAATAGCGGGTGCGGTCGCCCTTGGGCGGCTCGACCTTGATCACGTCGGCGCCGAGATCGGCGAGGATCAAGCCGCAGCTCGGCCCCATCACCATCTGGCTGAACTCGATGACACGAAGGCCGGCCAGCGGACGGAGCTCCGTTGCCGCCTCGGGCGCGGCCGTCGTCATGCCGCCCTCCGCAGCACCTTGGGAATGCCGGCCTCGTGCAGGTGCCCGGTCAGATGTTTTGCCGGGATATGGCGGGCCAGAATCTCGCGCGTCTGCATCAGGCGATCGAGGTCGATGCCGGTCGAAAGTCCCATGCGTTCCAGCATGAACACGAGATCCTCGGTGACGATGTTGCCACGGGCACCAGGCGCGAACGGACAGCCGCCAAGTCCTGATACCGCGGCGTCGAAACGCCGGATCCCGGCTTCGAGGCCGGCGACGGCATTGGCGAGGCCAGCACCGAGCGTGTCGTGCAGATGCAGCCGCAGCGTCATCTGCGATCCGACTTCGCGCCTGACGGCTTCGACGATCTGCCTGATCAGTTTCGGGGTGGCATAGCCGACGGTGTCGGCCAGTCCGATCTCGTCGGCACCGGCCTCGGCGAAGGCGCGCGCGACCCGGCATACCGCCGCTTCGCTCACCTCGCCCTCCAGCGAGCAGCCGAAGGAGGTGGCGATCGCGCCCATCAGGTGCGGCCGCCGGTCCGCCGGAGAGGCGTCGATCGCGGCGCGGACCGCGCGAAACCCGTCGAGCTGCTCTTCGATCGAGCGGCGCACATTGGCGCGGTTGTGCGTCTCGCTGGCGGAGATGACGAAGTAGATGGCGTCGACACCGGCGGCGATGGCGCGCTCGGCGCCCTTCACGTTTGGCACAAGTGCACCGATGGTCGCGGTCCTGTGCGCGAGCGCGTGCGCCATCACCGCATCGACATCGGCGAATTGCGGTACGACCTTCGGCGGCACGAAGGATCCCGCGTCGATCTCGCGCACGCCGGCGGCGGCGATCGTATCGATCAGCGCGCATTTGGCTTCGGTGGGAACGAACACGTCCAGGTTTTGCAGCCCATCGCGGGGGCCGACCTCGCAAATCAGGACATCCGGCGCATGCGCCATCAGGCTCTCCCTGGTTCGATTGTATATTATTGCGTAAAAGAACAATCCGTGGGACAGTCTGTCAAGCTCAAAATCCGCGTGCACTGCAATGACCGCCTCCGACAATTCCCGACCGCCCGCTTCAAGCAAAGGCGGTTCCGAGCGCGCTGAGCACCTCGCCGGGCTGATCATGGCGCTCGCCCGACGCGAAGGCATGAAGGCTGGCGATCGCTTGATCGAACAGCGGCTTGCCGATGCGCTCGATCTTTCACGCGCGCCGATCCGGCTCGGCCTCAAGGCTCTGGAAGCGGCAGGGCTCGCGCGCGGCGAGCCACATCGCGGGTTCGTGCTGGCCAAGCATCCGACCAGCGGCGCAGCCCAGCCGGCCCTCGCGGCGGTCAGGCGCAGCGAACAGGTTTATACGTCCATCGCAGGCGACGTGCTCGCAAGCCGACTGCCGGCTGACGTCACCGAGGCGGAGCTGATGCGCCGCTATGGCCTCAGCCGGGCCGAGTTGCAGCGGCTGCTTGACCGGATCGCTGCCGAGGGCTGGATTGCACGCCTGCCGGGCTATGGCTGGCGCTTCGCGGAGACGGTCTCGAACCCCGAAGCTCACGCCAAGGCCATGGCGTTTCGCGCGGTGATCGAACCTGCGGCAATCGCCCAGCCCGGCTTTGCGCTGCCGCAGGAGGTGATTGCACGCTTGCGCGAGCGCCAGCTGCGCGTATTCGAGGGCGAGCTCGAGAAGATGACGATCGGCGAGGTCTTTCTTTCCGGTTGCGAATTCCATGAGGAGATCATTCGCGGCGCCGGCAATCCCTTCTTTCTTGAATCGCTCAGGCGCGTGAATTCGATCAGACGCCTGTTCGCCTATCGCAGCTTCGCCGACCGCGACGGCATGCGGCGGCACGTGCGCGAGCATCTGCGCCTGCTCGAGGTTCTGGAAACGCGGCGTTACGCCGAAGCGGCGGAGCTGATGGCGAAGCACCTGCAACGCCCGCTGGTGGCGGGCTTGTCGTAGGCCAACGCGGCCGCGCTCAAGCGGGCGGCGAAAGCGACGCGTGACCGCTCAACGCCGCAAGCCGCCCAACGCCGGCGACTCGCCGGGCAGCATCGACGAATTGATGTCGCTGTCCATGCGTCCCGATTGCTGCTGGGTGAAACCGGCGCCGAATGACAGGCTGAGGTTGGAGGTCGGCTTGAACTCGACACCCGCGAAAGCGCCGTAGCCGGGCGAGGCGCCGGAGGTGAGCGGGGCGAGCGAGCTGCCAATGCCGCCATTGTATTTCAGCGTGTCGAATCCGGCAAAGAACGTGACGGGCATGCCGCCCGCGGTCTTGTAGTTGTAACCAAACTGCGTGCCATCGTAGGAGAGCGCGCTGAAATTGCCGGCTGGCGCAGGCTGGCTGAGGCCGCCCAGGCCTAGATTGCCGCGTTCGCTTCCGACGAAGAAACCGGGACGAAAATCATAGCCTGCGTTGGCATCGCCACCCTTGAAGCTCGGAAAATTGCCGTAGCCATCGGCGCCCTGGCCGGCGCTGCCGCCAAAGCCGAAAGACCCGCCCGGGATCCAATACTGCAGGGGCGCGACTTGCGCATGAGCCGGCGCTCCGCCGAGGCAGAGCACCACGAAGAGAGTTGCGAGACCGCAGGAGCGTGCAAGACTGGACATCTGGTAACCGTCAAAAAGTGCGGAAATTATATGCCGGGGACCACGCGAATACCAGTGACGCGATGCCGGTGGTCGCGCCATCGAGTTCCAAAATTACGTTATCCTGACGTGTTGAACCTCCTGCGCGACGGATTGACCCACATAGAGGACGCGCGAACGCGAGCCGTCGCTTCGATCCTGATCGGCCGGGGCAGTCCGGCAAGACGCAATTGCGCAGACCTTTGAAAATGCCAGACACAACATGGAGGCTGTCATGGAGGTCGATTCCGACAGGTTGAATGCCTTTATGGGCAAGATGATCACCGAGGTCGGTGCGGCGATGAACGCATCGCTGGTCCTGCTGGGCGACAAGCTCGGCCTCTACCGCGCCCTCGCCGCCAAGGGACCCATGAACTCTGCCGAACTCGCAAGCGCCACCGGAACGAACGAACGCTACGTCCGCGAGTGGCTGGCGAGCCAGGCGGCTTCTGGTTACGTCGAATACGACTCCACTTCCGGCAAGTTCTCGATGCTGCCGGAGCAGGCGTTGGCGCTCGCCGATGAGGACAGCCCGGTCTTCCTCGGCGCGGTCGGCAATGTCATTGCCGCGGCGTTCCTCGACGAGCCGAAAATTACGGACGCATTCAAGTCCGGCAAGGGCGTCGGCTGGAATCGTCGCAGCGAGTGCCTGTTCTGCGGCACCGCCCGGTTCTTCCGCACCGGCTACATGCATCATCTGGTGCAGGAGTGGCTGCCCGCGCTCGAAGGCGTCGTCGACAAGCTGAAGCGCGGCGCCAAGGTCGCCGATGTCGGCTGCGGGCACGGCGTCTCGACCCGGCTGATGGCGGAGGCCTTCCCGAACTCCCGCTTCTACGGCTTCGACTATCACGAGGGCTCGATCGCGGCCGCACGAAAGGCGGCCACTGAGGCGAAGCTGGGCGATCGTGTCAGCTTCGCGGTTCACTCGGCGAAGACCTATCCGGCCGAGGGCTACGATCTCGTCTGCTTCTTCGATTGCCTGCACGACATGGGCGATCCCGTCGGCGCCATCAACCACGTGCGCGAGACCATGGCCAAGGACGGCACCTGCATGCTGGTCGAGCCGTTCGCAGGCGACCGCCTCGAAGACAATCTCAATCCTGTCGGGCGGGTCTATTACGCGGCATCGACCATGATCTGCACGCCGGCCTCGCTCGATCAGGAGGTCGGCCTCGCGCTCGGCGCTCAAGCCGGCGAGGCAAGGCTGCGCAAGGTCGCCAGCGAAGGCGGCCTGTCGCGCTTCCGCCGCGCCGCCGAAACACCCTTCAACCTGATCCTGGAGGCCCGGATCTGATCCAACGGCGGACGCGCGCGGCCGGCGATGTCAGGCCGCGTCGTCCGTTCCCATACCGAACGTGAGCTGATTGCCGTCGGCATCGACGACGTCGAAATCGCGCATACGATAGTCGCGGTCCTCCGGCCGGTTGAGCAGCCTGGCACCGCGTCCCGATAGTTCGGCGTAGATCTGATCGACGTCCCTGACGAAGATGCAGATGCCGCCGTGCCCGGGCAACCGCTTCGTTACCGCCGCCGCAAGCAGATGCAGGCCGACCTCGTCACGGCAGAGGCAGGCGTAGGACGGAGGCTGACCGTATTCGAAGGTGACCTCGAAGCCGAGCACATCGCGGTAATAGGCGAGGCTGGCTGTGATGTCGGACACGACGAAGACGGTGGCGGAGCCGGCCATCATCGGGTGTTCGTCGGTCATTGGTCCCTCCATCCGGCAAGCAATCTCATGCACGCAGTCTAACATGCGCGCTGGAGGTCTTGCACGGCCCAAGCCGCACCGTAAGCTGTCGCCGGACAAGGCGGAAGCGCCGAACGACAGCGTCCTGCCGCCGCTCGCCGCGAAATGACCGTGCCACCATCGCGATCGATGCCGACGTTTCCCGAAAGCATGGAGAACCCGGTGACATCTGACAATCCAGTCGCCTACGAACGCGCAGGCAACATCGCCCGCATCACGCTGCGCCGCCCGCCTGTCAATGCCCTGAGCCTCGAGGTCATCCGTGCGGTGGTCGCGGCCCTGCGTCGCGCAGCGAACGATCCGGAAGCTCGCGTTGTCGTGCTGGCGAGCGCGATCGCCAAGCGCTTTTCGGCCGGCCTCGACCTCGACATCCTGCTGGGCAAATCCGGCGCCGAGATCCGCGAATTCCTCCAGTCGCTCTATATCGACCTTTACGACGCCCAGTACGGGCTCGGAAAACCGTCGATCGCCGCGGTCGGTGGTGCGGCGCGCGGCGGCGGCATGACCATGGCGGTGTCCTGCGACGTGGTGCTGGCAGCCGAGAGCGCGACGTTCGGCTATCCCGAGATCGACGTCGGCGTCATTCCCGCGATCCACTACGCGCATCTGCCGCGCATCGTCGGACGTCATCGCGCGTTCGAGCTGCTGTTCACCGGCCGCGTCTTCACCGCCGCGGAGGCGCGGGAACTCGGCGTGGTGAACCGCGTCGTTGCCGATGCCGAGCTCGACGCCGAGGTGATCAAGCTCGCGGCGCAATTCGCCGGCAAGTCGGCCGCCGTGCTGCGGATGGGCCGCGCCGCCTTCATGCGCCAGATCGATCTCGACTACCGGCGCAGCATCGCAAGTGCAGTGGACGATTTCTGCAATGTCGCGACGTCGGACGAAGCGCAGGAGGGTTTGAGGGCGTTCGTGGAGAAGCGGGCGCCGAAATGGTGAGGGGGCCGCAGGCCGCCTAGCGCGGCTGACGTTCAGGCCGTCCTGTCCACCGAGGACGACGAATCCGCAGGCGGATATTTCGTCACCGGCACAGTGAAGGATTTGGAGCCGACCTGGTAGATGATCTTGCCGTTTTGTCCGTTGTCGGTCGATATCTGCGACTGCCCGAACATGATGACGTTCCTGTAGACGTAGCCGGTGCCCTGGCGGGTGATACCGTCGGTGGTGACGCTGACCGTCGCCTCCTTGCCGTTGATGGCCAGCACGCGAAAGCTCGCGCTCTTGCCGATGTCGGCAGAATAGCCGCCCCAGCTTCCCATGAGGATGCTGTCGGAACCTGCCGGCGCCTGTTTCTGCAAAGTCGCGCTCTGCTTGCCAACGCCCGAGGAGAACAGGAGCACCAGGTTCTTGCCGTCCTTGGTGCCGACCGTGACGTTGCCGTAGCTTATGGTTGCACCATTGACCTCGCCGATACCGCGCTCGGTGTGCCCGTTATGGGTGTACTCGATCTGGGCCCTGGCCCCGCGGATGTTCACGACCTTGAAGCCGACGGCCTGGTTGTTGCCTGCCCAATTGCCCTTCCAGTCACCCACCAGACTGCTCTGGTGATACACCCGCTCGTTGGCGGGCGAAATCTGGCTGGTGCTCGATGTGACGATGGCCATTGGATTGCTCGGCGGATTTGTCTGACAGACCCGCTTCTGTTCGCGCGCCGGACGGCGAAGTCAGAACTTTATCCGGAAACAACGGGAAGCAGGCCGATTAGGGCCACGCAGCAGTTAACGCGTGGTTAAATTCGACCGCGGGCGGGACAGGGCAAAAGGTCTCATTTGGGTGGTGCGGATCAGCGCCCCCAGCGGTCCGACCAGATCTTCTCGCCGATCAAGCAGCTGACCCGCGGCTCCTTGTCGGCAACGCGCCTCACGGGGCGCTCCGGCATGCGGCCCGCGACCTCCATCAGGAGCTTGGTGCGGATCGCCTCCTTGAACTTGTCGCGATCCTTGATCGTGATGACGAAGGAGCCGGGACCGCCGATGACGCAGTCCTCGTAGTAGTAGTCGAGATTGTCGATATCCATGGTCGAATAGGACGGCTCCTTGACCATGATCGGCAGGCCGTTGATGACGATGCCCTTCTCGAGCGCGGCGTCGCGCGCCGCCGTCACCGGGCCGCCATTGTTGTTGGGGCCGTCACCGGAAATGTCGATCACGCGGCGCAAGCCGCGATAGGGATCCTCGTCGAACAACGGCATCGCGAACGTGATCGCTCCGGAGATCGAGGTGCGCGAGGCGCGCCGGATCGGCGTCTTCAAGATCTCGGCGGCGACCGCGTCCGCCGTCTCCGGTCCGTCGACCAGCCGCCACGGGATGATGATCTTCTGGTCGCTGGAAGCGGCCCATTCGAAGTAAGTCACCGCGATCCGGCCATTCGGCCCGAGCTTCAGCGCCTGGAGGAATTCTTTCGACTGGATCGCCTGCGCATAGCCTTCGCGCTGGATCGCGAGTTCGTCCATGTCCATGGAGTAGGAGACGTCGACCGCGAGGACCAGCTCGACATCGACCGTCTGCGCGTCCCGATCGGCCGCTAGCCGTTGTGGCGAACTCTTGCTCGGTTCAAATTTGGGCCCTGGTGCCGCGATGCCCGCGACATCCCCTCCGGCGAGTACGCCGGCCACCAGCACAGCCCCGATCGAGAACAGCATGCGCATCGCAGTCTCCCGTCGTATGACGCGATGGTGACATGCAATCGCCTTGCCGCAAAGTCCGAAGATCGCTTGCGCTTCACATTCCGGTTAGGAATTCGCGAGTTGGGAATGCGCACGTCACGCAAAGCTGCCGCCGTGTTGCCGCGCTTGCGCCACGGGGACATGCGCGATCGCTCACGCCATCATTCCGGAGCGTCCCGCAGCATCGAGCCGAAGACAGACCTTCCCCGCCCACTTGTCCGGTGCTATTTCCATGCTAGGTTGGATGTACAGATGGGGATGGAGTCCCCCGACAACCGCCCGTCGGCCTGTGACCGTAGTGGGCTGATGACTCCTGCTCGAGGAGGGGCAATCTCAAAGCCTCGGCCTTTGGCGGGAGCATGGACAAACCCGCCGATGGCGGGTTTTTTGTTGCCTGAAGGCGAAGGTCAGGGCGTGACGACGACGACACCGAATGCTGCGCGTGCGGGGCTGCCCAGGGGGATCTGGGTGCTCGGCTTCGTCTCGATGCTGATGGACGTCTCCTCCGAGATGATCCACGCGCTGCTGCCGGTCTATCTCGTCACTGTGCTCGGGGCCTCCACGCTGACGGTCGGCTTCATCGAGGGCATTGCGGAGGCGACCGCCTCGATCACGAAGATCTTCTCCGGCGCATTGTCCGACTGGCTCGGCCGGCGCAAGCTCCTCGCGGCGCTCGGCTACGGCCTAGCCGCGCTGACAAAACCGCTGTTCCCGCTTGCCCCCAGCGTCGGTTGGCTGATTGCCGCGCGCTTCATCGACCGCGTCGGCAAGGGTATTCGCGGCGCACCGCGCGATGCGCTGATCGCCGATATCGCACCTGCGGGTCTGCGCGGCGCGAGCTTCGGCCTGCGGCAGTCGCTCGACACCATCGGCGCATTCGTCGGACCGCTCGTGGCGATCGGCCTGATGTGGTGGACGGCAGATAATTTTGCCCTCGTCTTCTGGGTAGCGGTGCTGCCGGCCTTCCTGTCTTTCGGCCTGATCGCATTCGCGGTGAGCGAGCCGGAGCCGGACCCAAGCCGGGAGACTACGAAGAATCCGCTGAACACCTCCGCCATGCGGCAGCTCGGATCCGTGTACTGGCGCGTCGTCGCGGTCGGCGTGGTGTTCACGCTCGCGCGCTTCAGCGAGGCCTTTTTGATCCTGCGCGCGCAGAACATCGGTCTCTCTGCGATGTGGGTGCCGGCGGTGCTGGTGCTGATGAACGTGGTCTATGCGCTGTCGGCCTATCCCGCCGGCGTGCTGTCGGACCGGATCAACCGGACCGGCCTGCTCGCGCTCGGCCTCGTCTTCCTCGCGGCCGCCGACCTCGCGCTCGCGCTGCTGCCGAACCTCGCGGGCCTCGCGCTCGGCGTCGTGCTGTGGGGGCTGCATATGGGATTGACCCAGGGCCTGCTGTCGGCCCTCGTCGCCGACGCCGCGCCGCCGAGCCTGCGCGGCACCGCCTTCGGCTATTTCAACCTGTTCACGGGACTGGCCTTGCTGGCCGCAAGCGTGATCGCCGGCGCGCTGTGGGATGCCTACGGTCCGGCGGGCACGTTTTTGGCCGGGCTCGGCTTCGCGCTGGTCGCGCTCGTAGGGCTGCTCGCCGTCGGCAATGGTCTGGCAGCGGAGGACAAATGATGATGGAGGGGCGTTCGTCGTGTTGAGCGGAGTGATCGCAATCGTGGTCGGCAGCGTTCTCGGCGGCTGCGCGCGCTATTTCGTCTCGGGCGCGATCGCGCGGCGGCTGGGAGAGACCTTTCCCTGGGGCACCATGACCATCAACATCACCGGCGCCTTCCTGATCGGCATTTTCGGCGCGCTGGCAACCCATCCCGGCTCGATCTTCGCCTCCCCCAATCCCTGGCTGTTCGCGGTGACCGGGTTCCTCGGCTGCTACACCACGGTGTCCTCGTTCAGCCTGCAAACGCTGACGCTCGCGCGCAACGGCGAGCCGATGCATGCGCTCGGCAATGTCGCGCTCTCGGTCGGGCTTTGCCTTGCCGCCGTCAGTTGCGGCTTTGTCCTCGCTGACGGTCTTGGAGGCTAGAGGCGGATGACCGTTCCCTCCTCCACCGACCGCTGGCGCAGCGCGATGCTCTATGCCTGGGTTTCCTTCGGCAGCGTCCTTGGCGGCCTCGCGCGCTATTTCGTCTCCCTCGTGCTCGACACCGGCCCGGGCTTCCCCGTCGCGACGCTGTTCATCAATGCCACGGGATCGCTGATCATCGGCTTCTACGCAACGCTGACCGGCCCCGACGGCCGCATGCTGGCGCGGCCCGAGCACCGGCAATTCGTCATGACCGGGTTTTGCGGCGGCTACACCACCTTCTCGGCCTTCAGCCTGGAGACCTTCCGCCTGTTCCACGGCGGCATGAAATACACGGCACTCGCCTATATCGCGGCATCCGTCATCTGCTGGCTGGTGTCTGTGTGGCTCGGTCATATGATGGCAAGCCGCTACAACCGCTTGACGAGGAGCTGACCATGCAAATCCCCAATCAGGCTGTTTCGCTCCGGATCTTCATCGGCGAGAGCGACCATTTCGGCGGCAAGCCGCTTTACGAAGCGATCGTGATGACGGCGCGCGAGCGGCATCTCGCGGGCGCCACCGTGCTGCGCGGCCCGATGGGGTTCGGCAAGTCGAGCCGGCTGCACACCTCGAAGATCCTGCGGCTGTCGGAAGACCTGCCGCTACTGATCGAGATCGTCGACAGCGAGGACAGCATCAACGCATTCCTGCCCATCCTGGATGGCATGATGTCGAGCGGCCTGATCACCTTGGAGAAGGTACAGGTCCTGCAATATGGTGCGAGGGCCGCACACTGAGCACCGCGGCTGAACCGAGCCCGCCGTTTCCGGGAGGCGGAATGAACGACACCGTTACCAAGCCGAAAACCAGGACGAAGACCAAGGTCGAGCGGCCCAAGCTGCACAAGGTCATCCTGATCAACGACGACTTCACGCCGCGCGAATTCGTCACAATGATCCTCAAGGCCGAGTTCCGCATGACGGAGGATCAGGCCTACAAGGTCATGATCACCGCGCACAAGCTGGGCGCCTGCGTGGTAGCCGTGTTCACCAGGGACGTCGCCGAAACCAAGGCCACCCGCGCCACCGATGCCGGCCGCGCCAAGGGCTATCCGCTGCTGTTCACGACGGAGCCGGAGGAATAGGGCTTCATCTTGCGACGATGAATGATCTCGACCTCATCGCGCATCAGGCCATCACCACCGGCGTCTCTTCGGCAAGCCCGTACACGCGCTGCGCCTTGGAAAACCCCGCGATCGGAAATTCGCCGAGCTCGCGCCAGTCATGGCGGCAGGCGTTCGCGAAGACTTCCGAGACCACGACGGTCCGCCCCAGCCGGCCCGTGATCTTCTCCAGCCTTGCCGCGAGATTGACGGCGGGGCCGATGCAGGTGAAGTCGAGCCGATTGCCGCCGCCGATATTGCCGTAGAGGATGTTGCCAACGTGGAGTGCGACGCCGAAGCGGAAGCGCTCGACGACATCGCCGACCGGAAAGGCGAGCGCCTCGACGCTGGCGCGGGATTCGCGCGCAGCCTCCAGCACGCGCGTGCAGACATGCGCGGCATCGCCGACATATTCATCGATCGGGAACACCGCGAGCAGGCCGTCACCCATGAATTTCAGCACCTCGCCGCCATGGCCCCGGATCGCGGTGACCTGGCAGTCGAAATACTGGTTGAGGATCTCGACCACGGTCTCGGCCGGCAGCCGGTCCGACAGCGCAGTGAAGCCGCGCAGATCCGAGAGCCAGATCGCAGCCTGCATGGTGTCGTTGTGGCCGCGGCGGATCTGGCCGCCGAGGATGCGCGCGCCAGCACGGTTGCCGACATAGGTGTCGAGCAGCATCTCGGCGGTGCGGCGCAGGCTGATGATCTCGCTGACGCGCGCAAGCGGTGCCCCGAGAGTCCGGATCGCCGCGATGTCGTCGTCGCTGAAGCCGCCGGGCTGCCGCGTGACCCAGCTCGTCGCATGGATCGAGCCGTCGAGATAGTGCATCGGCATCGCGAGGTAGTCGGTCACGCCTTCGGCGCGCATGTCGTCGAGGAACGGAAACCGCTTGCTGTCCGGATCGTCCATCCGTCCCCGGACCTCCAGCCCCTCCTCGAACACGATCCGGAGCGGGCTCCGGGCGAACTCGGGCGTCTCCAGGATCTCGAAATCGACGGTGCCGATCTCGACCTTCTGGCCCTGCCGCCAGATGAAGTTGCGGCCGAAGATTTCCGGATGCAACGTGCGAATGAAGATGCCGAACCGCGACAGCGGCAGGCCGGCCGCGACCAGATGCTCGCAGACCTCGGCGATCATCTCGGAAGGGGTCCCGGACGACCTCGCACCGTCGATCAGCCAGTTGGTGATGCGCTGGATCTCGGAGTTTTGCATGTCCGCATTTGCGGACGAAGTTGTGGGGACGTCAAGCTGCGCGGTGGGCTAGTACCGCGACACGAATGCTCTAGCGGCCGACCTGCCCGCGATCCCGAATGAAGTGATCGGCGAGCACGCAGGCCATCATGGCCTCGCCGACGGGCACTGCGCGGATGCCGACACAGGGGTCGTGGCGGCCTTTGGTCATAATCTCGGTGTCGGCCCCAGCGCGATCGACCGTCAAACGCGGCTGGAGGATCGACGAGGTCGGCTTCACCGCGAAGCGCACCACCACCGGCTGTCCGGTGGAGATGCCGCCCAGAACGCCGCCGGCATGGTTGGACAGGAAGCGCGTGCCGTCATTGCCCGTGCGCATCTCGTCGGCGTTCTCTTCGCCGGTGAGCTCGGCCGCGCCAAAGCCGGCGCCGATCTCGACGCCCTTCACCGCGTTGATCGTCATCATCGCGCCCGCGAGATCAGAATCGAGTTTTGCGTAGATCGGGGCACCGAGGCCTGCCGGCACGCCTTCGGCGACGACCTCGATCACCGCGCCGATCGACGAGCCGCTCTTGCGGATGCCGTCGAGATAGGTCTCGAAGAACGCGGCCTTGTCCTTGTCGGGACAGAAGAACGGATTTTTTGCAATCTCGTCCCAGTCCCATTTGTCGCGGTCGATCTTGTGCGGGCCCATCTGCACCAGCGCGCCGCGGACCTTGACGTCGGGCAGCACTTTTCGTGCGATCGCACCCGCAGCGACGCGCATCGCGGTCTCGCGCGCCGAGGAGCGGCCGCCGCCGCGATAGTCGCGCAGGCCGTATTTGGCCTCATAGGTGAAGTCGGCGTGGCCGGGCCGAAACTTGTCCTTGATCTCGGAATAGTCCTTCGAGCGCTGGTCGGTGTTCTCGATCAGCAGGCCGATCGGGGTGCCCGTCGTCACCTGCACGCCGGTCTCCGGATGCGCCATCACGCCGGACAGGATTTTCACCTGGTCCGGCTCCTGGCGCTGGGTGGTGAAGCGCGATTGGCCGGGCCGGCGGCGGTCGAGATCCTGCTGGATATCGGCCTCGGTGAGCGGGATCATGGGCGGACAACCGTCGACCACGCAGCCGATCGCTACCCCATGGCTCTCGCCGAAGGTGGTGACGCGGAACATGTGGCCGAAGGTGTTGAAGGACATCGCTGCTCGCTGGGTCGGTTCCGGCGTGTGGTAACGCGCGGGGGCCCGGGGGTCAAACCCATAGCCACCGTGGATGACGGCGAACCGGCCTAACTAAACTTCTCAAGCCGCCCGTCGCGGAAGACGTAGACGGCGCCCTGCTCGATGTAGAGCTCGGCGGCGCTGGCGGGCGTCTCAAGGCCGAGCGAAACCATCAGGGCCCGGCAAGTCCCGCCATGGGCGACCGCAACGGTATCGGTCCGGAGTTCGTCGTACCAGGCCCGCACGCGGACCTGCACATCGGCGTAGGTCTCCCCGTCCGCGGGGCCGACCGTCCATTTGTCGGCAAGGCGCCTGGCATAGACGTCCGGATCGGCCGCCTCGCTCTCGGCCAGCGTCAGCCCTTCCCAGCTGCCGTAGCCGATCTCGCGCAGGCGATCGTCGAGCGCGTAGTCCGCCGGCGGCAGTTCGAGCTTGCCGCGCGCGAGTTCCATGGTCTGGCGTGCACGCCCGAGCGGGCTCGACACGTAGGGTAACGCCGCCTTGTCCTTGCCGTCGCGCTTGAAGAGATCCGCCAGCACGCCGCCGGCCTGCACGGCCTGACCGCGTCCACGCGCGTTCAGCGGAACGTCCTTGGTGCCCTGAAGCCTCCCGAGCGCATTCCACTCGGTCTCACCGTGGCGAAGATAATAGATCGTGGGCACCGGCATTCCAGATTTATAAGCTAGTCCTTGCCGCCGAACGAGATGTCCGGCGCGTCCGGGCGCTTCATGCCGAGCACGTGATAGCCGGAATCGACGTGATGCACCTCGCCGGTGACGCCGCGCGCGAGATCGGAGAGGAAATACAGCGCGCTGCCGCCGACGTCTTCGATCGAGACGTTGCGCCGCATCGGCGCGTTGTTCTCGTTCCACTTCAGGATATAGCGGAAGTCGCCGATGCCGGACGCCGCGAGCGTCCTGATCGGCCCGGCCGAGATTGCGTTGACGCGGATGTTCTTCTCGCCGAGATCGGCCGCGAGATAGCGCACGCTGGCCTCCAGCGCAGCCTTCGCCACGCCCATCACGTTGTAATGCGGCATCCACTTCTCGGCGCCGTAATAGCTGAGCGTGATGAGCGAGCCGCCATCGGTCATCAGCTTCTCGGCGCGCTGCGCCACGGCCGTGAACGAGTAGCAGGAGATCAGCATCGACTTGGAGAAATTCTCCGGCGTGGTGTCGACGTAGCGGCCGTCGAGCTGCTCGCCGTAGGCGATCGCATGCACCAGGAAGTCGATCTTGCCCCACTTCTCCTTCAGCACTGCGAAGGCGGCGTCGATGGTGGCAGCATCGGTGACGTCGCAATGGCCGAGCACGAGGCCGCCGATCTCGGCGGCAAGCGGCTCGACGCGCTTCTTGAGCGCATCGCCCTGATAGGTGAAGGCGAGCTCGGCGCCGGCTGCGTGGCATGCCTTGGCGATGCCCCAGGCGATCGAGCGGTTGTTGGCAAGGCCGAGGATCACCCCGCGCTTGCCCTGCATCAGACCTGAATTCTGCGCCATTTGCTAACGTCCCGTCGAGCTCTCGTTGAGGTCTGGAGGTACACCAGCCCTCCTTCGCGGTACAGTCCTAATACGCGGCGTTAACGCTGTTTCAAGCGCCGGAATAGCCGTTCCGTTCGGGTGTTATGATGATTGAGGCGCTCGCGCCGGACACCAGGACGTCAAGACGGCATGAGTGCGTTTCGCCAGAGTGTGGAAGCCATGATCCCGGCGTTGCGCCGCTACGCCCGCGCGCTCACGCGCGATGCGGATGCGGCCGACGATCTGGTGCAGGATACGCTGGTGCGGGCGCTGCGTTCGGAGCGCCTGTTCCTCGGAGGCGATGTCAGGAGCTGGCTCTATACAATCCTGACCAACCTCAACAAGAACCGGCGGCGCTCGCTGGCAAGACGCCCGCAATTCACGCAGCTGACGGAGAACAATCCGGATGCCAGCGGGACCGAGGCCGAAGGGCGCGACATCGAGAAGGCGCTGGCGACGCTGGTCGAGGAGCAGCGCTCGGTGCTTCTGCTGGTGATGCTGGAGGGCATGAGCTACCGCGAGGTCGCCGACATCCAGGGCGTGCCGATCGGCACCGTGATGTCGCGCCTGGCGCGAGCGAGAGCCCACGTTAAAGCCTCGCTGGAAGGTGAGCGCCCGGCGCTCAAGCGGGTGAAGTGATGGCAGTGTTGATGCATCGCGCAGGTCGCTTCGCCTGCATGGAGCGGGAAGCAGCGCAGTTGAACCGCGAAAGACATTTTGGGCCGCAGAGCCAGAGACGATCGATATGAACGACCATAATATTCCCATTACCGAAGACGAGCTGCACGCCTATGTCGACGGCGAGCTGCCGGCCGAGCGCCGCGCCGATGTCGAGGCCTGGCTTGCCACACACCCTGACGATGCCGGGCGCGTGCAGTCCTGGCGCGCCATGGCCGAGATGCTGCACGCGCGTTACGACTCTGTCGTCCAGGAGCCGGTGCCGGCCCGGCTCGAGCTCGAGCGGCTGGAGCGCCGTCCCCGGCAATGGTTCTATGCCGCCGCGGCGGCTGTGCTGGTCGCCTTCGTTGCCGGCGGCACCGCCGGCTGGGTGGCGCATGGCGCCGCCAACGCCCCCTCGACCTTCCAGAGCTTTACGGCGGACGCGCTTGACGCCCACCGCCTCTATGTCGTCGAGGTTCGCCACCCGGTCGAGGTCGGCGGCAACGAGCGCGATCATCTCCAGGCCTGGCTGACCAGGCGCTGCGGCTGGACCGTGTTCGCGCCGAACCTGGAGGCGAGCGGGCTGAAGCTCGTCGGCGGCCGGCTCTTGCCGGGGCCGAACGGTCCGGCGTCGTTCCTGATGTATGAGGGCGCCTCGGGCGAGCGATACACGATCTACACCGCCAAGACCGAGACCGGCGCGACTCAGATGCGCTACGCCAAGGCCGACAAGGACGGAGCGCTGTTCTGGGCCGAGCGCGGCGTCGGCTACGTCGTCAGCGGCGGCAGCGATCGCGATCGCCTGACCAAGGTCGCGCAGGCGGTCTACGACCAAGCCGAGAAAAACGGTACCTGAGCAACCGCTTGAAGGCGGTGCCTCGATTCCGACATTGAAAATTTGGAATCAAGACATGGGTGCGTCTCATTATCGCACCGGATGCTCACGAGAAAATGAGTAGCGTTCGATCCGCCGATCGACGCGGGCGGCCTCGATTGGGGTTTTTGGTACCGCGCTGGTCCCCCTCTCGAGGCCGCACCTATTATCGACTGCCCCGCCGGACAGCCGACACGTCGAACCACATGGGCCGAGAGGCGCTCTCACGCCTCAGGCATATGACGAGCATCATCTGTCGAGAGATGCTCTGGACTTCTGGGAGAACCCCCTTCAGTTGCGACTTCGCCCTAAAGCGCGATGGCTCACGCTTCAGCAGTTTTCTCTGCGCATGATCTTTTCCGAGAACCGCTGAACGCCGAATGAACGCCTCGCGCTCACGCGGCCCCCCGGGTCCGGATCATGCCTTAGCCAAGCCCGCTACGTGGATTGTAGGGGTGTTGGTCCCGCCACTTCTCCATCAATGCCTCAAGCTCGGCGTCGTTCCCGTCCGGTAGCATAATCCTGATGGTAACGAAGAGATCCCCGGTTCCGCCGGCTTTTGGCAATCCCTTGCCCTTGAGGCGGAAGGTCCGGCCGCTGGAGGTGTTTTTCGGGACCGACAGTTCCACGGCATTGCCGAGGGTCGGCACGCGGACCTTGCCGCCGAGCACCGCCTCGTAGAGCGTGACCGGCAGGTCGATCCTGAGGTCTGCGCCCTCGATCTTGAAGTACGGGTGCGGCGCGATGCTGATCGTGATCAGGAGATCGCCCGGCGGATGGCCCTGAGCGCTCTCGCCCTGCCCCCGCAACCGGATCTGCTGGCCCTCGGTGACGCCGGCCGGAATCTTGACGTTGAGCTCCTTGCCCGTCGGCAGCCGGACGCGCTTCTCGCCACCCTTGACCGATTCTTCCAGCGAGACGCTCATCGCGACATTGACGTCGAGATCGAGGCCGATCCCTCCGGTGTCGAATTCGAACTGCCCGGCGCCGCCGGCCCCGGGCCGCGCACCACGCGTCCCGCCGAACATGCTGTTGAGGATGTCCTCGAACGCGCCGCCGCCCTGACCAGGGCCCGCGCCGCCGCTGCGGAACGTATAGCTTTCGAACCCGCCGGGACCCGCACGGCCGCGCGGCCCGCCGCCGCCCGGAAAACCCTGGAAGCGCGGCTTGCCGTCGGCGTCGATCTCGCCGCGGTCGAACTGCTTGCGCTTGTCCTCGTCGCCGATGATCTCGTTCGCCGAATTGATCTCGGAGAAGCGCTCGGCGGCCTTGGGGTCATCCTTGTTGCTGTCGGGATGGTGCTTCTTGGCAAGCTTGCGATAGGCGCTCTTGATCGCGGCAGCGTTGGCGCTCCGCGGCACCCCCAAGACCTCATAGGGGTCGCGCATCCGTCACGTCTCCTTCAAGAGAAATCGAATTGTTCAAAGGGCTCCCCGCCCCATCTGCTGGTCATGTGGGAGGCGAGTGGCATTTTTGCAACTAGCCGCAGAGCCGATTCCTAGCTCCGCCACGGCTTTAGCGTATGAATCTCCCAACGGCCACGGCTGCTTTGGCAGCCGGCGCCCTGGAGCCAGCTTTCGGTGCTGCCATTGACGTAGCTCGCCAGGAAGTCCCGGCACTTGCGGCCGTCCTCGGCGGCGTAGGACTGCGCGATCGGCGTCACCGAGCCACGCGCTCCGGTTTCCGGATTCTCCCAATGCTGGCTGGAATCCTTGTCGCCCTTGCTCAGCACGTCGGAGGCGGCGTTACGGGCGAAGGCGAGATCGGTGTCGGTCGGCGGGGCGTCCTTTGCCGCCCGCGCGATCGAGCCGGTCAGGTCGCTGTCGTCGGCCTTGGCGTAGGCGCTGGTGTCGTTGCGGGAAAAGCTGCAGCCGCCAGAGCCGAGCCCGATCAGAATCATTGTCATGACAAAGCCGGACGGCCGGATCGCCGATAGGCCAACGCGTCCCCATGCCCTATATAGGGCGGTAGCGGACAACAACGCGTTTTGGGCCGCGGGACGCAATTCGGACTCCGGACATGACCGACACGACCTCGATGAAACACCAGACACCCTTAACATCCGGTGATTTCACCGCCGCCGACGAGCCATTTGCGCTGTTCGAGGCCTGGCTGAACGAGGCGATCAAGAGCGAGCCGAACGATCCGAACGCCATGGCGCTCGCAACCGTCGACCCCGACGGGCTGCCAGACGTGCGCATGGTGCTGATGAAGGGCTTCGATGCCGACGGTTTCGTCTTCTACAGCCACATCGCGAGCCAGAAGGGCCGCGAACTCGCCGCAAATCCTAAGGCGGCGTTACTTTTTCACTGGAAGTCGCTGCGCCGTCAGGTCCGCATCCGCGGCAACGTGACGCCGGTGACCGACGCCGAGGCCGACGCTTACTTCGCCACCCGCCCCAAGCAGGCGCAGATCGGCGCCTGGGCGAGCAAGCAGTCCGAGGCGCTGGAAAGCCGCTTCGCCTTCGAACAAGCCATCGCCAAAGTCGCGGCCAAGCACATCATCGGCGAAGTGCCGCGGCCGCCGGGCTGGAGCGGTTGGCGCATCACGCCCTCGCGTATCGAGTTCTGGCACGACCGCCCGTTCCGCCTGCACGACCGTATCGAATTTCGCCGTGACGCGGCCGGCCAGCCATGGTCCAAGACGCGGATGTATCCCTGAGCTTAGGCCGACCTGAAAGATGTCCATGCCGCATTCGTCCAATGCGCCGCGCCGCACGCT
Organism: Bradyrhizobium sp. P3_C3; assembly: GCF_056402655.1. Taxonomy (NCBI): domain Bacteria; kingdom Pseudomonadati; phylum Pseudomonadota; class Alphaproteobacteria; order Hyphomicrobiales; family Nitrobacteraceae; genus Bradyrhizobium; species Bradyrhizobium sp. P3_C3. Next base: position 18,526 of record NZ_JBFUGY010000013.1, on the reverse strand, counting down.
GCTCCTGACCGGAGCGAGCCGCGGCATCGGCCACGCCACAGTGATCCGGTTCTCGTCGGCGGGCTGGCGCGTCATCACCTGCTCGCGGCATCCCTTCCCCGAGGATTGTCCGTGGGACGCCGGCCCCGAGGATCACATCCAGGTCGACCTCGGCAACCCCCTGGACACCGCGCGCGCGATCACCGACATCCGCAACCGGCTCGAAGGCGGCATGCTGCATGCGCTCGTCAACAACGCCGCGATCTCGCCAAAGGGTCCGGGCGGCTCGCGGCTTGGCTCGGTCGACACCGACCTCGACACCTGGACGCACGTCTTCCACGTCAATTTCTTCGCGCCGATCATGATCGCGCGGGGATTGATCGAGGAGTTGAAGGCGGCCAGGGGCTCGGTCGTGAACGTCACCTCGATTGCGGGCTCGCGCGTGCATCCGTTTGCGGGCGCCGCCTATGCCACATCGAAAGCTGCGCTTGCATCCCTGACGCGCGAAATGGCCTCCGATTTCGGCCGCGTCGGCGTCCGCGTCAACGCGATCGCGCCGGGCGAGATCGACACCTCGATCCTGTCGCCGGGCACCGAGAAGATCGTCGACCAGCAGATCCCGATGCACCGGCTCGGCACGCCCGACGAGGTCGCCAAGATCATCTACGTGCTGTGCACGGACACCAGCTCTTACGTCAACGGCGCCGAGATCCACATCAACGGCGGCCAGCACGTGTAAGGCCAGGCAGGCGAAGCATGGGCCGGTTCGCGAGCACTGCGTCACTCTACGAGCATTTGCGGCCGCCCTACCCGAGTGAATTCTTTCGCAACGTCGCGCACAAGCTTGGTCTCACCAAACAGGGCAGCCTGATAGACCTCGGCACCGGACCCGGACTGCTGGCGCTCGGCTTCGGCCCCTATGTCGGCCGCGTTGCCGGCGTCGATCCCGAGCCTGCCATGCTCGATGCGGCGCGACGCGCGGCTGCGAGCGCAGGCCACGCACTCACGCTGATCGAAGGCAAGGTCGAGACGCTTAGCCCCGACATCGGCGCATTCGACGTCGTGACCATCGGCCGCGCGCTGCATTGGATGGATCGTGAGTCGACGCTTGCGCGGCTCGATCGACTGGTCGCGCGCGATGGCGCAATTCTGATCTGCGCCTCGTTCTCGGCCACCGACGGCAGCAACCCGTGGCTCGATGGGTACAACGACGTCCGCCGCCGCTGGTCACCGGCCAAGCTCTGGGAGGAGGCAGGCATGGGCACGCGCACCCATCGCGACTTGCCGGCGTTCTTTCGCGGCAGCGCCTTTCAGCCCACCGAGCTCGTCACGGTTGAGACCAGCCACACAATCAGTGTGCAGGATCTGACACGCCGCACCCTCACCTACTCGTCGTCATCGCCGGAGGCGTTGGGCGAGAATGCAGAGGCGATGCTGTGCGATGTCGGGGAGCACCTGGCTCCCTTCAGCCGCGACGGCGTCATCGCCGAGACCATCGTCTCGACGGCGCAGATCGTGAAACGCTAGAGCTCATCTGCCGAAAGATGGGAAGCAAGGCGATCCAGACAACGCCGCCGCAAGACCTGGATCGCCCGCCGTTCTTTCCGTTCCTCAATCGACTCGAATCCGACGCGACCGATCGCGCAGCCGCGGAGCGGCCTTGCTGAACGCAGTCGAGCAGTCGTCGTCGTTCTCACCGTCGAGCAGCGGAGCACCACAGTGCCGGCACATGCGTGCCGACATCGACGACGCCTTGCCGCTCGCCAGGACCTGACGATAATTCGCCAGATCGATGACGTTGCGGGGCGACGTTATGTGTTTTTCAACCATGGCTGTTCCTCGCGGCTAACATGCTGCTTATCGCAGACAAGTTTCGCGCAAACGTTCAGCCCACTGCTCAAATTTTACCGGAGGAATTGGGGCGGCGGGCACACATCACGGCGCGGCCTCAATCCCGCTCTATTCTGCGACACCAACCACCGTGTCTCGTTGAACGGCGTAAGGTCTCGGTAGGTATCAAAGCCACTTCTTCCACTTGAAGAGCCAGTACGGGACGATCGCGGCGGCGAGCATCATCACCAGCGCCATCGGATAGCCGTGGACCCATTCGAGTTCCGGCATCGCCTTGAAATTCATGCCGTAGATCGAGGCGATCAGCGTCGGCGGCATCAGGACAACGGCCATGACCGAAAACAGCTTGATGATGTTGTTCTGCTCGAGATTGACGACGCCGAGCATGGCGTCGAGCACGAAGGTGATTTTGCTGGAGAGATAAGAGGCGTGGTCGGTCAGCGAGGCGACGTCGCGCTGCATGGTCTTGAGCTGCTCGCGCATGTCCTTCGACCATTTCACGCCCTCCACCACCGCGGAGAGGAAGGTGACGACGCGGCCGATCGACACCAGGCTTTCGCGAACCTTCGAGGTCAGATCGCCCTTGCGGCCGATCGAGATCAGGATCTGGGAATATTGCTTGGCGTGGCCGTGGCGCTCGCTCTCGGGCTCGAAGATGTCGTGCGAGACCTGGTCGATCTCGGCGCCGCAGCGCTCCAGGATGTCGGCGCAGCGGTCGATCACGGCGTCGAGCAGTTCCATCAGCACCATCTCGCCGGTGATCGCGGGCGCGCAGGACCGGGCCAGCTTGGCCTCGACCAGCGCAAACGGCTTGGGCTGGTCGTAGCGCACCGTCACCAGGCGATGGTCGCCGAGAATGAAGGTCACAGCCGTGGTCCGGGGCATGTCGGTGTCGGACTGGCACATCAGCGTCGCCGTCATATAGCGCGCGCTGTTCTCGATATAGAGGCGGCTGGAGATCTCGATCTCCTGCATGTCCTCCCGGGTCGGGATCGCAATACCGGAGAGCCGCTCCACCGCCTTGTCCTCAGCCGCGGTCGGGTTGACCAGGTCGATCCACACGGCGTGCTCCGGAACCGCCGCGAGGTCCTCGACGACCGCTTTCTTGAGGGAGGAGTCGGAGGGAACGAACACAGAAAACATGCACAACTCCAGCAGGGGCCTGCGACAGACTGACAGCCCTTAGCGCGATTCTGACAAGTTCATGATGACAAGCACATTAACGGGGCGTTTGCATTTGTGGCGGAGCCGCGGCCCAACCGTGGCACGGAATCGACAGTCGGGCGTGCTTTGCCTAAAAACCAGCACAGGAGCGCAAAACTTGCGGCAAAAAAGCCACAGCTAGGCTCTTGCAGCGCGGGAAAAGGTCCGAAACGCTGGAATTGTGGCAGATTTCAACGATAATAGGGCCCAACGGAGTCGTGGTTTGGGCGCGTCTCAAGCCCCGCGAAAGCTAGTTGTTGTCGATTGGAATCAAATCATGTCGTCGCTGAAAGTTATGCTGGGTATTTTGGCCGCTGGCCTGATGCTGTCGGGCTGCATGCAGGCCACACATTTTGAAGCGACCGACACCAAGGCCTTCAAGCCGAAGGACAAGGAACTCCTCGCCAAGGTCCGGTACGAGAACACCCCCGTCGCCGAGCCGTTCCGCCGCGCCATCGTCGATTACCACCGCAAGGAATCGCCGGGCTCGATCGTGGTCGATTCCGACAACCATTACCTCTACTGGGTGATGGATGGCGGCAAGGCGATCCGCTACGGCATTACCGTCGGCGAAGAAGCCATGGCCTGGTCGGGCATTGCCAAGGTTGGCAGCATGACCGAGTGGCCGGCCTGGCATCCGACCCCGGGCGAGATTTCGCGACTGGGCGTGCCGACCTACGTTGCACCGGGTCCGGACAATCCGATGGGCTCCCGCGCGATGTATCTCTACTCCGGCGGCAAGGACACGCTGTTCCGCATTCACGGCACCAACCAGCCGGAATATATCGGCGCCTCGATCTCGTCGGGCTGCATCCGCCTGACCAACGAGGATGCCATCGACCTCTATGGCCGCGTCAAGGTCGGCACCATTGTCGTGGTGCTCGAGCCGAAGCATGGCGACTCGCCCTACAATTCGCGCCTCGCGCTCGGCGGCAGCCAGACGGGCCAGGCGGGCAGCTACTGATCGCTTCCTGCTCTCGGACATTCAAAAGCGCCGGTTTTACCGGCGCTTTTTTGTTGCCGGCTTGTGCGGCTCGGCTTTGGTGCCATCGGCGGCCGACTTGTCCGCCGGCGCAGGGGATTTCTGCGCCGGCTCGTCATCAGCTCCGTCCTTAGCACCGTCCTGGGCTCCATCCTTGGCCTCAGGCCTGGCCGCGACCTCGCGCGGCGGCGCCTCCTCGGGCCGTCCCGCCGGCAGCAACGGGGCGACCTGCGGCAGGGGATCCCAGACGTTCCACTGACAAATCCGGTAGTCGTTGCGCCGCTGCGCCAGGTCGAGATGGATGTGGTCCTCGTGATACCAGTCCGAGCCCGGACCGAGCACGGTGGAAAAGCGCGCGCAGACTGAATGCAGCACGCGCTCGCGCACATCGCGCGGCATGCCGCGGTCGGTCAGGCCGATCGACCGCCCGTTGGCGAGCTTGATGGCGCGGACGTCGAGCGCGTTGGCCTTGCCGTGCTCGGACAGCATCGCGCCGGCGATGCGGTTACGGCCTCGGCATTCGAAACTGTCGAAATTGTCGAGATCGCTGATGGTCGAGCCGAGGCTCGCCGCCAGCGGCACCATGTCCTTGCGCACCCAGTCGGCGATCGCGGAGGCCATGGTGCAGCGGAGGATCGCCGCCGGCTTGACCGCCACCTTGCGCTTGTCCGGCAGCACGATCGCCTCCAGCCGCACCAGATCCTCGCCGCCGCAGGCGCCGGGGCCGCGGATATCGGGAATGGACGGCGCGACGGCGATCTCCTCGGTCAGCGCCAGCCGGCAGGCMGAGAGCTGCTTCTCGGCCGGCGGCGCGGCCTCGGCGGGCTTGTTGGCACTGGGCTTGTCTGCGGAAGGCTTCCCTTCTGCCTCCGGCGCGGCCTCGTCCGTTGCTTGGGGGGCCTCCTCCGGACGGGGCTTTGGTAGCGGTATCCTGGCGGAGTGCACCTTCGTACGTGGCCGTGGTGTCCCGAGGCCAAAGATATCCAGCGGCGCAGCATATTTTCGCGCTTCTGCCCGCTCCGCCAGCACAAGCGACAGCCCGAGCGCAGCGGTAACCATTGCCGCGCCGGCGGACATATAGCCGCGACAAGACCATTTGCGGCGAAAGTCCGGCAGGCTAAAACTCATGACAATTCTTTGGCCCAGCGCTGAGAGCTATAAAAAGTCCAGCCCACCTCGGAGGAATGTCTGAATGCTTGGTTTGATGCAAGATTGGCCCCTGCTCTGCCACCGGATCATCGAACACGCCGCCAAGATTCATGGCAAGCAGGAGGTCGTTACGCGATCGGTCGAGGGACCGATCCATCGCACCACCTACGGCGAAATCCACAAGCGGGCGCTCAAGGTCTCGCAGGTGCTGGAGCGAGACGGCATCAAGCTCGGTGACCGTGTCGCAACGATCGCCTGGAACACCTGGCGCCATCTCGAGGTCTGGTACGGCATCATGGGGATCGGCGCCATCTGCCATACCGTCAATCCCCGCCTTTTCCCCGAGCAGATCGCCTGGATCATCAACCATGCGCAGGACCGCATTGTGATGACCGACCTCACCTTCGTTCCGGTCCTGGAGAAGATCGCCGACAAGCTGCCAAGCGTGGAACGCTACGTCGTGCTCACCGACAAGGCACACATGCCGCAGACGACGCTGAAGAACGTGGTCGCCTACGAGGATTGGATCGCGGAGGCCGACGGCAAATTCGAATGGAAGGACTTTGACGAGAACACGGCCGCCGCGATGTGCTACACTTCCGGCACCACGGGCGATCCGAAGGGGGTTCTGTATTCGCATCGCTCCAACGTGCTGCACGCGCTGATGGCGAACAATGTCGATGCGCTCGGCACCAGCGCGTCCGAGACAATGCTGCCGGTGGTGCCGCTGTTCCATGCCAATAGCTGGGGCATCGCCTTCTCGGCCCCCTCGCAAGGCACCAAGCTGGTCATGCCCGGCGCCAAGCTCGACGGCGCCTCCGTCTACGAGCTGCTCTCGACGGAGAAGGTGACGCACACGGCGGGCGTGCCCACGGTGTGGCTGATGCTGCTGCAGCACATGGCGGCCAACAATCTGAAACTGCCGGCTCTGAAGATGGTGATCTGCGGCGGCTCGGCGATGCCGCGCTCGATGATCAAGGCCTTCCTCGACATGGGCTCGAACGTGCGCCACGCCTGGGGCATGACCGAGATGAGCCCGATCGGCAGCGTCGCGGCACTGAAGCCGCCGTTCCAGAATGCGACCGGTGAGGCGCGGCTCGACGTGCTGCAGATGCAGGGCTATGCGCCCTTTGCGGTGGAGATGAAGATCACCGACGATGCCGGCAAGGAGCTGCCCTGGGACGGCAAGACCTTCGGCCGTCTCAAGGTCTCCGGCCCCGCCGTCGCCAAGGCCTATTACCGCGTCGACAGCAACATCCTCGACGAGGAGGGCTTCTTCGACACCGGTGACGTCGCGACCATCGACGAGGCCGGCTACATGCGGATCACCGACCGCTCCAAGGACGTGATCAAGTCCGGCGGCGAGTGGATCTCCTCGATCGACCTCGAAAACCTCGCGGTCGGCCATCCCGCCGTGGCGGAGGCCGCCGTGATCGGCATCTATCATCCCAAATGGGACGAGCGGCCGCTGCTGATCGTGCAGCTCAAGCAGGGCCAGCAGGCCAGCCGCGAGGACATCCTGAAGTTCATGGACGGCAAGATCGCCAAATGGTGGATGCCTGACGACGYCGCCTTCGTCGAAGGCATCCCGCACACCGCGACCGGCAAGATCCTGAAGACCGCACTACGCGACCAGTTCAAGGATTACCGTTTCCCGAACGCGGCGGCGTAACCCTAGGTACCGCCCTCCCCCTGGAGGGCGTGAGCGCTCGACGCATTGAAGCCTCCACAACGTCATGGCCGGGCTTGTCCCGGCCATCCACGCCTTGCCCCGCGGCACGGAGAACGTGGATGCCCGGGCATAGGCGAGCGGAAGCGACGCCGTCCTTCGGACGGCTATGCCCGGGCATGACGGTCTGGGCGCATGCGGAACCCTTGAATTTGCCCCCGGGCCGTGGTCTCAACGGCCCATCGTCGCGCCAAATCGGCCGACATCGCCCAAAACTCCGGCAGAGCTTCACCCGATGGCCCGCAGGTTTTCCGCTCCCTATCAGTCGGAGCCCGTGTCCAGCCTCGCGAGCTGGGCGCGTAATCTGGCCGTGTTCGCGGTGGTGGCGGTGGTGGTCTCGATCATCATCGTCCGCTTCGACTTCCTGGAGATGAAACCGGCGCTGATGACGTTCTTCGGCGGGCTCGCGATCGCCGGCCTCTCGATCCTGTTTGGGCTCGCGGGCTTTGCCGCGATCTGGCAGAACGGCTCGCGCGGCATGGGGCGCATCCTGCTCGCCTTCCTCATCAACGGCGCGATCCTCGCTTATCCCGCTTATCTCGCCCTGCAATACCGCAAGCTGCCGCCGATCTACGACATCACCACCAACCCGATCGACCCGCCGCGCTTCGACGCGCTCGCGCACCTGCGCACCGGCGATGGCACCAACACGGCGGTCTATGCCGGCCTCTATTCGGCCGAGCAGCAGCGCCAGTTCTACCCGGACATCGAGCCGATCGAGCTGGAGATCCCGGTCGATCGGGCCTATGCGATCGCGCGCCAGCTCGTCATCAAGCGCAAATGGCTCGTCATCGACGAGCGCGAGCCGCAGCCGCCGCGCCGTATCGGCCGCATCGAGGCGGTAGCACGGACGCCGATCATGGGATTCCGCGAGGACATCTCGATCCGGGTCGTGCCCGATGGTGACGATTCCCGCGTCGATATCCGCTCGGCGTCGCGCTATTTCGACAGTGATCTCGGCAGCAACGCCGCGCGCGTCAAAAAATTCATCGACGATCTCAACACCGCAGCCGACGCCGACGCGCTGAAACCGGTGAAGAAGACGCCGGTCGCGCCACCGAAGGCACCGGCGAAAACGGTGAAGAAGTGAGATCGGCGAATGGGGAGTAGCAAATAGCGAGTGGAAAGCACCTATTCGCTGCTCCCTATTCGCCATTCGCCCCTAAGCCATTCGATACGTTCCACCGATCACGGGATCGCCGTCCGTCGTCACCACGCCGCGCGCGACCAGATCTTCCAGATGCGCCAGGACGGAATAGCCGGCGGCCGTCGTCAGCCTAGGATCGATGCCGATATAGATCGCGCGCACCATGGTCGGGATATCGGCCTCGCCCTTGGCCAGGCGGTGCAGGATCGAGGCTTCGCGCGCCTTGCGGTGGCGGATCAGGAAGCGCACGAAACGCTGGCCGTCCGGGATCTCCGGGCCGTGGCCGGAGAAATACAGATCCTCCTCGCGCGCGGCGAGGCGGTCGAGCGACTCCATGTAGTCGATCATCGAGCCGTCGGGCGGCGCCACGATCGAGGTCGACCAGCCCATCACGTGATCGCCGACGAAGTTGAATTTCCGTTCGGGCCAGGCGAAGGCGAGATGATTGGCGGTGTGGCCGGGCGTCGCCACGGCCTCCAGACGCCAGCCGGCCCCCTCGACGACGTCGCCATGGGCGATCCTGATATCGGGCGCGAAATCGCGGTCGGCGCCGGACTCCGGATTGTGCTTCTCGCTCTCGAAGCGCGGGCGCGAGGCACGGTGCGGGCCCTCGGCATAGACGGGCGCGCCGGTCGCCTGCTTGATCCGTGCCGTGTTCGGCGAATGGTCGCGATGGGTGTGGGTGACGAAGATGTGGCTCACCGTCTCGCCCTTGACGGCATCGAGCAGCGCCGCCGCATGCGCCTCGTCGTCCGGCCCCGGATCGATGATCGCGACGTTGCCTTGGCCTACGATGTAGCTGACCGTGCCGGTGAAGGTGAAGGGGCTCGGATTGTTACAGAGCACGCGCCGCACGCCGGGACGGACTTGTTCGACGACACCGGCCTTGAGCGGAAAGTTGCGGTTGAACGGGATGTCGTCGTTGTCGGACATGGGACTTCCTGTGCACTGCAGCCCCAACCCTCGCCGTCATACCCCGCGAAAGCGGGGTATCCAGTACGCCGCGGCGCCTGAGGCGAGGGCGAGGTCTCTGGGATACTGGATCGCCCGCTCTAGTGCGCAATTGCGCACAGGGCGGGCGATGACAGCGGAGCAAACTAGCCGCGGCCGAAGAACGCTGCGACTAGAAAAACGCCTGGATGCCCGTGATCGCACGTCCCAGGATCAGGGCGTGGACGTCGTGAGTCCCCTCGTAGGTGTTGACGGTCTCGAGGTTATGGACGTGGCGCATCACGTGGTACTCGGCGGAGATGCCGTTGCCGCCGTGCATGTCGCGCGCGACGCGGGCGATATCGAGGGCCTTGCCGCAATTGTTGCGCTTCATGATCGAGATCATCTCGGGGGCAAACTTGCCTTCGTCCATCAGACGGCCGACGCGAAGCGAACCCTGGAGGCCCAGCGCGATCTCGGTCTCCATGTCCGCCAGCTTCTTCTGCACGAGCTGGGTCGCGGCGAGCGGCTTGCCGAACTGCTTGCGGTCGAGCGTGTACTGGCGGGCGCGATGCATGCAGTCCTCGGCGGCGCCGAGCGCACCCCAGGAGATGCCGTAGCGGGCACGGTTGAGGCAGCCGAACGGGCCCTTGAGGCCGGAAACGTTGGGCAGCAGCGCGTCCTCGGGAACCACGACGCCGTCCATCACGACCTCACCGGTGATCGAGGCGCGCAGGGACAGCTTGCCGCCGATTTTCGGCGCGGAGAGCCCCTTCATGCCCTTTTCCAGCACGAAGCCGCGGATCTGGTTGTCGTGCTCGGCCGACTTGGCCCAGACGACGAACACGTCGGCGATCGGCGCGTTCGAGATCCACATCTTGCTGCCGGTCAGGCGATAGCCGTCCGAAACCTTCTCGGCGCGGGTCTTCATGCCGGCCGGATCGGAGCCGGCGTCGGGCTCGGTGAGACCGAAGCAGCCGACCCATTCGCCGCTGGCGAGCTTCGGCAGGTACTTCTTGCGCTGGTTCTCGTCGCCATAGGCGTAGATCGGATACATCACCAGCGAGGACTGCACCGAGTTCATCGAGCGATAGCCGGAATCGACCCGCTCGATCTCGCGCGCGACGAGGCCGTAGGCGACGTAGCTCGCATTGGCACAGCCATATTCCTCAGGCAGCGTAATGCCGATGAGGCCGAGCTCGCCCATCTCGTTGAAGATCTCGCGGTCGGTCTTCTCCTCGAGATAGGCCTTGGTGACGCGCGGCAGCAGCTTGTCCTGGGCATAGGCGCGCGCGGTGTCGCGCACCATGCGCTCGTCTTCGGTGAGCTGCTCGTCGAGCAGGAACGGATCGTCCCATTGGAAAGAAGCCGCAGCCGGCTTGTCCTTGGTCTGAGGGCGCACGCTCATGAAACGTCCTTTCGTCTGGTTCCGTCAAAATTTGCCCGACAAAGTAAAGCGCCGCGGCAACAAGTGCAATTGCGTTGCAGATGGATGGCTCTGCGTGGACCCCGGGGATGCGCAGCGCGCGCCCCCGGAATGACAGCGCTAGCTTTCAAGCTGCTCGTTGGCGACGATCTCGATGCCGAAGCCTGACAGGCCCTTGTAGTCGTGCACCGACGAGGTGAGGTGGCGGATCGAGGTGACGCCGAGATCGCGCAGGATCTGCGCGCCGACACCAACCTCGCGCCACTGGCGGTTGCGGTCCGCCTCGCTCGCGCTCTCATCGGGCAGCGGGGCAACGGGGACACCGGCGGCGCCGTCACGCAGGTAAACCAAGACGCCACGGCCGGACTTCTTGAAGTGCTCGAGCACTGCCGCCATGCGCTTATGGCCGGTGAAGATGTCCTTGACGATGTTGGGCTTGTGGAAGCGCGTCAGCACGTTCTTGCCGTCGCCGACGCCGTTATAGACGAACGCGACGTGGGCGATTGAATCGAACGGCGAGCGGTAGGCATAGCCCTGAAGCGGCCCGATCGGGCTGTCAGTGACGAAGGTCGAGACCCGCTCGATCAGCTTCTCGCGCACCTGGCGATAGGCGATCATGTCGGCGATGGTGACGTGCTTGAGCTTGTGCCTGGCGGCGAACTGCGCAACCTGCTCGCCCTTCATCACGCTGCCGTCGTCGTTCATGAGTTCGCTGATGACACCGACCGGCGGCAGGCCGGAGAGCTTGCAGAGGTCCACCGCAGCCTCGGTATGGCCGGAACGCAGCAGCACGCCGCCGTCCTTGGCGATCAGCGGGAAGATGTGGCCCGGACGGGCGAAATCGTTGGCGCCGACATTGGGATTGGACAGCGCGCGGCAGCACGAGGCGCGTTCTTCGGCCGAGATGCCGGTGCCGCCGTCGGGCTTGTAGTCGATCGAGACCGTGAATGCGGTGGTGTGCGCGGAATCGTTGTGGGCCACCATCGGATCGAGCCGGAGGCGGCGCGCGTCCTCGGTGGTCACCGGCGCGCAGACGATGCCGGAGGTATGGCGGATGATGAACGCCATCTTCTCGGCGGTGCAGAGCGAGGCGGCGACGATCAGATCGCCCTCGCCCTCGCGGTCCTCGTCGTCGGTGACGACCACGAGCTCACCCCGGGCAAAGGCCTGCAAGACTTCCTGAACGTTATCGGGCATTTCCCAATCTCTATCGGTTATGGCCGGGAGGCTTCGCCGGACGCCTTAGCCGGACTTGGCCCCAAGCGCTAGTGTCCTGGACGCAACCGCATATGCCTGATGGCGGGCCGGCCCGCGGGTCTAAGGCTTGCACCGAAGATACCAGGGATATAGGCGCACACGGCCCGGACGGAAAGCGGCCGCGCCGCCTTCAGGGCAGCACTTCGCGCCGCTCGCCGAGCCGGACATCGAGCTCGGCCCGCTTGTCGGCCAGCAGGCCAGCCTGGGCCGCTTCGATCACGGTAAACAGCTCATGAGCGTCGCTGAGCCGGGTCACCGTGACATAGCTGGCGCCGGCCGCGTAGAGCTCGCTCACATCCGACAAAAGATCGGCCGTGGCCACGATCATGGCGGTCGGGTTGAGGGTACGGACGTGGCGAACCAGCTTCTCGTTGCTCGCGCCCTTGAGAAGGGCGTCCGGCACGCTGAGGATGATCATCTCGGACTTGCCGACGCCGGCATGGAGCAGCGTGTCGGCGCTGCTGATGTCACCATAGATCACGTGCAGGCCGCGCGACAGCAGCGTCTTGTACACATTGGGATTGAAGTCGATCACGGTGATCTGCTCGAGCAGCACCGGCGCCTGCCGTTCGATCTCGGCCAGCAGCGCGCTCGCCGCACGGAAAAAGCCGAGGATGACGATGCGGCGGGCCTCGCCGTGGCCGCCCTCGTGCCCCTCCTCGGCGTGGCCGTTGCCATGGTCGAGGTCGCGCAGGCCGATCCGCTTGAGGGGGCCGATCGCCCAGCGGGTGATCTCGTCGCTGCGGGTCATCACGAAGGTCGAGAGCACCGCCAGCACCACGAAGGCAAAGGAGGCCGCATTCGCCGTTTCGGCCGCGATATGATGGTCGGCGACGCCGGTCTGGATCACCACCAGCGAGAACTCGGAGATCTGCGCGAGGTTAAGGGCCGGCAACAGGCTGGCGCGCAGGCCCTGCTTCATCAGGTAGAGCGGGGCGAAGGTGGTGACGAGGCGGCTGACCACCGTGAACGCCGCGATCATCAAGGCAAGCCCGATCACGGAGAGGCCCGGCACGGGAATGGTCATGCCGAGCGCGACAAAGAACAGCGTGATGAAGAAGTCGCGGAGCGTGGTGACCTTGGCGGTGACGTCGAGGGCGTAAGGGAAGGTCGACAGCGAGACGCCGGCGATCAGCGCACCCATCTCGCGCGAGAGTGAGAGCCGCTCCGCGGTCTCGGCGACCAGGAAGCACCAGGCGAGCGCGCCAAGCAGGATCAGCTCGGGGCGGCGGGCAATCTGATGGAATAGGCGCGGCAGCACGTAGCGGCTGACCAGCAGCGCGGCGGCGACCAGCACCGCGACGCGGCCGATCGACAGCAGGATGACGCTGACCTCGAGATTGGCGAGGCTCGGCTGCACCGCCAGGAACAGGATGGCGAAGATGTCCTGGAGCACCAGCACACCGAGCGTGATGCGGCCGGGCAGCGTGTCGAGCTCGCGTTTCTCGTAGAGCACCTTGACGATGATCACGGTGCTCGACAGCGCGCAGGCGACGCAGAGATAGACCGCATCGAAATGCCCACCGCCGAGCGACAAGCCGATACCGACGAAGAACAGCACCCCGAGCAGGCAGCCGCCGATGAGCTGGCCGCCCGCCGCGAACAGGATCACCTTTCCCGCCCGCACGATCTTCTTCAGGTCGATCTCGAGCCCGATCATGAACAGCATGAAGATCAGGCCGAGCTCGGAAATGACGCTGATCGATTCCTGCGATTTGACCCAGCCCGCACCGAATGGACCTATGCAGAAGCCGGCGATAAGGTAGGCCAGGATCAGCGGCTGCCGGGAGAAATGGGCGAGCAGGCCCAGCATCCAGGCAAACAGAATACAGAGAGTGATGTCGCGAATGAGTTCGTGCATACCAAATTGGTCCGTTTTGCCGCACCCTAGGGCCAGGTTGCGGCGCGGCAAGCGAGCAATTCGTCACATGCGAGCAGGGCTTTTCACAGCAATGCTGCTATGTCCCCTCGCCTCTGCCGCGCCCGCAGCCGCGCAATCCAAGGTCAATATCGAACAAAATTTTGCCGATTCGCTCACCACACTGCCGAAGGAGGAACTCGCCGTCTCCGGCGGGTTCTATGTGCCCGCCTATTCCAGCGTCGCGATGAGCCAGGGCAAACTACGTGTCGACTTCTCGGTGACGCTGAGCGTTCACAACGCCTCCGAGACCCAGCCGCTGGTGGTCAAACGCATCGCCTATTTCGACACCGCAGGCAAGCAGGTCGAGACCTACCTGAAGGGCCAGGTGGCGCTGAAGCCTCTGGCCACCGTCTCGATCTTCATTCCGAACGACGATGTGCGCGGCGGGACCGGGGCCAACTTCCTCGTCGACTGGGCGGCAACAGGCGAGATCGCCGAGCCCGTGGTCGAGGCCTTGATGGTTGGCGGCGTCGCCAATGCGCATTACGCTTTCATCAGCCAGGGCCGTCCGACGAGGACGACCGGCAAGAAGTAAGGCAGGCCGGCGCAAGGCCGGCCGCTCAACAAGAACAAAACGAGGAACGCCCCCATGACGTCCAGCTTCGATTTCGCGCCCCTGTTTCCCGCAGGGCTGCCGGCCCCTTCCGCGCGCTGGACGGGCCTCGCCAAGTACAGTTTCGTCGGCGGCAACAACGATTCCGAGCAGTTGCCGCTCGACGGCCTGATCGAGGCGACCAATTCCGCCCTGCAAAAGGAAGGCCGCTCGCTTGCCACTTACGGCCTGGCGCACGGGCCGCAGGGCTATTTGCCCTTGCGCGAATTCCTGGTGACAAAACTGAAGCGCGACGCCGGCATCAACTGCACCGTCGACGATCTCCTGATCGTCTCCGGCTCGCTCCAGGCACTCGACCTCGTCAACGCAACGCTGCTGACGCGCGGCGATACCGTGATCTTCGAGCAGGACAGCTATCAGGGCTCGTTGACTCGCCTGGCGCGGCTCGGGGTCAACGTCGTCGGCATCCCCCTCGACAAGGACGGCATGCGGATGGACGTGCTGGCCTCGACGCTGGCGGATCTCAAGGGCCGCGGCATCCGGCCGAAATACATCTACACCATCCCGACCGTGCAGAACCCGACCGGCAGCATCATGCCGGAGAGCCGCCGCACCGAAGTGGTGCGGCTCGCGGCCGAATATGGCGTGCCCATCTTCGAGGACGATTGCTACGCCGATCTCGTCTGGTCGGGACAGCGCCCGCCGGCGATCCACGCGATGAGCCCGAACGGCGGCGTGATCCATATCGGCTCGTTCTCGAAATCGATCGCACCGGCGTTGCGCGTCGGCTTCATCGTCGCGCCCTGGGATGTGATGTCGCGGATGCTGGCGCTGAAGACGGATGCAGGCTCCGGCGCGCTGGAGCAGATGGTGCTGGCCGCCTATTGCAAGCCGCATTTCTCGACCCACGTGCCCGCGTTGACGAAGGCGCTGCGCACCAAGCTCGATACACTGATGGAGGCGCTGAACGAGCAGTTCGGGACGGCGGCCGAGTTCGAGGAGCCCAAGGGCGGCATCTTCCTGTGGGTGAAGCTGCCCGACCAGGTCGATACGCTAAAACTCTATCAGGCCGCGCTCGCCGCCGGCGTGTCGATCAATCCGGGGCCGGAATGGTCGACCAACAAGCCCCATTCCAGCTCGCGGCTCAGGCTGTGCTTTGCGAGCCCCTCGCATCAGCAGATCCGTGAGGGCGTCGCCGTGCTGGCCGAGGTCTGCCGCAAGGAGTTCGGCGTGCCGGCCCGCAGCGCCAACGTGGAGAAGCGGGCCTAAGGCTCGCTCTAGGCCACCTGAGGCTGGCTGCCGTGAATCGCGGAGGCCAGCCGCAGCAGCAGGACGATCGAGACGTTGCCCTTGCCGGCCTCGATCTGGGCGATGTAGCGCTCGGAAATCCCGGAGCGGCGGGCCAGCTCCCGGCGCGACAGCTCGCACCGCGCACGCGAGGACCTCAAGCGCTCGCCCAGCTCGGCCAGGAACGCGGTCTCGGAATAAGGCGGCACGGCACAGCTCCCCGGCAGTACCTCGCCCGCGAAATCCACGACTTGATTCAGCATCGCTCTCACCAACTTCGCCTTCGGGAGCGCCATCCTACCCTTGATACGACCGGCCTCATTGACGCGGATCAAATTCGAGCGCGATTGCCAGCTCGCGTGGACGATCGCGCGCGGGATGCTACACTTGGACTTGTTCGAGGCGGGGTTTTTCAGGACATGACGCGTTGTCTGGGCTGCTGGGTCGCGGCGGCGATGCTGTGGATTGCGTTCACGCCAGCGGCCGGCGCCGAGACGCTTGCGGCGACGGTCGAGCAATGGGGCCTGCTCGGTTCATAGGCGGTCGATTGCGCGGCTCGGCCGGACCGCGACAAGGGCTCGCTGTTGACTTACGAGATCAGGAAAGACGGCCGGGTGATGTACCGGCGCGATTTCGGCGAGGCCAGGGACGAGAACGAAGTGGTGTCCGCCACGGTCGAAGCCGAGGGCCTGCTCAATGTGATGGTTTACTTCCCCTCGCTGCACCAGGCGCGTGAATTCGGGCTGCTGCTGGCGAAGGATGGCAGCCTGCGCGCGATCTACAATCGCAGCGAGCGCGGTGTGTACACGATCAGGGACGGCAAATACGTCGCGACAGGCGCGCCGACACCAGCGCAGCAACGCTGCGATTGAGCATCACGTTTGAGCATGATCGTTCGGAAAACCGCTTCACACTTTTCCGGATCATGCTCTGTCTGAACATCCATTCAGAATTCTCTTCCAGTTCCTCCGGAACGTTCGCACACATGCGCCGTTCTCATGTGCATTGCATTGGAGGAGGACATCATGAAGAAGCTTGGTTATGTGGTTGCGGCTCTCGGCGCGCTCGCGATCGTTGCACCGACGATGGCGAATGCCGAAACGGTGGTGATCAAGAACGGCTACCATCATGGCTACGGCGCCCGCGCCGAAATGCGCGAGCATCGCGACCACGGCTGGCATCGCGGCTGGCACCATCACGACCGGGTCGTCGTGGTCAAGCGCGGTCACCATCACCACTGGGATTAATGCGTAACGCATTATGGAAATGGCCCTTCGCGGGGCCATTTCTTTGCGTGTTCGAAACGTTCGGCAGGACTAATCCCACACCGGCGCAAAGCCCGGATTGACGCAACGCCTGTCCTTGGGCAACGCCGCGATCTTCTTGCGGTCGGCATCGTCGAGCGTGATCTTCAGCGCATCGAGATTGGCCTGCTGGCTCTCGCGGCGCGAGGCCTTCGGGATCGCAGCGACACCGTTCTGGTCGAGCAGCCACTTCAGCGCGACCTGCGCGGCGGTCGCGTTGTGCCTGGCGCCGATCTCGGCCAACGCCGGATCTGACGCGATGCGTCCTTGCGCGAGCGGGCAATAGGCCACCAACGGAATCGACCTGGCGTTGAGATAGGCCAGCACCTTCGATTGATCGAGCATGGCGTGATATTCGATCTGGTTGCAGGCGATCGGCGCCTTGATGTCCTCGACCGCGATCTTGAGCAGCGCCGTGGTGAAATTGGCAACGCCGATCGCCCGCGTACGCCCCTCCTCCTTCAGCTTCATCAGGGTTTCGAACACCGCGCCCCAGTTCGCGGATTTCGAGGGCCAGTGCACGAGGTAGAGATCGACGTGGTCGAGCCGGAGCTTGGTCAGGCTGGCGTCGAAGGCGCGGCGGATCGCATCGGGGCTGAGATTCTCGTGCCAGACCTTGGTCGTGACATGAAGCTCGCCGCGCGGCAGCCGGGCCGCGGCGAGCGCGGCACCGATCGGTTCTTCGTTGGCGTACATCTCGGCGGTGTCGATGTGGCGATAGCCGATCGACAGCGCGCTGTCGACCGCCGCGCGGCAGGCATCGCCCTGCATGCGGAAAGTGCCGAGGCCGAGCTTGGGCATGCTGATGCCCTGTGTCTTCAGATGATCCATGGGTCAACTCCTGACGTATTTCAGCCGCCGAACACGCGGTGGGGTCGCGAGGGCAGACTCTTCGGTGATGGAAAAGAGGTGGCGGGAATGGAGACTATAGCGCAGCAGACGCGAGGCGGCCAATCAAGATCGGGTTAGTGTTGGGATGCGCGATCCCTCCCCCATCGTCATGCCCGGGCATAGCCGTCCGAAGGACGGCGTCGCTTCCGCTCGCCTATGCCCGGGCATCCACGTTCTCAGGGCCGAGCCGCAGGGCGTGGATGGCCGGTCAAGCCCGGCCGAGACGACGGAGAGAGTTGCCCACTCACGAATGCTGCGCCACCACAGCCGGGCGCGTCTGCGGCTGCGGCACGATGTCGACCGACCAGAGGTCGCGGTTGTCGACGTCTTTCAAGGTCACAGTCATCACGCCGCTCGCACCGTCGATATCGACCCTGCCGAAGAACTGGAGGCCGAAGCACGGCGCGAGGTTCTCCCCCTGCGCCTCGCTGCAGCCGTTCTGGTACATCGCGACCGGGCCAAATGTGTTGTCGAGCTCGCCCGGCCCCCAGGTGCCGGCATGGAGCGGGCCGGAGACGAACTCCCAGAACGGCTCAAAATCCTGGAATTGCGCCTTGTTCGGATCGTAATAATGCGCGGCGGTGTAGTGCATGTCGGCGGTGAGCCAGACGATGTTGCGGATGCCGGCGCGCTTGATGGAGCTGAGGAGATCGGCGATTTCGTGCTCACGCCGATCGGGCGCTCCATTGCCGAGCGCGACGGCATCGAGACTGACGAGGCCGATCGGCAGGTCGGCCGCGATCACCTTCCAGGTCGCACGCGAAGCGGCGAGCTCCCGCTTCAGCCATACGAGCTGCTCGGCACCGAGAATCCAGCCGCGATGGTCCTCGCCCTTGTTCCAGCTGTCGTCACGGTAGCTGCGCATGTCGATCATGAAGACGTCAAGCAGTGGACCGTAAGCGATCTTGCGATAGACC